>NZ_JBSHAO010000009.1:0-219404 GCF_053611545.1 Streptomyces sp. NPDC054796 | reverse complement strand
CAGGGGTACATGGCCCGCTCACCGCCCCACGGCACCGCGTGCGACGTGCCGTTACGCGTCCCCGGACGCCCCGGCGGGCTCCGCCGTTGTCCGCGGGGTCCGCGCGCCCTGTCCCTGTCCCGCACGCGCCGCGCGCAGCCCCAGCGCGCCGAAGGTGACGCCGAGCGCCGCCCACAGCAGGACGTGCGAGGCCAGCGAGAGCACCCGGAAGTCCCACAGCAGGGGCGCGGGCACCGGCACGGGATCGGGGTTGCCCGGGAGGAGGAAGAGCACCGCGAGGGTGCCGGTCGCGGCGGCCGTCGCGGCGAGCTGGCGCACCGGAGCGCCGTGCCCCGCGCGGCCGAGCCGTACGTGCAGTTGCCAGGCCAGCAGCATGCCGAGCACGCCGATGGCGAGCGCGGCCACCCACAGGGCCTGCCGTTCGGAGACGGTGCCGCTGTCGCCGACGCCGGGCGGGTTGGCGGGATAGCGCAGCGCGGGCAGCAGCGACAGGGCGAGGAACCCGGCGCCCGCGAGGGTCAG
The DNA here is from genome assembly GCF_053611545.1 of Streptomyces sp. NPDC054796. Lineage (NCBI taxonomy): Bacteria > Bacillati > Actinomycetota > Actinomycetes > Kitasatosporales > Streptomycetaceae > Streptomyces > Streptomyces sp. NPDC054796. The sequence goes on along the minus strand of NZ_JBSHAO010000009.1, from coordinate 218,882 downwards.
CGCCCGCTCCCAGGGGCGGTCGTGGAGCGTGCGGGTGCGGTGGACGAGCACGTACGCCAGGGCGAAGAAGACGCCGATGGCGAGCCCGACGACCACGGCGGTGACCACCAGGCCGAAGTGCTGGGTGCCACGGGAGAACAGCTCCTCGGCCTCCGCCGCGTGCGAGTGCGCCTGCCCGCCGCCCCCGTGCGCGTGGGCGTGCTCGGCAGCCGCGCGCTTCTCCTCCAGGCCGATCGCCCTGTCCATCAGGGGCTCGGCGAGGAGCAACGAGAACAGCCCCGAGAGCAGCCCGGCCACGCCACCGGCCGCGAGCCCTCTGCGCAGCAGGGGCAGCAGCGGGTACGGGGCCGACGCCGGTGAAACGGTCGAAGGGTGAGAAGAGGAAGAAGGGGAGGAAACGGACGGCGAAGGGGAAGCCGGTGACGAGGATGCGGGTGTCATGTGCGTACGCGTCCCGTCAGTGGCAGGGGGCGCCGAAGAGGTGCCTGCCGTCGTGCGAGAACTCGTGCAGATAGCTGCCGGTGGCCGAGATGATGTTGCCGTTGTCGACGAAGACGGCGTAGAGCGCGATCAGCGCGACGATGGCCGCAGCGGCGGCGATGAGCCAGTCGCGCGAGCGGATCGTGACATCGGCCTCGGGAAGGGCCGCGCCCGTCGCGGTCGGTTGAGCGGTGTGCAGGGACATCCGCGTGCCTCCTCCTGGGGTTTCCACGCCCCGTTGGCGGAGAAGCGACAGGTCAGTTCCTGACTCCCGTGCGGCCCCGGGCGGCGTGCGCGCGCCCCGGCCTCACGGACACAGTGGCGGGACCGTCCCGGAATCGCACCGGGTTCCTGCGCACCGTCGCCTCAGTATGAATATGTACCGCTCGGAGAGTCCCAGCCTGGCATGTCCACTGTCAATACGGCCTGTGCGGGGTGCCCGGCGGGGATCCACTCCCCCCTCAGGAGGACTCCGGCCGGGCACCCTTGCCCCTGTCTCCGGGCCTGCGAGAGGAAAGGGGCCGGAGAGGGGCGTCGAGACCAGGGTCCGGGGTCCTGGGGCCACCGTATGACGTCCCCGTGGACCCGTCACGAAACGATCCGGCCGACACTCCTCGTTTCAGGCCGAGTTGACGAAGGGTCAGGCCGCGGTCCGGGGCACGGGAGCCCGCGGCGGCCACCCGTAACAGCTGCACGACAGTTTCGCGGCCGGCGCGTGGCCCTGTGACACGATGGCCAGGTCCGGTGTGTTCCAGGGGGCCGGGGGAGTGTCTCCCGGTCAGTGCGGCCGAGGGGGAGTGGATGTACGGCAACTACGCCGGCGGGAGGAGCGGGAGTGCCCATACGGGCGCCCGTGCTCGTGCGCGTACCCGTACGCGTACGAGGTGCGTCGCGGGCGGCACGGCCGTGGGGGCGGTGCTGCTGCTGGCCGGGTGCTTCTCGTCGTCGGACGGTGGTTCCGGCGGGGGCGGCGAGAAGTCGGGCGACGCGGCCGGGCAGCGGCCCAGGTCCGTCGCCCCGTACTGGGTCAACCCGCAGGGCAACGCCGCGCGTCAGGCCGCCGAGTACCGCGAAGCGGACAAGGCCGACGAGGCGGCGCTGATCGACAAGATCGCGAAGCAGCCCGTGGCCGAGTGGGTCGGCACCGAGGACCCCCAGGGCCAGACGGAGAAGCTGACCAGCGCCGCGGCCAAGGCCGACCGCGACGCGCTGCTCGTGCTCTACAACATCCCGCACCGCGACTGCGGCCAGTATTCGAAGGGCGGCGCGGCGGACGCCGGCGCCTACCGCGACTGGCTCGACAAGGTCGTCAAGGGCATCGGGGACCGCGCGGCCACGGTGATCGTCGAACCGGACGCGATCCCGCACCTCCTGGCCGAGGGCTGCACGCCCCAGGAGTTCCACGACGAGCGGTACGCGCTGCTGAACGAGGCCGTGACCAAGCTCAAGGGACTGTCGAAGACCAAGGTGTACCTGGACGCGGGCAACCCCGACTGGGTGCGCGATCCGGGCGGTCTCGTGGAGCCGCTGCGGCGCGCGGGCATCGACAAGGCGGACGGCTTCGCGCTGAACGTCTCCAACTACCAGACCACCGCCTCGAACGTGGCGTACGGCAAGAAGGTCTCCCCGATGATCGGTAACAAGCCGTTCGTCGTCGACACCAGCCGCAACGGCAACGGCCCCGTCGAGGGCGCGGCGGCCGACGAGGAGGCGTGGTGCAACCCCGAGGGCCGAGCGCTCGGCAAGGCGCCCACCACGAAGACGGGCGAGCCGCTGGTCGACGCCTATCTGTGGATCAAGCGCCCCGGCGAGTCCGACGGGGAGTGCAAGGGCGGCCCGAAGGCGGGCGAGTGGTGGCCCGAGTACGCGCTGGACCTGGCCCGCAACACGAAGGGCTGACGTTTCCGGCACCCGCACGACGAAAGGGCCCCGCGACATCGCGTCGCGGGGCCCTCCCTCATGTGTGCGCCGGAGACGTCACCACGTCACGGTGACTCGGCGACCGTCGTCGGGGACTGGGCCGTCGGCGACGTGGGGACCTTGACCCACAGGGACTCCGACGGCAGTCCCAGCTCGTCGACCGCCGTGACCATCCACCAGCCGGGCGGGACCAGCGAGGGGTCCTCGGGCAGAGTGACGGAGACGCCGTCCTCCGTACGCTCGAAGTCCAGCGCCACCGAGGACTGCTCGACGTTCGTGACGTGCGTGAAGGAACTGGGCCGCATCAGGCGCATCTTCTTGATGTCCTTCGCGTCCTTGCTCTTGAACGACACACTGCCCCCGAGCCGGACCGTCTTGCGGGCCTTCCCGTCGTCCTTCAGTTCCGGGCGCTCGCCGCTCTTGTGCAGGTACGGCGGGGTGTAGATGTCGATCTGCTGCTCGAAGGTGCCGGGTTTGGTATTGGCCGCGTCGCCGTAGAGCGAGTCGGAGCCGAACGTCATCACGCGCCCGTCGGGCAGCAGCAGCGCGCCCGAGTGGTAGTTGCGGCCCACCAGCGGGTCGGCCACGCCCTTCTTGGTGTTGGTCCTCGGGTCGTAGATCTCGGCCTTGAGGATGTTGCTGTCGCTGCGCCCCCGGTAGTCGCCGGAGCCGTTCGTGGTCAGCACCGTGTCGTCCGGGAGGATGACGCTGCTGGGGTAGCGGGCCTTGGCGTAGAGGTCGGGCCCGTCACGGAAGCGCGGCGCGTCCTCCTTGAGGTCCACGATGCGGGTCTTCTCGGTGGACTTCTTGGACTCGCCGACGCCGCCGCCCCCGAGCACCATGTACCTGCGGTCCTGGGTGGGCGGGAGCGGCACCGTCATGGCCGTCTCCAGCGCGTCCGGGTCGCTCATGCCGGGGATCTTGCGGAAGCCGTTGGTCTCCAGGTTCCAGATGCCGGGGGTGCGGCCCTTGTCGGCGGGCCCGTAACCGGCGTTGGCCCCGGAGTAGAACAGCTCGTTGTCGTCGGTGAGGTGCAGGGAGGGGTACGTCGGGAAGAAGCGCGTCCTGGGCAGGTACGACCACTTCTTCGTGTCCGGGTCGTAGATCTCGTTCTTGCCGGGGACGACCTGCCCGATCTCGTCGAGCCCGGAGACCGAGAGGACCTTGCCGTCCTCCAGGGTGGTCAGCGTCGGGTACCAGCGCGCCTCGTTCATCGGGTCGACGGTGATGTAGCGCTCGGCGACGGGGTCGAACTCGTAGGCGTCCTTGATCCCCTGGAAGTCCTTCTTGTCGAAGGAGAGCTTCTGGGCGATGCCGTAGATGTTCTTCCTATCGGCGCCCCGCAGACCCTGGACCCGGTAGTTGTCCTCGGTGCCCGTCTGGTACTTCTTGCCCTCCTTCTCGGCCTCCACGTAGACCCGCGCGAAGCTGGGGGTGACCTTGACCTGGCCCGTGACCGGGTCGGCCGTCTTCTTGGCGCGGGGGACGAGGACGTTGTCCTTGGCGACGAACGTCTTGCCGTTGTCCCTGCCCGTGAAGCGGGTGCCCGCCTTGAGGGTCTTGGCGCGGTCCGGGCTCTCGTTGTGGACGATCATCAGGCCGCCGGCCTTCTTCACGTCGCCGCCGAGCTTCTCGTAGCGCTGAGTGCCGCCGGCGACCAGCAGCTTGCCGTCGGGAAGCTGGGTGTGCCCGGCGCAGAAGAGGTCGTTGGGGGTGGGGATGTTCTTGAAGGTGTTCTTCTCCGGGTCCCACAGGACCGTCCGGAAGGTCTTCGCCTTGAACTGCTTCGCGTCGTTGCCCGAGCCCGCCACCAGCAGGACCTTGCCGGTGTGGAGCAGCGCCGCGTGGATCGTGTTGATCTTGTACTTCTCGGGGACGTCGACGGTCTGCCAGTGCCCGTTCTCGGCCTTGTACTCCGGCTGGTTGATCTTGTACTCGTGGTACTGCTCCGAGGCGAAGCCGTAGAGCGCGGGCCCGTTGAAACCGGCGATCACGAGGACCACCGCCGCACCGATCGCTATGCGACGGGTGCGGCGGGTCGGTCGGTACTTCATTGCTTGCGTCCCCCAAGGGCGGTGTGCATGGTCTCGTCAGGAGTGGCGGCCCAGCTCGGCGGCTGCTCTTGCGGCAACGGCTGCCGGTGCGGCTGCGGCTGCTGCTGCGGCGGCAGCGCCTGCGGTTGTGGCTGCCGGTGCGCCTGCTCCTGCGCCTGTGGCGCCTGCCCCTGCCCCTGACTACTGCCCTGCTGGCCTTGCCCCTGACGTTCCCGGCGTTCCTGTCTGCGCTTCTTCTTCTCGGCGCGGACGGTGAACCGCCAGCCGATGATCGGCGCCGCCGTGATGAGCATGGCCAGCGCGGCCCACGTCAGCATCGCGGGGTGGTCGTGGCCCAGGTAGAAGGAGCCGCCCAGCGAGCCGCCGAAGACGAGGATGAAGAAGAGGTGCACCCGGAAGGTGCCGAAGAGGGTGTCGGGGCTGGCCGAGTCGCCCTTCGGGGTCACCACGAACTTGCTCTTGCGGCGCAGCACGGTGTCGAAGAGGGAGCGTGCGTAGATGGGCGCCGAGAGCGCGGACATCAGCATCCCGGCGAGGCCCCCGGAGCCCTCCGGCTCGTGCGGGGAGACATTGTGGCGCCGGTTCCAGACGTAGAGGCCGATCTGGAGCGCCGTGGCGTTGCCGTACAGCGCCATCCACACGGCGGGGTCGATCTGCACACCCGAGGCGCCCAGGCCCAGGAAGAGGGCGCAGCTCAGGGCCGCGAGGATCCAGTTCAGCGCCGAGATCGGGTAGAACAGCATCAGCATCGTGTAGTTGAAGAGCTTCCCCGGGCCGAGGGTGAAGACGCCCCTGCCGTACTGCTTGAGGATCGTCTCGTAGGTCCCGCGCGACCAGCGCAGCTGCTGGGTGAAGAAGTCCGTCCAGGCGTTGGGGCCCTCGCCGACGGCGAGCACGTCCGGGGTGTAGACCGAGCGCCACTTGTTGCCCGTCGCGGGGTTCTTGGCACGGTGCATCTCGAAGCCCGTCGCCATGTCCTCCGTGATGGAGTCGTAGAGCCCGCCGATGCCCTTGATGGCGCTGATGCGCACGGCGTTGCTGGTGCCGACGAACATGGGCGCTTCGTAGCGGTTGCCCGCGCGCTGGATCAGGGCGTGGAAGAGGAACTGCTGGCTCTCGGCGGCCTTGGTGACGAAGTTGTCGTAGTTGCCGTAGACCTGCGGCCCGATGACGAAGCCGACGTCCGGATCGCGGAAGTAACCGAGCATCCGCTCCAGGTAGTTGGGCAGCGGCACGTGGTCGGTGTCGACGGAAGCGAAGTAGTCGTACCGCGCGCCGTGCGCGGCCAGCCAGGCGTTGTAGTTGCCGTGCTTGGTCTTCGCGCGGTGCGGGCCCTTCTCGCGGTTCCACTCGGGCACGCCCTTGCGGGAGAAGTGGTGGACGCCCAGCCTGGCGCAGACCTCCTTCACCTCGGGGTCGTCGCCCTCGTCGAGCAGCCAGACGTGCAGCAGCCCCCGGTGCCGGATCTTCACGGCGGCTTCGAGGGTCTTCGTCACCATCTCGATCGGCTCCTTGCCGGGCACGAACGAGGTGAGGAAGGCGACCTTGGTACCGGATTCGGGGACCACGGGTATGGGGTCCCTCGCGACCAGCGTGGCGTGTGCGTTGGAGAGCACGTTGAGGGTGCGGAACAGCTCGATGAGGCCGATGGAGACCAGCATGACGATGTCGAGCTTCAGCACCAGGTCCGAGACCTCGCCCGCGTCGCGCTGCGTCCAGTGCTGGGGCTGCATCAGCCAGACCAGCAGCCCGGCGGAGACGAGCGGCGCCAGGCACAGCAGCACGGCGGCCCTGACGCGGTGCGGCTCGTCGGCGAGCAGGCTGCGGTAGCGGACGCGGTAGGGCTTGTCCGGGTCGGGCTGGGTGAGGGGGCCCGCGAGACGGCTGTAGTGCTCGTAGTCGTAACGGGGCAGGGCCTTGGGCGACCAGCGCAGACCGCGGCCGTTCGTACCGCGCGGTCTGTGCTGGCGCGGTATGCGCAACTGGGCGGTCTGCGACGGGTCGTAGCCGGGCTGCTGTTGCCGGGCACTGTGTGGCGGTGTCGACGTCATGAGTCCATCCCCCCGCACGCAGTGTGCTGCGTGTGCTCGTACGTGCCCGCGTCCTTCTGGTCCCCCGGCCCGGGCGCGGCGCGCGACGGCCGCCACTGAGTCAGACAAGGCCGGGCCGCTGCGCGGTTGCATGATGACCGTCGCCGATTGCGTACGGGCGTCGTCCCCGACTCCGGTCCCCGCACCGGATCTTGGCGAATCGGCGAATCTCCAGCAGGTTCCCCGAGTCGCTACGGGAGCGCAAGGCCGGAAAGACGCTGTTTACCCGCGAAGGGGCGGGATTGCCGTAGCAGATGTGACGGACGCGTCATCAATTCGAGTGGACTGTGTGGGAACCGTGGAGCGAAGCCGTGCGCGGATGTTGTCGAAGTGCTCGCGCACGGCGGCCTCGGCCCGCAGCACGTCCCCCGACTGCACGGCGGCGAGGATCTCCGCGTGCTGGTCACGGGTGGTCTTGGGGTCCTGATGGAGATCGGCGAGGTCGGTCCGCACACGGTGGAAGGCGTCCCAGAAGGCGTCCAGGACCTCGCTCAGCAGGGTGTTGCCCAGGCCGCGGTAGAGGGCGATGTGGAAGGCGCGGTCCGTACCGGCGCGCACGCCCCCCGCGTCCGCCTCCTCGCCCATCCGTGCGACCAGTTCCTGGAGTTCGTCCAGATCCGTCTCGGGCGCGGGTCCGCTCACCAGCCGGGCGATGAGCCCGGTCTCTATCGCCTCGCGCAGCTCCAGCAGCTCCGACAGGCTGTCCTCGCCCCGGTAGTGCGCGGCGACGGTGCGGAAGGTGAGGCCCTCGATCATCGGGGCCATGTCCATCGCGCCGACGTAGGTACCGAAGCCGTGCCGGATCTCGACGATCCCCATCGCCTGGAGTGCCTTGAGCGCCTCGCGCACGGAGTTGCGGCTGACGCCGAGCTGCTCCATCAGCTCGTTCTCGGTGGGCATCGGGGACCCGGAGGGCAGTCTCCGGTCGACGATCAGCTTCTTGATCCGCTCCTGGATCTCACGTGCCATTCCCCGGTTGTTCACATCGCCCTCCCAGTGACCGTGGACATCCTACGTCCGGGGCGGTGCGGTGAAGCTGACGGTGCGTGTCACTCCCGCGCCCGAGGCGCCCGAGGCGCCCGAGGCGCCCGTCGCGCCCGTCGCGCCCGAGGAGCCCGACGAGCCCGTGGCGAAGGCGAGCAGCCGTTCGCCCTCCTCGGCCAGTTCCCGCTCCTCCTCGTCGGAGAGCCAGCGGAAGGGCGTCACGGTCAGTGTCGCGGCGCCCCGGCTCTCCCCGGCCTTCCACGTCCCGCACACCGCGCCGTCCAGCAGCACGGTGCCGGGGACCTGGCCGTTGCGGCTCGCGAGGTGCGCGCGGTCGCGCTCGTCGATCAGCCGGGTGCGGTCGGCGTGCGCGAGGACGAGGTTGTCGTACTCGGCGACGAAGCGCGGCGGCACGGGCAGCTCCGGGTCAGGGCGCGGCGCCTCCGGCACGTCGAACAGTTCGCGTCCCGCCCCGTCCGTGAAGACCCTGAGCTGTGGCCGCAGCCGCTCCATGACCTCGCCCAGCCTGGTCAGTCCCGACCACTGCTGCGCGTCCATGACCGAGGCGGGTCCGAACGCGCGCAGATAACGCAGCAGGACGGTCTCGACGCACGGTTCCTTGGCCATGGGTCTGCCGAGCCAGGTCTCGGCCGCCGCGTACACCGGAGCACCCGCGCGCCCCCACACGCCCCTCGGGGGGATCTGCACGACGGGGGCGAGGTGGCGCACCACCTGGGAGAGCATGCGCGGGTCGCGCCCCGGCCAGCGCTCCTGGAGCAGCGTGCCCAGCTCGGCTGCCGGGCGCGGGCTCTCCCGTACGAGGGCGAGCCCGGCGTCGGCGATCTCCTGGGGGTCGGTCCCGGCCAGCTCGGCGCGGTAGCGGCTGCGCACGGCCCGCTCGTACAGCGGCCGGGTCAGCGGCGCGAGCTGGACGCAGTCGCGGGCGCTGATGAGGTGGACGGTGCCGCGCATGACGCTGACGCGGACGGCGCTGCGGTCCAGCAGCAGGGCCGACAGCTCCTCGGCCCGGAAGCCGGCGAGGCGGGACCAGAGCCCGAAGTAGGGCGGCCTGGGCGCCTGCGCCTGGAGGCCGACGAGGTGCTCGACGGCGTCCAGCGCGGTCATCCGCGCCCGTTCGGTGAGCAGTTGACGTGTGAGGAGGGCGCGGCCGAGGGCGCGCGGGGTGAGGGTCGCGGGGAGCATACGGCGAGTTTCGCGGACGCCGGTCCCCTTTCACCATGCGAAGGTGCGACTTCCCCCACTATTGGTCTGGACATGCCTAATTGACGGCGCTAGCTTCAGAGTTGGTCTGGACCAGCTCTCGCAACCCCTCACGTTCTTAGGAGCGCGGCATGCGACGAAGGATGCGAAGCAGGATCACCACGGGCCTGGCCGTCCTCGGCATCGCGGGAACGTCGGTGCTGGTCACCGGCGGCCCCGCGCAGGCGCACGGCTACTCGACCACCCCGCCCAGCAGGCAGATGTACTGCGCCAACGGCACCGTGACCGGCTGCGGTCAGATCCAGTGGGAGCCCCAGAGCGTCGAGGGCCCCAAGGGCTTCCCCGCCTCTGGGCCGCGCGACGGCACCATCTGCGCGGGCGGCAACGCGCGGTTCGCCGAACTGGACGACCCGCGCGGCGGGCAGTGGCCCACCACCAAGCTGACGGCGGGCCAGAACTACACCTTCACCTGGCGGAACACGGCGGCGCACGCGACGACGGACTACCGCTACTACATCACCAAGGACGGCTGGGACGGCAGCCGCAAGCTGACCCGCGCCGACCTGGAGACCGCGCCGTTCCTCACCGTCCCCATGAACGGCCGGCGGCCCGGGAACACCGAGAGCCACTCGGGCACGCTGCCGAACAAGTCCGGCAGACACCTCATCCTCGCGGTGTGGACGATCGCGGACACGGGCAACGCGTTCTACGCCTGCTCGGACGTCCGCTTCTGACCGCTGCGCGGCCTCTCGGGCGCGCTCGGCGGGAAGGGGCCGGGCCGCGGGATCCCCGCGGCCCGGCCCGCATCGCGTCGCCCGGCTTCCTCGTCGCCCGGGTTCCCTCCGCTCCGGGTCAGAACTCGACGTCGGAGCAGGCGTAGAACGCGTTCGCCGTGTCGGCGATGTTCCACACGCTCAGGATCAGGTGCTTGCCCGTCTTCCCCTCGGGGAGCTTGCCCTCGGCGCTCCACTGCGACGGCGGCTGCTCGCCGTTCATCGGCACCGTCAGGAAGGGCTCGGGCTCCAGGTCGGCGCGGGTGAGCGGCTTGCTCGGGTCCCAGCCGTCCTTGGTGACGTAGTAGCGGAAGTCCGTCGTCGAGTGCATGGCCGTCAGCGACCATGTGAAGGTGTGGTTCGCGCCCGCCGTCAGCTTGGTGGTGGGCCACTCGCCGCCGCGCGGGTCGTCGAGCTGCTTGAAGCCCTCGTTGCCGCCCGAGCAGATGGCGCCGTCCTCCGGGCCCGCCTCAGGGAACCCCTTGGGGCCCTCGACGCTCTGCGGCTCGTGCTGGATGGGCCCGCAGTCGCTGACGGTGCCGTCGGCGCAGTGGGACTGTCGGCTGGTGGGGTCGGTGCTGAAGCCGTGGCCCTGGGCCGAGCCGCCGGTGAACAGCATGGCCGCTCCGCCGAGCCCGAGCCCGACGACGGCCGCGGTGATCCTCTTGCGCATGCTCGCTCCTGGTGATCGTGGGGGGATCGGAGTGCACTGAGGTACTGCGGTCTAGACCAGCCGCGAATCTAACCTCTGGTTCTTCGTCATGTCCAGACCAATGTTCGGGTCAATGTTCAGACCGACGTTCAGCCCGACGCCCGGAGGAGTTCCGTTCACCCGCCCGCCCCTTCCCGCGTGGCGCGCGGACATTGCGGTATGCATGGGGTAAATCGCCGAAGAAGGACTTTCCCATGCGCAACTCTCCCCTCGTCGCCGAGCTGCGGGACGCGATCACCCCCCGCGCCTTCCTCCTCATGACGGCCGTCTTCCTGGTCCAACTGGGCTTCCTGCTCTCGTACATCGGCTCGTTCCATCACCCGGAGCCCCAGCGCGTCCCCCTCGCCGTCGCGGCCCCGCAGCAGGTGGCGGACAGGTTCGACGCGCTTCCCGGCGAGCCGCTGGACACCACCGTCGTCAAGGACGAGAAGGCGGCCCGCGAGCGCGTCGAGCAGCGGAAGGCGGAGGCCGCCTTCGTGGCCGACCCGCGCAGCTCCAAGGACACCCTCCTCGTGGCCTCGGCGACGGGCAGCTCGGTCACCGAGGCGGTGACCAAGGTCGTCAAGGAGGCGTCGGCCAAGGAGAACCGGCAGGTCGCGGTGTACGACATGGTCCCGGCGCACGAGCAGGACCAGGGCAGCCTGACGGCGTTCTACCTCGTCATCGGCTGGCTCGTCGGCGGCTATCTGGCCGCCTCCATGCTGGGTGTCACGGCGGGCGCCCGCCCGGCCAACGTCCGCAGGGCCGTCATCAGGCTCGGTGTCATGGCGGTCTACGCGGTCCTGTCCGGCATCGGCGGCGCCGTCATCGTGGACCCCGTGCTGGGGGCGCTGCCGGGTCACTTCTGGGCGCTGACCTGGCTGGGCACGCTGATCGTCTTCGGCACGGGCGCCGTGACCATCGCGCTCCAGGTCCTCTTCGGCGTCATCGGGATCGGGCTGGCCATCCTGATCTTCGTGGTGCTCGGCAACCCCAGCGCGGGCGGCGCCTACCAGGGCAGCATGATCCCGCCCTTCTGGCGTGCCATCGGCGACTGGCTCACCCCGGGCGCGGGCACCCACGCCGTCCGCAACATCGCCTACTTCCACGGCAACGCGCTGACGGGGCCGCTGTGGGTGCTGGCCGCGTGGGCGGCGGCCGGAGTCGTGCTGGCCCTGCTCGGCGCCACCCGCGAACGCCGCGAGGACCGTCGCGAAGGGCTCCCCATCTGACGCATCGTCAACTATGGTGCGCGCCCATGAGCGCACCGCACACCGACGAGCCCGCTCACACCGACCACGTACGGGCCGACCGCGCGCGGGCCGTCACCGTCGACGAGCTGATACGCGCGGGCTGGGGCGACCACAGCCCCGGCGGCCTGCGCTTCGAGGGCGGGACGTACAGCCACCACGCCTTCACCGCCGCCGCGGCGGCCCGTGCGGCGCTGCTCACGGATCTGCTCCCGCGCGGGGCCGAGCCGCACGTGGGACTGCTGCTCGACAACGTCCCCGAGTACCCGATGTGGCTCGCCGCCTGCGCGCTCGCCGGGGCCACCGCGGTGGGGATCAACCCCACCCGGCGCGGCGCGGAACTGGCCCGCGACATCACCCACACCGACTGCGCCCTCCTCGTCACCGAGCGGACCCACCTCCCGCTCCTGGCCGGGCTCGGACTCGGAACCGGAACCGGAACCGGAGCCGGAGCCGGGGCGCCCGGTTCCCCGCGCGCCCCGCGCACCCTCGTCACCGACGAGCCCGCCTGGGCCGAGCTGCTGCGCCCCTACGAGGGTGCGCGGCCCGGCGAGGCGACGCTGCGGAAACCGGAACCGGCGCGCCGGATGCTGCTCACCTTCACCTCGGGCTCGACGGGCGCGCCCAAGGCGGTGATCGTCAGCCAGGGGCGGCTCGCCGCCGCGGGCCAGGCGCTGGTGCGGCAGTTCGCGGTGCGCCCGTCGGACGTCCACTACCTGTGCATGCCGCTCTTCCACGGCAACGCCGTGATCGCGGGCTGGGCCCCGACCCTCGCGGGCGGCGCCTCCGTGGCGCTCTCCCGCCGCTTCTCCGCCTCCCGCTTCCTGCCCGAGGTCCGGGCGCACGGAGCGACCTACTTCACCTACGTGGGCCGCGCCGTGCAGTACCTGCTGGCCACCCCCGAGCGCCCGGACGACGCCGACAACCCGCTGCGCCTCGGCTTCGGCACCGAGGCGGGTCCGGTCGACGCGGCGCGGTTCACGGCACGCTTCGGCGTGCGGCTGGTCGAGGGCTACGGCTCCTCCGAGGGCGGCGCCGCCATCCAGCACGCGCCCGGAGCCCCGCCAGGCGCCGTCGGCCGCGCCGCCGAGGGCGAGGACCTGGCCGTCGTCGACCCGGACACCGGCGAGGAGCGCCCCCGCGCCAGGACAGGCCCGGACGGGAAGCTGCTGAACGGGGACGAGGCGATCGGCGAGCTGGTCAACAGGGGCGGCGGGCGCCGCCGCTCCCTGTTCGAGGGGTACTGGAAGAACGAGGAGGCCGCCGCCGCCCGTACGCGCGGGGGCTGGTACTGGACGGGCGATCTCTTCTACCGCGACGAGGAGGGCTGGTTCCACTTCGCCGGCCGCGCCGACGACCGTATCCGCGTCGACGGGGAGAACCTCGCGGCGGCCGTCATCGAGAACATCCTCGCCCGCTTCCCCTGCGTCGCTTCGGCCGCCGTCTACGCCGTGCCCGACCCCGTCTCGGGCGACCAGGTCATGGCCACCCTCGCCCTCACGGAGGGTGCCGTCTTCGACCCCGTAGCGTTCACCGGGTTCCTGGCCGGGCAGGGCGACCTCTCGACGAAGGCGGCCCCGCGCTACGTCCGCGTCGTGTCGCGGATGCCGGTCACGGCGACGAACAAGATCCAGCGTGCGGCGCTGCGCGGGGAGGGGTTCCGGTGTGCGGAGCCGGTCTGGTGGCGCCCGTACGAGGGGGAGACGGCGCCGGGCACCGCGTACCGCCCGCTCACCGCCACGGATCTCGCGGAGCTGGCCGGGCGCTACCGCGCGCACGGGCGGGAGGAACTGCTGGAGCGCTGAGCACGCGGCCGTAGGCGGACGAGCCTGTGGAGACACGACTGAGGCCCCTCGCTCTCGCGAGGGGCCTCAGTTTCTGTGCGCCGCCAGGGACTCGAACCCCGGACCCGCTGATTAAGAGTCAGCTGCTCTAACCAACTGAGCTAGCGGCGCGGGTGCCTGCCGTTTCCGGCTGACAGAAGAAATACTACCCCCTTCCGGGGGGTGCTTCCGACCAAGATCGGTGCGACGCGCGCGGGCGCGCGCGAGCCCAGGGCGGGGCAGGGGGACGGCCGGGGAGGGGCCGGGGAGCGGCCGGAAGGGTTCAGAGGGAGAGCGAGAGCAGCACCGGAGCCGCCCTCCGGCTCAGCGTCTCGGCCGCCCTGCGCAGCCGGTGCGCGTGCTCCACCGGCAGGGACAGCGCGAGGCAGCCGACGGAGGCCCCGGCCGTGATCGGCACCGCCGCGCAGACCGTGCCCACCGCGTACTCCTGGAGATCGAGTACGGGGACCGTCGGCGGCTGGCGCTCCAGGGTGTTCAGCAGCAGCGCCTCGTCCGTGATCGTCCGCGAGGTGAGACGTGCTGTCTTGTGGCGGGAGAGGTGGTCCTTGCGGCCGTCGTGGTCGAGCTGGCCCAGCAGGCACTTGCCGATCGCGGTGGCGTGCACGGCCGAGCGGAAGTCCACCCACTGGTTCACGGCCGGGGTGCCGGGGCCGTCCATGACCTCGGCGATCTCCAGCTCGCCGTCGCGGTAACGGCTGTAGTAGACGGCCGCGCCGATGGAGTCGCGGAGATCGGCCAGGGTGCGCTGGAGCCGCTCGCGCAGCGCCCGCTCCCTGTCGCCTCCCGTGCCCAGCAAGACGAGGGACTCGCCGACGACGAAGCTGCCGTCCTCAAGGCGCTCGACGTAGTTCTCGCGGCGCAGCATCAGCAGCAGATGCGCGAGGTGTCCGGGTGGGAGGCCCGTCTCGTGGGAGAGCGCGTCCTCGGTGATGCCGTCGCGCTGCCTGGCGACCGCCTCCAGCACGCGCAGCGCGTACTGCACCGAGTGGAACGGCGCGGTTGGCTCGGGCCTGAGCGCCACGGTGGCCTCCTTGGAGGGTGTGACCGTTTGCGCCGTGACCGTCGCGTCCTGTCACGGCAGTGCCTCTCACGATAGCGGTGAAGTGACGTCGGCGAAGGAGTTGTCGCTGCTATCGGCATATGCCGTTGGCGGGAGCCACAACGGGGCCGGGCGCCGGGCCGAGCCGGGGCCCGGCAGCGCGCGACGGGCGCGGTCCCTCGGGAGAGAGGGGCCGCGCCCGTCGTACGCGCCCGGCGGGCCGGGTCCGGAGAACAGCCCTCAGAGGACCGCGCTCAGGAACTCGCGGGTGCGCTCGTGCTCCGGATCGCTGAAGATCTTCTCCGGGGAGCCGGACTCGATCACGCGGCCCGCGTCGAACATCAGCACGTCGTCCGAGATGTCGCGCGCGAAGTTCATCTCGTGGGTGACGCACAGCATGGTGATGTCCGTCGTGTGCGCGATGTCGCGCAGCACGTCCAGGACGCCCGCCACCAGCTCGGGGTCCAGGGCCGAGGTGACCTCGTCCAGCAGCAGCACCTGCGGGCGCATGGCCAGCGCGCGGGCGATGGCCACGCGCTGCTGCTGGCCGCCGGAGAGCTGGGACGGGTACTTGTCGATGTGCTCGGTCAGGCCGACCAGCTCCAGCAGCTCGCGGGCCCGCTGCTCGGCCTCGTCCTTGCCCAGCCCGAGAACGTGGACGGGTGCCTCGGTGATGTTCCGCAGGACCTTCATGTTGGGGAAGAGGTTGAACTGCTGGAACACCATGCCGATGTTCTTGCGCACCTCACGGGAGTGCTTCTCGCCCGACGGGACGAGCTTGCCGTTCTTCTCCTCGTGGGTGAGGTAGTCACCGGCGACCTTGATCGTTCCCTCGTCCGGCTTCACGAGCGTCATCAGCAGCCGCAGGATCGTCGTCTTGCCCGATCCCGAGGGGCCGATGAGGGTGACGTGCTTGCCGGAGGCGACGTCGAAACAGAGGTTGTCCAGGACGACGTTGCTGCCGAACCGCTTGGTGACGTTGTCGAACTTGATCAGTTCGCTGCCGTCCACGGTGGGGTTCGGGGTCTCTTTCGAGGTGCTGTTGCTGTTGTCAACGGACAAGACGACGCTCCAGGGCTCGCATAAGCAGGGAAGCCGGGTAGGCGATGAGGATGAAGGCGATGCCGATGACCGTGATCGGCTCCGTCGGCTGGAAGGTGTCCGCGCTGAACTGCCGTGCCTGGCCGAGCAGTTCGAGCGCGCCGATGGTGGCGATCATCGGGGAGTCCTTCAGCATCGCGACGACGTAGTTGCCCAGCGCGGGCACCACGCGGCGGATCGCCTGCGGCAGGATCACGGCGCCCCACGTACGGCCGGGCGGCAGGCTCAGCGCGGTGGCGGCCTCCCACTGTCCGACGGGAACGGCGTCGATACCGGCGCGGTAGACCTCGGCGGTGTACGTCGAGTAGTGCAGGCCGAGGCCGATGACACCCGTGACCAGCGCCGAGAAGGTGATGCCCCACTCGGGCAGCACGAAGTAGAGGAAGAAGAGCTGCACCAGCAGCGGGGTGTTGCGGACGAACTCGGTGACCACGTTCACCGGCCAGCGCACGGCCTTGAACCGCGAGCGCTGCGCCATGGCCCAGACGAGTCCGAGGGCGAAGGCGATCAGCGAACCGAGCACCAGCGCCTGGAGTGTGAGGAGTACGCCGTCCCAGAAGTACGGCATGAAATCGCCGACGGCCGACCAGTCCCAGCTCATGCGGTACCCCCTCCACCGGCGGCGGTCTGCCGCGCCGCCTGGTCCGACTCAGCGCGCGCGTCCAGCTTGCGCGTGAGGAATCCCTGTTTCCGGGGCGCCTGCCCGAGGCCCGCCTTCGCGTGGCGTTCCAGCACGCGCATGCCGCGGGTGAGGACGAACGCGAGGACGAAGTACATGACCAGGATGATCGTGTAGACCGGGGCGCTCTGGCCGAGCGCGTTGCGCACCAGCGAGGCCCCGAAGGTGATGTCGCCGACGCCCATGATCGAGACCAGCGCCGTGCCCTTGAGCAGCTCGATCAGCAGGTTGTTGGCCGGCGGGATCATTTCCGGCCACGCCTGCGGCAGGATGATCTTGGTGAGTCGCTGCCACGGGCTGAAGCTGAGCGCGATGCCCGCTTCCCGCTGCGCGGGGGCGACGGCGGCGATGGCGCCACGGACGATCTCCGAGCCGTACGCGCCGTAGGACAGCCCGAGCGCCAGCACGGCCGCCCACATGGGCACCAACTGCCAGCCGAGCGCGACCGGCAGCACGAAGAACAGCCAGAACATCAGCACCAGCGCCGACGAACCCCGGAAGACCTCCATGTAGAGGCCGGAGAGGAAGCGGACGATCCAGAGCCGGTTCGTCCTGGCCACGCCCACCACGAAGGCGACGGAGGCACCGAGTGCGGCGCTGTAGACGGTGAGCTGGATCGTGACCCAGACACCCTTCAGCAGGAGTTCCCACAGACCCGCTGTCAGCTCGGTCATTTGCAGCGCTCCTTAGCCGTCATGTCCGTCATCTCGCCCTCCAGGAATCCGAAGGGCTTCATGACGCGCAGGAGTTCACCGCTCTTCTTCATCTTCCGCAGTTCCGCGTTGAAGGCGTCGCGGAGATTGTCCTCGCCCTTCCTGAACGCGAAGGCTCCGGTGCCCAGATCGGGCTTGCCGTCCAGAGTGGGCGTGAATGCCTCGGTGTACTCGGCCCGCCTGCTCTTGGTCTGCTTGACCACATTGCGGACCGTCACCGCAGTTCCCGCGAAGACGTCGGCCCTGCCCTGTTCGACGGCCAGCAGTCCCGCGAGCTGGTCCTGGAGCAGCATCATGCTGTCCTGTTCGACGCCCGCGTCCTTGGCGTAGTCGATTTCGGCATAACCGACGCCGGTCGCCATTTTGGCTCCGGTCTTCTTGATGTCCTTGTATGTGCGCAGATTCTTCGGATTTCCCTTGCGCACGATGAACGCGTCCGGCATCTCGTACTCGGGATCGGCGAAGAGCACCTGCGCGCAGCGCTCGGGCGTGATGTACATGCCCGCCGCGACCACGTCGAACTGCTGCGAGTTCAGTCCCGGGATGAGCGAGTTGAACTCGGTGGGCAGCGGCTGCACGCTGGCGATGCCCAGCCGCTCGAAGATGACGCGGGCGATGGCCGGGGAGGACCCGGTCAGCTCCCCGTCCTTGTCGATGTAGCTGTAGGGCTGTTCACCGGCGATGCCCAGCCGTACGGTCCCTTGGGCCCTCAATCGTTCCAGTAGATCGCCCCCGTTCGCGGCGTCGGCGCTGGAGACACGGCTGCACGCCGTCGTCGCTCCGAGCGCTCCCACCGCACCCAAAGACGCCGCTCCTGCGAGCAGAGAGCGGCGCGTGAAACCTCTTCCGGCACTTCCGGTGTTGTTCCCTCGTGGTGGAGCCATGGGCGCGCGGCTACCCAGTTAAGCCGAAGATATGCGGATCGTTTCCGGCCCTTGACGGGGTCGTTGTGGGGTTGACATTTGCGTCACTATTGACACGTAAATGACCAACCCTCATGCGGAGGCACGATGGCCGATCGCTTCATTGAAGTCTCGCTGGACAAGCGGGGAGTGAGCTGCACCGCCAAGCTGCTCGACGACAGGGCGCCGATCACTTGTGAGGCGGTGTGGAACGCGCTTCCGCTCGGCGGAGACGTGTACCACGCCAAGTATGCCCGCAACGAGATCTACGCCCTCATCCCGCCCTTCGCCCCTGAGGAGCCGCCGCTGGAGAATCCCACTATCACTCCCATTCCGGGAGACCTCTGCTATTTCACGTTCTCCAACACCCAGTTGGGCACCGCGTCCTACGGATATGAGGCAGCGGCCGAACAGCAGGGCGGCAAGGCCGCCCATGCCGAACGGGCCACCGTCATCGATCTCGCGCTCTTCTACGAGCGCAACAACCTCCTGATCAACGGCGATGCCGGGTGGGTTCCCGGCATCGTCTGGGGAGCGGTCGTGGACGGTCTCGACGAGATGGCCGAGGCGTGTCAGGACCTCTGGCGCGCCGGAGCGCTCGGCGAGACGCTCAACTTCCGGCGGGCGTAACGAGAGAGGCGAGCGCGGGGGCCGGAATGTCCGCGGCCCCCGCCTCGTACAGCGCCTGCGCGGCGCGCAGCACCAGGTCGTCGCGGTGGCGCGCGGCCACGAGCTGGATGCCGACCGGCAGCCCGTCGGCGTCCACCCCGCAGGGGACGGAGGCGGCGGGCTGCTGCGTCATGTTGAACGGGTACGTGAAGGGCGTCCAGCCCGTCCAGCGCGTGTGCGGGGAGCCCTCGGGCACTTCAAGTCCGGCCCCGAAGGCGGTGATCGGCAGCGCGGGCGTCACCAGCAGGTCGTACGTCTCGTGGAAGGCGCCCATCGCCTTGCCCAGCGCCATGCGGACGTCGACGGCGGCGAGGTAGTCGAGGGCCGTGGCGCGCGCCCCCTCTTCGCAGATCTCGCGCAGACCGGGGTCCAGGGCCGCGCGCTGATCTTGGCTGAAACTCTCCGTCACGCGTGCGGCTCCCGAGAACCAGAGTGTGTGGAAGGCATCCACGGGGTCAGCGAGGTCCGGATCGGTCTCCTCGACGTGCGCGCCCAGCTCCACGAGCCGCTCCACCGTGCGCCGCACGGCGGCGGCCACCTGCTGGTCGACGGCCACCTGACCGCCGAAGCTGGGCGAGTACGCGACGCGCAGCCCCTCGACGCCCCCGGCGAGCCCGTCGCGGAAGCTGTGGGTCACCGGGCCGAGCTGGGACCAGTCGCGCGGGTCGGGGCCCGTGATCACGTCCATCAGCAGCGCCGCGTCCGCCGCGTCCCGGGTCATGGGGCCCACGTGCGCGAGGGTGCCGAAGGCGCTCGCGGGATAGATCGGGACCCGCCCGTACGTCGGCTTCATCGCGAAGATCCCGCAGAACGCGGCCGGGATGCGGACCGAACCGCCCCCGTCCGTGCCCAGGCTCAGCGGTCCTGCGCCCAGCGCGACGGCCGCAGCGCCGCCGCCGCTGGAGCCGCCCGCCGTGCGCGACGGGTCGTACGGGTTGCCCGTCGCACCGTGCCGGGGGCTGTCGGTGACGCCCTTCCAGCCGAACTCGGGCGTCGTCGTCTTGCCGAGGAAGACCGCGCCGTGCTCGCGCAGCCGCGCGACGGAGGGCGCGTCCTCGTCCCAGGGGCCCTCGTCGCCGACGGCCCACGAGCCCTTGTAGGTGGGGCCGCCCTTCTGGAGCAGGATGTCCTTCACCGTCACGGGCACCCCGTCGACCAGCCCCCGCGGCTGCCCGCGCCGCCACCGCTCCTCGGACTCCCTGGCCTGGGCGAGCGCCTGCTCGGCGTCGATGCGGACGAAGGCGTTCACGTGCGGCTGCGTGGCTTCCGCGCGCTCCAGCGTCGCGCGGGCCGCGTCGACGGGGGAGAAGTCCCCCGCCGCGTACCCGGCGACGAGCTGGGTCGCGGTGAGAGTGGTGAGATCCGACATGGCGGCACCTTCCGGTGAGGTGAGAGTGACGGAACGCTGTGGAACACCCGCGTGCTGGCCTTGGCTGTGTGCCCGGCGGCCATGTGCCCGGCCGGTGCACGTGCCCGGCCGGGCACATGCTCGGCTACGTGCTCGGTACGTAGCCGAGGCCCTTGTCGACCACGTTCAGCAGGGGCTCGCCCGCCTCCCACCGGTCGAAGTTGTCGAGGAACTGCTCGGCCAGGTCGTCGCGCCAGCCCAGCGTGTCGCCGCTCATATGGGGCGAGACCAGCAGTCCCGGCACGTCCCACAGCGGGCTGCCGTCCGCCAGGGGCTCCTGTGCGAAGACGTCGAGCGCGGCGCCCGCGATCCGCTCGGCCCGCAGCGCCTCGACCAGGTCGTCCTCGACGACGTGCTGGCCCCGGCCGACGTTGATGAAGCGGGCGCCCGGCTTCATGCGGGAGAAGGCCGCCGCGTCGAAGAGGCCGCGTGATTCCTCGGTGAGCGGGGCCACGCAGACCACCCAGTCCGCCTCGCCGAGCAGCGTCGGCAGAGCCGCGTTCCCGTGGACCCGGCCGAATTCCGGATCGGTGTCGCGAGCTGTACGGCCAACGAGGTCAACTGTGACACCCAGTGCCATAAGTGTGCGGCCAATTGTGCGGCCAATTGGGCCCGATCCGACGACCAGCGCACGAGTGCCGCCCACCCGAATTGTCTCCCGGTGTCGCCACGTCCTCCGGCGCTGCAATTCCCAGCTTCCGGGGAAATCTTTGGCCATAGCTAGAACGAGTCCGGCCACGTATTCGGCAATGGGCTGGTCAAAGACTCCCCTGGCATTCGTGACGACCGTGTCCGGGGAGGCGGACAGCTCGGGCAGCAGCCGGTCCACCCCCGCGCTCGGCGTGTGCACCCAGCGCGGCCTGGGGCCCCCGCCAGGCCACGCCTCCCGCACCGCGTCGGACAGGAAATCCCAGACCAGAAGCACATCGGCCTCCGGAAGGTGAGTGGCGAGGGACTTCTCGTCGGCGTGTACGACGCGTGCGCGCCCCCGGAGCCGATCGAGCCTGGGCAGGGGCTCGGCGTCGAGGACAAGAACACAGGTTTCGGACATAGGCAGGAAACCATTTCGAAACGAGGGTGCGGTTGGCTGATCGAGCAAGGCGGGATCTTGCAGCAGATGCGAGGATTGACCACGGTAGGGAGCGCAAACTACCTTCGTCAACAAAGGCATCTGTCCCTGCGTCCCGGCTTCTGTCCGGCTTTCCTTTTCCCCCTTCTGCTGGCTTCTGGCCGCAGGCCACCCCTCCGTTCTTTGGGGCTCGAAATGGATGTCTCCTTCCTCGGCGGACCGCAGCCACAACGCGGTGTCGGAATCGTCGCACCCTTCGACTTCGCACTGGACCGTGAGCTGTGGCGCTGGGTTCCGGACGACGTATCCCTGCACCTCACGCGCACTCCTTTTGTCCCCGTCGAGGTAAGCCTCGACCTGGCCCGCCTCGTCAGCGAACACGAAACGCTGCGCGAGGCCGTACAAGCGCTGGTGGCGGTGGCTCCGGAAGTCCTCGCCTACGCGTGCACGTCCGGCAGCTTCGTGGGCGGCATCGAGGGAGAGCGGGCGATGAGCGCCGCGATGGCCCAGGCCGGTGAGCTGCCCTCCCTCACCACCTCGGGCGCCCTCCTCGACGCGCTCGAGGAGATCGGCGCACGGCGTGTCGCGGTGGTCACCCCGTACACGAAGTCGGTCACCGACTCGCTGGAGGAGTTCCTCGGCGAGGCCGGGATCGCGGTCACGGGGCGCAGCTATCTCGGGCTGACCCGCGAGATCTGGCGGGTGCCGTACCGCGACGTCGTGGACATGGCCCGCGAGGCGGCCGTGGACTCGCCGGACGCGCTCTTCATCAGCTGCACCAACCTTCCGACGTACGACGTCATCCCCCAGCTGGAGGCGGAGCTGAGGATGCCCGTCCTCTCCGCCAACCAGGTGACGATGTGGGCGGCGCTGCGGCGCGTCGGCAAGCAGGCCGTCGGCCCGTACCAGGCGCTGCTCGACCCCGTCGCGCGACGCGGCCCGGCGGCGATGGCACCTTCGCCGCCGGAGCCCTACGGGGTGAGCGAACCGTCCGTCCCCGCCGCTTCCGAGCCCGCCGATCCGGAGCCGGAGGCGGCCCTCGCGGGCGCGGGCACCGAGAGCGCCGAGCCCATGGAGGGGCACGACCCCTCGTCCCCCCTCCCCGACGAGTGGGGCGGCGCACAGCCGCCCGTGTAGGCGCCCGTACGAGGGCGCCCCCGCGAAACGAACCGAACACGGCGCCGGGCCGACAAGCAGCCCGGTGCCCCTCCATGCCCACACGGCACCACGAAGAACCGCAGCACAGCAGGGAACAAGGTCAACGCTTCGGGAGGCGTAGATGGCGAACGCGGCAGAGCCCACGCGGGCGGTCGGATTCCTGTACCCCGGCTATTCGGCCGAGGACGACTACCCCCGGCTGGAGGGCATCCTGGCCGAGGCGGGCGCCGAGGTACGGCTGCCGCTGGTGCACACCGACATCGGCGAGGACGCCCACCGCGTGGACGCGCTGCTGGAGATGGGCTCGGCGGGGCGGCTGGCCGACAAGGTCGCCGAGGTCAAGGAGCACGGCGTCCAGGCGGTCGTCTGGGCCTGCACCAGCGCCAGCTTCGTCTTCGGCTGGGACGGCGCGCACGAGCAGGTGCGCGAGCTGTCGGCGACGGCCGGGCTGCCCGCCTCCAGCACGTCCTTCGCCTTCGCCGGCGCGGTACGCGCGCTCGGGGCCGAGCGGGTCGCCATCGCGGCGACCTACCCGGAGGACGTGGGCGAGCTGTTCACCGGCTTCCTCAAGGCGGCGGGCGCCGAGGTCGTCTCGATGCGCGGCAGCGGCATCATCACGGCGGCCGAGGTCGGCACCTGGGGCAAGGATGAGGTCCTGGCACTGGCGCGGGGCGGCGACCACCCCGAGGCGCAGGCGGTACTGCTCCCGGACACGGCCCTGCACACCGCCGCCTGGATCCCCGAGCTGGAGGAGGCGCTCGGCAAGCCCGTGCTGACCGCCAACCAGGTCACCGCATGGGAGGGGCTGCGCCTCCTGGACGCGAAGGTGCGCTGCCCGCGCCTGGGCACCCTCTTCTCCTGACGACGGCACGTCCACGGCACGGCTGCCATGGCCGTACCGCCCCGGCCCCGCGCCGGAGCGGTACGGCCATTCGCTTTCTTTGTCCGTACGGGCGCGTCCCGCACCCCGTGGTCCGTCGCACACGCGCACCGGGAAGAGACGGGGGACGCGCGGGGTTGTCATCTGCTGTACGGCACAGCAGAGCGAGAGGCGAGGCCCAACGGTGAGCGACGCGCACGCGCACGGCACGAGCGACAGCACGGAGACAGCCACGGGCGCGGGCCCGCGGGACAGCGCCCAGGACCCCATCAGGGGCGAGGCGCGGGGCACGGCACCCGTCGCGCTGTCCGTGCTGGACCTGGCGAACGTCGGCGTCGGGCACACCGCGACCGACGCGCTGCGCGCCTCCACGGAGACCGCGCGCCTGGCCGAGAGCCGCGGCTTCACCCGCTACTGGGTGGCCGAGCACCACTCCATGCCGGGCGTCGCCAGCTCCTCGCCCGCCGTGATCCTGGCCCACCTCGCCGCGCACACCCGCCGCATCCGGCTCGGCTCCGGCGGCGTCATGCTGCCCAACCACGCCCCGCTGGTGATCGCCGAACAGTTCGGCACGCTGGAGGCGCTCGCGCCGGGCCGCATCGACCTCGGCCTGGGCCGCGCGCCCGGCACCGACGGCGCGACGGCCGCCGCGCTGCGCCGCTCGGACAAGCTCCGCGAGGGCGCCGACGAGTTCCCGCAGCAGCTCGCCGAACTGATCCGCTTCCTCGACGACGACTTCCCCGACGGCCACCGCTACGCGCGCATCCACGCCGTGCCAGGACCTGTCCAGGGCGGCGACGGCGGACGCCCGCCGGTCTGGCTGCTGGGCTCCTCCGGCTTCAGCGCACAGCTCGCGGGCCAGCTCGGGCTGCCCTTCGCGTTCGCCCACCACTTCTCGTCGGCCAACACCATCCCGGCCCTGGACCTCTACCGCGAGACGTTCCGCCCCTCCGCCGTGCTGGACGAGCCGTACGCGCTGATCGGCGCCGCCGCGCTCGCCGCCGACGACGAGAACGAGGCCCGGCGTCAGGTGCTCACCGGGGCGCTGTCCATGCTGCGGCTGCGGACGGGGCGGCCTGGGCTGATACCGACGCCCGAGGAGGCCGAGGCGTACACCTTCAGCGCGGTCGAGCGGGACTTCGTCGACGGCTGGCTCGGGAACGTCGTGCACGGTACGCCTGACGCGGTACGGGACGGGCTCGACGCGCTGGCCAAGCGCACCGGCGCCAACGAACTGATGATCACCGCCAACGCCCACACCCCTTCGGCCCGCGTCCGTTCCTACGAACTCATCGCCGACGCCTACTCGCTGCCCGACCAGCCCTGACCCCTGTCCCAGGGGACGCCTATCCGGGTGCCTCCTGGGGGTGTCGTTTGCGGCTGCGGCCCGGTGGGTGGGTTGTGCCCACCCGTCCCGCCGAGCGGGACGCTTGCCCACAACAGGGGTGGCGCGTCGCCGTCGGCTTTCCGTGGTAGGGCTGGGCCCGTACCGCGAGGTGCGGGCACACAGCACGGGAACAACCGAAGTGGCCACCGACCTGCGGTTGGTCACCGGGCTGGGAGGGGACGTGGTGGGGTGTCCCCGCAGGTCGAGAAAGTCACCGGCGGAAAGCCGACGACGATGGCTTCACGCCGAGGAGACACCCCGGCGCGGCGCCGACCCCCACCACCCACGCACCCCACACGGCCACCGGCACCAGCCAAGGATCACGCGGCGCCAGCCGCGACGCACCGCAACCACACGCCGCGCCGAAGCCACCGGCCCGCGCCCGAACATGGCGCCAAGCCACACGACGCCACCCCCGTGAAGCGGCGCAAAAACCAGCGCGGGACCCTACGGCAACACCCACACCGGCGAACCGTCCCGCGCAACACCCCCGTGAAGGGGCCACTCCGAAACGCCAGACAGCCCAGCGCAGCGCTACCGCAGCAGTGCGTCGATGCGCTCAGCCGGCATGGGCTTGGCGTAGTGCCAGCCCTGGCCCGTGTCGCAGCCGATGCGACGGAGCCGTTCCGCCTGCGCCGGCCCCTCCACGCACTCGGCGGTCACCGTCAGCCCCAGCTTGTGCGCGAGCTGCACGAGCGCGGCCACGATCGTCTCGTCGGCGGGATTGGTGTGCCGCGCGGTACGGAACCCCCGCACGAAGGAGCCGTCCAGCTTGAGGGCGCGGACGGGGAGGCGGCTGAGGTAGGCGAGGTTGGAGTAGCCGGTGCCGAAGTCGTCGATGGCGATGCGGACACCCATCTCGCTCAGCGCCTGCAACGCCTGGAGGGGCCGCCCCGCTGACCCCATCACCGCCGACTCGGTCAGTTCGAGCTGGAGCAGTCCCGAGGGCAGCCCGGTCTCGTCGAGGATGCGGGCCACGTCGGCGACCAGATCCGAGTCCCAGACCTGGCGCACTGCCACGTTGACGCTGACGAAGAGCGGCGGTCCTGGATGTTCCAGCATCCAGCGCCGGGCCTGGCGGCACGATTCGGCAAGCACCCACCGGCCCAGCGGAACGATGGCGCCGTTCTCCTCGGCGAGCCCGATGAACTGGTTGGGCCCGAGCGTGCCGAACCGTGGATGCCGCCAGCGCACCAGGGCCTCCACGCCGCGCAGCGCATCGTCGGCGAAGCCCACGATGGGCTGGTACTCCACCACGAACTCGCCGTGCTCCACGCCCCGGCGCAGCGTGCTCGACAGTTCCTGCCGGGTCATGCGGTGCGCGTTGCGCTCGGGGTCGAAGAGGGTCCAGCGCGCCTTGCCGTCGGCCTTCGCCCAGTACAGCGTGGTGTCGGCCGCCTGCATCAGCTCCGTGGGCCCGGTGCCCTCCGCCTCGCGCTCCACCACGCCGATGCTGGCGGAGACGGCGAGGCGCTGGCCCGCCAGGTCGAAGGGGCGTTGCAGGGCGGCCAGCAGGGCCTGCGCCAGCTCGGACATCTGCTCCGTGCCCGTGGAGCTCTCCACCAGCAGCGCGAACTCGTCGCCGCCCAGCCGTGCGACGAGGTGGCCGCCGCCGTACTCCTCGTCGTGGCCGCCGCAGTCCTCTGCGCACTGTGTGATCCGCCGCGCGACCGCGACCAGCAGTTCGTCCCCGATCCGGTGCCCGAGGGTGTCGTTGACGGCCTTGAAGCCGTCGAGGTCGAGGTAGCAGATGCCGATGCGGCCCGTGGCCGTGTCGCCGAGCGCCGTCGAGAGGCGCTCGAAGAAGAGGGTGCGGTTGGGCAGCCTGGTCACCGGGTCGTGCATCTGGTGGTGACGCAGGCGCTCCTGGAGATCGCGCCGTTCGGTGATGTCCGTGACGGACAGCAGGGATTCGCCGCGGCGGGCCGTGGGGGTGACCGTGATCTCGGCCCACAGGGTGTGCCCGTCGGCGTGTTTGAGCCTGCTGGTGCAGCTCATCCGCTCGCCGCGGCCCTGGAGCACGTCGTGGTACGCGGCTCGTACGCGTTCGTCGAGCCGCAGCCCCGTCAGATCCGCGACAGGGGTCGAGGTGAGGGCCTGGGGGCGGGTGCCGAGCAGGGAGCCCAGCGCCCGGTTGGCGCTGAGCACGCGGCCGTCGCGGTCGACGACCGCCATGGGGAGCTGCGCCGCGTTGAAGGCGGCGCGGAAGTCCCCGCGCCGGGCGTGCGGCCCGCGGGCCGCCGAAGCGCGGCCACCCTCGGGGTGCTGGCCCTCCTGGCCGTCCTCGCTTTCCTGGCCGTCCTGACCGTCCTGACCTTCCCGGGTCTTCCGCCGCGTTCGCCGTTCCTGGTGACGATTACCTTCCGTGATGGTTCGCGGTGGTGTTCCGGGGGCGTCGCCGGAGTTGTTGCCCGGTCCTTCGGGGGGTCCGTTCACCGATCGCTCCCACGGGGGACTCGACTCGTGCGGATAGGCCGGGCGGTCGGCCTGGGCGCCCAGAGGCGGATCCGCGCTGGAAATGTGCCGATCATAGAGGTTCGCGCCATAACCGAGCCAGTGTCCCCGGCGTCGATCAAGCCCATTGGTGCACGTGGGACGCACGTGTTCGCACGAGGGTGACCGAAACCCCTCGAAGGTGGGAACAAGCCTGATCGTCTACGACCGAGCATTACTCGGGGTAGTCATATCGCGGGTGACTCGACTGGACCAACGGAACAGGGCGTATACCGCCAAATCAGGACAGTGTGGAGGCGGTCCGCACTTCCTGATCCGGTGAGGTCGAGACGTGGCGCAAACGCGTATACCCGACGGGGTGGCCGCGGCGCGCGGTTGGCGTCGCATGGCCGCGGTTCTGACCGCTCTGACGGCCTTCATGGGCATGGCGCTCATCGCGGGCCCCGTGACAGCGCAGGCGGC
Source organism: Streptomyces sp. NPDC054796 (assembly GCF_053611545.1). NCBI lineage: Bacteria > Bacillati > Actinomycetota > Actinomycetes > Kitasatosporales > Streptomycetaceae > Streptomyces > Streptomyces sp. NPDC054796. The sequence goes on along the minus strand of NZ_JBSHAO010000009.1, from coordinate 191,654 downwards.
GGGCGGCCCGTGCGCCCTGCCCAGGACCGATGCCCACCACTCGCTGGGCCTCGACTCCTGGAACCCCTCCTACCCCCGGCCGCGCGGCACCCTCGACGCGGCCATGATCTTCCTCTCCTTCCCCGACTCCCGGCCCCTGGCCACCCCGCGCGAACTGGCCGCCGACCACTTCCCGGCCACCACGCGGTTCTTCACACGCGCCTCCTACGGCGCGTTCACGCTGCGCCCGCACCCGGCCAAGCGCTGGATCGAGATGCCGCAGGAGTCCACGTCGTACGAGATACAGCGCGACTGGGACTCCGGCAGGCGCGGCTCCTACCTGCGCGACGCGGTGGCGGCGGCCGACCCGCACGTGGACTTCGGCGCGTACGACTTCGTGTATCTCGTCGCCGACCCCGACGCGCCGGGCGTGAACTCGGACGCGACGAAGGTCGTCAACTTCGACGACCCCATCGAGGCCGACGGCACCGAGCTGCGCCGCCTCGTCACCGTCTTCGAGCAGAGTCCGCCCGACCGCAATGTCCTGGCCCACGAGACGGGCCACGTCTTCGACCTGCCCGACCTCTATCAGCGCCCCGAGGACGGCAAGGCCGACTGGGACACGTACGTCGGGGACTGGGACCTCATGGGAAGCCAGTTCGGGCTGGCGCCCGACCCCTTCGGATGGCACAAGTGGAAGCTCGGCTGGCTGGAGCGCCGCAACGTCTCCTGCGTCCCCGACCGCGCGGGCACCAGCCGCCACACCCTCCGTCCGCTCGGGGCCGGGCCCCTGGGCGGCGCGGACGACAAGCGCCTGACCGTCGTCCGTACGGGCCCGTACGAGGCCCTCGCCCTGGAGGCGCGCGGCCGGTACGGGAACGACGGCGCCGTGTGCCAGAGCGGGGTGCTCATGTACTGGGTGCGCAGCGACCGCGCCTCGACGGAGGGCCCGGTCGAGGTCATCGACGGCCACCCGCGCCGGGGCGCCTGCGTGGGCAGCTCGGTCCTTCCGCAGCTCGCCGACGCCCCGCTGCGCGTGGGGGAGAGCTATGCGACGGAGCGGGGCGGGGGCGTGCGCGTGGAGGTCACGGGGCGCGGCGACCGGCACGGCTGGGACGTGAAGGTCACGAGGGACGGCCCGGTGTGAGGGATGCCGGAGCCAGGGGTGGAGCCGGGAACGCCGAAGGCCCCTCGCTTCCGCGAGGGGCCTTCGACCGTCTGTGCGCCGCCAGGGACTCGAACCCCGGACCCGCTGATTAAGAGTCAGCTGCTCTAACCAACTGAGCTAGCGGCGCCTGCTGACGTCGTAGACCTTAGCATCACGATCCTGCGTTGTGAAAATCGATTGTTCACGTGTACGCCCTTCCCCACCTGCGCGGACGGAGCGGAAGGAGCGCATCGTGCGGACGCAGGCCCAGAGCAGCACCTCGGGTCCGGGCAGCCAGGGGTACCGCACGTCGGGCGCGACGAGCCAGCGCGAGGCGGGGCGGTCGGCGGCGTCGGACGGGGGAGGACCGGCGGGGCGGAGCGCTGGGATGGTGACGGCGTCGCCGAGGCCGTGGCAGAGCAGCGGGGGGATCGTTTCCGCGGGGCCGTCGGACCCGGACCCGGACTCGGACTCGGGGCCCTCCCCGGCCTCCGTCCCCTCCCCCGAGCCGTGCGGCGTGCGCCACTCCTCCCAGTTCAGCAGCGCGGGGAGCCGCTGCGCCGTGCCCGGCGCGGCGAAGAGCAGGGCGCGCCCCCGATGCGCGGCGACGGGGCCGCTGCCCGGGCCTCCCGACCAGAGCCGGTCGAGGAGGCGGCGCCCGAAGACGGGTGACGTGCTCACGATGTCGAAGACCGTGCCGCAGGGCAGCACGCTGGGCGCGGTGGGGCGCAGGTCCCACAGGGCGTGGACGCTGCGCGGGAAGGCGCTGGCGGAGGCGAGCCAGTCGGCTCCGGCCGGGGTGACGTGGGCGGGGCCCGTGGACTCCTCCGCCTCCGCTTCCTCCTCCGCCCGCTCGGCCCGCTCGGCTCCCTCGGGCCACAGGGGCCACGCGTGTCGCCTGGGCCGCTCGGGCCAGGGGGACGGGACGGCACCGTGCGTGCCCCGTGGGGTGCGAGCGGAACGGGCGTCACGGGTGCTGCGGGTGTCACGGGCGTCACGGGTGGAGCCGCGGGACGACGTGATCGAGGCGAGCTGGAAGACGTCCGAGTGCTGAGGAGGGGTTTCCCCGTGCCAATCGCTCATGGCATATACGTGTAGCGAAAGACGGGGTTCCGTTTCTGTGGATTGACAGAAATCGGGACAACGTCGCCGAGGGTCCGCTATCTTTCGCTGCGCATATGCCACATCATGATCGGGCGGCCGGACAGCAGTCCGGTTCCTCTCAGCCGTTCCGAGGGCGCCATGGCCTCGCGGTGGCCCCGCTCCCCTCAGCCTTTCCGGGGACCCGCGGTGCGGACGTCGCCCGCGCCCGCGCCGCCGGCGTCGCCCCCGGCCCCCGGTGCCGACGTCACTCCGGCCCGCGGTCGGCGAGCAGCTCGCGGCCGAACTCGATCATCTTCCGCGCGTAGTCCTCGGTCCACTCGCCGCGCTCCGCGATGGCCGCCTCCGAGAGCCGGTCGAAGCGCTTGGGGTCGGCGAGCTGTGCCGCCGCGATGGCCTGGAACTCCACGGCGCGGTCGGCGGCGGCGCGGAAGGCCAGCGCCAGCTCGGTGGCCCGGCCGAGCAGCTCGCGCGGGTCGGCCATGGACTCCAGGTCGAAGAAGTGCTCCGCGTCGGGTGCCGCGTCCGACGGTTCGAACAGCAGCGGTGCGGGCCGGCGGAAGCGCGGCGCACTGCCGCGCGGATCCGGAGCCGAGTGCGGCTCGGGCATCTGGCTACCTCCAGGGTCGTGGGCCGCGTTCCATTGTGCGCTTCCCGCTCACGCTTCCCGCCGGACGCTTTCCCGCGGGCCCTTCCGGTGGGACGGCCCGGGAGCCCGCCCCGCGCACTCACCGCGCGCTCCCTCCTCCCTACCCCCGGCACGCGTGGACTACGGGCCCCGGCCTGGCCCCGTACGGGCTACGGGGCCCGCACCCCCGTGACCTGCTCCTCCCACCGGACCGCGTGCTCCGCCAGGTGGGCGAGGACCGCGTGGTTGGCCTCCCAGCCGTCGGGGAACTTGACCTCGATGCCGAGCTGGACGGGCTCCGTCGAGGGGTGCTCGTCCAGCAGTTCCCGCACCCCCGCCCTGCACACCACCACGCACGCGTGCCGGTGCCGCGAGGCCAGCACGCACAGGCGCCCCGTCTCCAGGTGGAACGCCGTCGCGTCCGGGCGGCCCGAGAGCGGATGCAGCACGACGGTGACGTCGAACTCGCGGCCCTGGAGCCGGTTCGCCGTGTCCACCGTGACGCCCTCGACTCCCAGCCCGGCGAGGGCGCCCCGCACGGCCGCCGCCTGGTCGCGGTGCGCGGTGCCGACGGCGATCCGGTCGGCGGTCAGCGGCGTGGGCGCGGGGGAGCGCTCGCTGACGGCCGCGCCCTCGCGGTCCAGCAGCCGCCGCACCACCTGGGCGACGGCCGCGACCGCCTCCGGGTCCGTGCGGGGCGTACGCCGCTCCGGCAGCTCCAGCAGCCCCCAGCCCGCCCCGGCCGCCTCGTCGAGGACGCGGTCAACGGCGGAGCCGTCGGAGGGCGCGCCGAAGGAGAGGGCGCGGTCGCCCGCCTCCGTGCCCGCGCGGAACGGCGTGAACGGGTAGAACGCCGAGGACACCAGCGGCGCGGCCGAAGCGGGCAGCCGCCAGGAGACGGGGAGGCGGTGCTGCGGCAGGCCGGGGTTGTGCGAGAGGAGCGTGGCGACGGCGCTCGCCGACGGGTCGTACGACAGCCCCGCCCACTGCTCGGCCCCGACCTGGCTGAACGGGTCGAGCTGGCCGGGATCGCCGACGAACAGCGCCCGCTCGAAGAGCCCGGCGACGGCGAGCAGCGCGTCCGAGCGCATCTGATACGCCTCGTCCACGATCGCGTAGGGCCACGGCTCCTCGGTCTTGACCCACGCCCACTTGGCCGAGGTGGACACGACGACGTTCAGCTCGGCGAGATCGGCGGGCTTGGCCGAGGTGACGACGGAGGGGTGCTCGTCGAGCACGGGGTCGTACGGATGCGGCTCGCTGCTGTGCAGACGGCCGACGGGCAGCTCGGGATCGGCCGTCGCGAGGCGGTCCACGAGATCGTCCACCTGCGCGTTCGTCTGCGCCACGACCATCAGCCGGTGCCCGGCAGCCGCCAGTTCGCGCGCCGCGCGGACGACGAGCGTGGACTTGCCGGCGCCGGGCGGCGAGTCCACGACGACGCCCCGGTCCGTGCCGTGCAGCGTGTCGTGGAGGATCGCGTCGGTGGCGCGGGCCGCGGCGTCGCCGGGCGGGAGCGCGCGTGGCGTGGCCTCTGCGGGTTCTGCGCCCTGTGCGGGCGCTGCGCTGTGGGGTGCGGCGGTCAACGGTGCTCCTGACGGCTGCTCGGGGCGGTGGGACGGCACGGGCTCCCATGACGCACGGGATCCGTGACGGGTACGGGCCTCGTGTCGCGTACGGGGCCTGCGTCGCACCCGGGTCCCGCGTCGCGTACGGGCCCCACGGCGCGTACAGGACCCGTCACGCGTACCGGACCCGCGTCGCGTACACGTGACGCGTCGTTCGTGTACCCGTTCACAGCAGGTCCTCGGCCGTCACCGGGTCCGGTGCGTCCGGGGCGGTGGCCGTGGCGGGCGGGCCGCCGTGTGTCCAGGGGGTGTCCTCCTGGCCCGGGAGCCCGGGGCCGCCCCTGGGGGCGTGCTCGAAGAGGGTCCAGCACACCCTGTCGCCCTTCTCGGGGACGGTGCCGGGCGCCGGTTCCTTGGCGCGGCCCATGCCGTTGACGAGCCGCACCGTGAGCAGTCCAGGGCCCTCGTACGCCACGAACTCGGCGCTCTGCTGGCCCCCTTCGGGCAGCACCCTGTGCACCTTGCCGCCCTCGGACACATGCGGCTCGTCGTCCGTGCGCACCGTGACCAGGGGGCGCGGCATCGGCCGCTTGCCCTCCGAGAACGCGGGCTCCACCTCGACGACCTCCCCCGCGAACGCCTCGCCCGTCAGCCGTCGCGCCGCCATCGCCAGGGGGTCGTCCAGCGCCTCCTGCGCCTCAAGACGGGCCTGCGCCTGCTCGCGGGTGGCGAGCTTCTGCGCCGCGGCGACGGCGTCGTCCCTGCGCGGCTGCGGCGGCTCGCCAGCCCGCAGCCGGTCGCGGTGGCCGGTGTACGAGAGGCGGTCGCGCCGCCAGCGCTCGGGGACGCGCTCGCCCTCGGGCAGTCCGCGCAGCAGCTCGACGCCGTGCCACACCGCGTCCCACGTCGGGCGCAGTTGCGAGGCGATCAGCTCGCGCACCTGCTCCTCGGCGCCCGGCAGCCCGGCGTCGAACCGCTTGACGGCGGGGGCCAGCAGCTTGTTGTCGAACGCCGGATCGGTGGCGGGCCCTGCGGGCGGCACGACGAGCTGGCCCGCCGCGTCCCGCTCGACCTCCGCGCGCAGCGCCGCCTCGGCGCCGGACTCCGCGCCCTCCGGGGGCGCTATCCAGGCGAGCAATGCGCCCAGGTGCTGGTCCTCCAACTGGCTCTGGCCCGTGGCCCAGTGCCGGGTCAGCAGCTCGGTCATGGGCAGCAGCAGGGACTGGCCCGGCACGCGGGCCCGCTCGGCGTAGTGCGTCAGCCAGCGCCCCAGCAGGGGGACGCGCGGGGGCGCCGGATACGCGGCGTCCGGGTCCTCCTCCGCCGTACGACGGAAGCGCATCGAACGGCCCAGGAGGCGCACGAAGCCGACGCCAGGGGAGTTGGGGACGAGCAACTGGGGCGCGTCCGCGCACACCTCGGCCTGGACGGGCACCTTCTTGCCGGTCTCCGGATCGGTCTCCTTGCGCTCCTCCAGCTCGACGTCGTCGAGCGCGGACTCGATGTGCGGCAGCACGGCGTCGGCCAGCTCAGCCAGGAACGTGAACCGCAGATCGCGGTCGCGCGGCTGCGGGACGACGAGCAGCCGGGGCGCGTCCTGATCGTCCCCCACGAGGGCGCCGAGCGGGGCGCCGGTCTCGCCCGCCGTGGTCAGCGGGACGAGGACGAAGGGGCGCTGCGCGAGATGCCGGTGCCGGACCGTCGCGACGGGCCGCGCCCGCCCGCTCGCCACGGCCTCCATGCGCGCCAGCGCGGACATCAACGACACGGGGACGCCTCCTCCTTCGCGGGCGCGGGCTCGGACTCGGACGCCGGTACGGGCACGGCCCCGGAGGCGCCCTCGCCCAGCGCCTCCGCGCGCAGCCGTGCCGCGCGGCGCAGCGCCGTCGTCGCCGGATCGTCGCCGGGGGAGGCGGGACCGTGCGCGGCGGCGAGGACCTCGGTCACCGTCGTCAGACCGCCCAGCTCACCGCGTGTCGCGCGGCCCAGCGCCTCGACCGCGCCCTGGGACCGCGCCCGGTCCCGGCAGTGGAAGGCCAGCTCGCAACTGGCGAGGCACTCGGGCGCGTAGGCGGCGGGCACCGACTCGACGGAGGCCGTCAGCTCGGACGCGGGCGCCGACGGATCGAGGCTCGCACCCTCGGGGAGGGCAGCCGCGATCTCCTCGACCCGGGTGAGGCGCCCGAGCTGGCGGCGGGTGGTGGCGCGCTGCTTGCGGATGTCGACGCGCGCTGCCGTCGGCAGGTTGGAGAAGTCCTTCGGGCACACCAGCAGCACCTTCTCGCGCACCGTGCACAGCCCGTCCAGCGCCAGCGCGTACACCGCCGCCTGACGGGCCGCCGCGCCGACCTTCGCCGGATCGGCCGCGCCGTCCAGGATCGGGAAGGACTTGATCTCGATCACCGTGCAGGTGCCGTCCGGATGCACGGCGATCGCGTCCGGCTCCAGATACGCGAGCGAGCCCGCGACCTCCAGCGCCAGCATCGGATGGTCCAGCAGCGACCACCCCTCCGGCGCCCCCGTCAGCGCCAGCCGGGTGCGCTCGGCGCGCCCCGCCGGGCCGTCGGCCGCGAGGTCAGGGACGGCGATCCCGTCCGCCTCCGGCGGCTCCTCGCCCGTACGCGCGCACAGCAGCCGGATCAGCTCGGCGCCGCCGTCCGCCTTGACCTGGGCCTCGAAGGCGTTGCCGCGGACGAAGGCGAACTGCGACTGCCCGAAGGAGGCGGGAGCGCCCAGCGCCTCGGCGAGCGCCCCCTTGTCCACCCCGGCGCCGTCGAGCAGGGCGCGGCGGTCGCAGCCGGGGTTCGCCGCGAGGGCGGCGAGGGCGCGGGCGTCGAGCGGGCGCTGCGGGACGCCGGGGCCGCGCAGCTCGGCGAGCCGCCGGTGCAGCGCCTTCGCGCGCCCCGGCGCCTCCGGGTCCGCGCCGTCCGGGGTCCGGGCGCCCCGGGTCCCGCCGTCCGCTGTCTGCGGCGGCACGCGGCCTTGGGATGTGGTCATCGGCGTTCGCCTCGCGGGAGATTGCAGTACCCGCGGAAGTCTGGCATCCGCCGCCGACAATCGTGCCCCCGATGTCCACGGCGACGCCCCCGGCGGCCTGCGGCTGTCCCGTTCGGGGGCCCCGCGACGGCCCCGGAAGTCGCCCGGCGATCAGTTGCGCGAAGATGGAGAGGAGCAGATCAGGCCGTAGATGCGGAAGAGGTACCGATGGCAGCGCGCATCCTGCTGGTCCGGCACGGACAGACCGAGTGGTCCGTGACAGGCCAGCACACAGGCCGCACAGACATCCCCCTGCTGGACGAGGGCCGCGCGGCGGCCAAGCTGCTCGGCGAGCGGCTGCACAGGTCCCCCTGGGACGGACTCCCCGGCGTCGAGGTGCGCACCAGCCCGCTCTCGCGGGCCCGCGAGACCTGCGACCTCGCGGGCTTCGGCGACGGGCGTGCCCAGGAGTGGGACACGCTGATGGAGTGGGACTACGGCGCCTACGAGGGCCTGGTGCCCGAGAAGATCCGGGAGCGCGCGGGGGAGGACTGGTTCATCTGGCGCGACGGGGTCGAGGGCGGCGAGGCGCTCTCCTCGGTCGGCGCGCGCATGGACGAGGTCGTCGAATGGGCCCGTTCGGCCGAACGCGACGTGATGGTCTTCGCGCACGGCCACGTGCTGCGCGTCCTGGGCGCCCGCTGGCTGGGCTACGACCCCGCTTTCGCCGCCCGGCTGCGCCTTTCCCCCGCCTCGCTCTCGGTCCTGGGCTGGGCCTACGGCGCCCCCGCGATCGAGCGCTGGAACGACACGGGCCACCTGGACTGACCCGCCGGGCCGACCGGGACGGGCCCGGGAGCCCGCGAGGCCCCGGCACGCCCGGAGCCCGGGACACAGGCCCCGGGCTTCGGAAGGCCGGACCGTGCACGCGGATCAGGCCGTGCGCGGCAGATGGCCCAGGAAGGCGGCCACGGAACGTTCCTCCGCGAACGGACGCAACCGTTTCGCCGCCGCCTCCAGCATCGCGCGGATACGGGTGGACTGCACCGGGCCCAGCAGCGCCAGCGCCCTGCTGCCCGCGTCGGCGGCCTCGTCGGGGCGCCGCTGCGCCGCGAGGTCACCGGCCAGCTCGGCGGTGAAGAGCGCCGTGTTGCGCACGAAGTGCGGGTCCTGGAGTGCCACGGCGCGACGGGCGTGCTCCGCTGCGCGCCCCCAGTCGCCGAGCGCCGACCAGCACTGCGCCTCCAGGCCCTCCAGCTCGGCCTCCCCGAAGAAACTCATCCATTCGGGGTCGGCGTCGGAGGGGCCGGAGCCGAACAGCGTGTGCGCCCTGGACAGCGCCTCCTCGCAGGCGGTTCGGTCGCCGAGCCCGGCCCAGCCGCCCGCCTCCCGCAGGGTGAGCAGCGACAGCAGCCGCGCGGAGCCCAGGTGCTTCGCCGCCTGCTGCCCGGCCTGCGCGGCCCGTACGGCCTCGCGCGGGCGGTCCGCGTCGCGGGCGAGGAAGGCCGTGTTGCAGAAGGCGTGTGCCTCCAGTGCCGGGTCCCCCGCGACGCGCGCGGTGGCCAGCGCCTCCGCGTAGTGGGAGCGGGCGTCGCCGAAACGGCCCGAGTCGTGGGCCAGCCAGCCCACGGAGATGGCGAGTTCACCGGCACCGGCGTGCAACCTGTCGGACACGGCACGGCGGTGCGTACCCGCGTCGAGCAACTCGTAGGCGGCGCGGAGCGAGTCGCCCGCGCGTTTGTAGAGGCCGTCGGCGCCGTGCCGGTCGTCGAGCAGGCGGATGTGGCGCACGGCCCGCTCGACGGCCTCGGCCTCGGAATCGCCGACCCGTCTCGCGGAAGAGGCGGCCGTGGGGGCTGCGGCGCTGGCCTCGCCCGCTGCGGGGCCACCGAACGAAACGGTAGCCAGGGCGGCGGAGCCGCTGGTCATGAACGCGCGGCGTAGCACGTCGCTCTCCTCGTCGATCTTGGAACAGTCGATACGGCAGGGATGGCCCCTGGCGGTACGGATCTCCGTCTGGAGCAGCACCGGATGTATGGGCGCGTCATCACCTCCCAGCGCCCCCTTTTGAGTACGGGCCGCACGTCCCCGCACGGACTCGCGGGGTGCGAAGCCCATGTCCATGAGCGAGTAGCCCGGAAACATGTGCAGGAAAACCCGCTCGTACGCGTAATTGGGACATTGGATCTCACCGGCCTCCACCCGCCCGATATAACGGGCATCGCAGGAGACCTGTTCGCCGATCTCGCGTGCGGACCGGCGTACGGCTGCGGCGAACTCGCCGGGCGACAGCGTGCCGCGCAGTCGCCGGAAGGCCGTGTTCGGCCCGCGACGCGAACCGCGTGACGCGGAAGGTGACGACGCCATGGCGGGACCGTACCGTCTGTGACGGGTTCGCCACACAGTGTTTGGCTACAAAACGGATATCTCACCCTTGATCCGCCATGAAGTGCCATCCTTTGCGGCGGCCGGCCGCCGTAGCCGTTGACGCCCCCGGGCGTTGAACTCGGCATGACCATCGCGGGCGAGGAGTTCGGAGGAGGGGCCCCTGTGTTGAACACTGGCGTAGGCAACGGCACCACCGTGGGCGGCGGGTGGGACGCCGCCCGGCGGACCACTCCGTCGGCCGGGGCGCCCGGCGCGGGCCTTCCGCGCCCGGAGCCCTGCGACTTGGTGACCGTCCCGGCCCGGCAGGGCCTGGAGGCGGTCGACATCCTCCGGCTGCGCGACGAGGTGGGCCCCGTGCTCCACGACGCGCCCGGCGACACCCTCGGTTTCCTCGTTCCGCCCGGTACGGCGGCCTGCTGGGACCTGCCGGGCAGCGCGTGCACGCAGACTCTCGTGCGTCCGCGCGCGACGGCCGAGGAGCCGCCCGTCGCGGGCACGGGGTGGCTCGTGCCGCCCGCCACCGCGTACGCGGTGGCGACGGAGCCCGCGCGGCTGCGGGACGCACTCGGCGAGGCGGCGCGCACCATCGAGGCCGCGGACCGCTGCCACTGATCCCCTTCGGGGAGACTTCCCGGCCGCCGGGGCACCGGAACGGCGCCCCTCACCCCTGCGGGGTGGGGGTGAGGGCCGCCCGGCGGGTGTTCCCGGCCCACAAGGTGTGAGGGGTTTCCCGCCGTCGTGGCGGGGAGAGGGGGGAGCCGTGTTTCTCGGCCTCCCGGGGGAGGGGGAAGGCGGGCGCGCGGCGCGGTGGAAACGTGGAAGGGCCCACCGCGCCGCGCACCGTCCAGGAGCACCCCCGCCCGCCAGCACGCACAGCACAGCACAGCACGGCACACACGTGCACAGCACCGCGTTCGCCCCGCACCGCGCGGCACCGTGCCCTCGGCGATACTGGCCACGTGGCGAACGACAGACGGCGAGGGCGAGCGCGGGGGCGGCAGGCGCGTGAGGCGCTGAGCGCGGACGTCGAGGGCGGGCTCGCGCAGTTGCTGCCCGACCCGGACAGGGCCCGCGCCTGGACGCTGCTCCTGGACGGCGCCCCCCAGTCGCACGTCGATCTGGCGGATCCAGCGCACCTCGGCTTCGAGTACCAGCGCAGACTCGGCCACGTCGCCGACCTCGTGGCGCCCCCGGGACGCCCGGTCCGGGTGCTGCACCTCGGCGGGGGCGCGCTCACCCTCGCCCGTTACGTCGCCGCCACCAGGCCGCGTTCCACACAGCAGGTCGTGGAGGTGGACGCGCCGTTGGTGGCGTTCGTGCGCGAGTGGCTGCCGCTGGAACGGGAGTGGCGGATACGGGTACGCGGCGGCGACGCCCGCACCGGACTCGGGAAGCTCCCCGAGGGCTGGGCCGACCTCGTGATCGCGGACGTGTTCAGCGGAGCCCGCACCCCCGCGCACCTCACCACCACCGAGTTCCTCGACGAGGTACGCCGCGTGCTGCGGCCCGGCGGCTACTACGCGGCCAACCTCGCAGACGGGCCCTCCCGTTCGTCGCGTACGGGCGGCTCCGGTGAGGCGCCGCTCGCGTACATGCGGGCCCAGGTCGCCACCGTGCGCGCGGTCTTCGCGGGGGCGTGTCTCGTCGCGGACCCGGCCGTGCTGCGGGGGCGGCGCTTCGGGAACGCCGTACTCCTCGCCTCCGACGGCGAGTTGCCCGTCGCCGATCTGACGCGCCGCGCAGCGGGCGACCCGCACCCCGCGCGCGTCGAGCACGGCAAGGCGCTCGCGGACTTCGCGGCCGGTGCAGGACCCGTCAGGGACGCGACGGCGAAGCCCTCGCCCCTGCCGCCCGAGAACGCCTTCCGCTGACGGTCGGGGACGGGGCGGTCAGCCCTCGAACGTCTCGAGGCGGGGCGGGCCGTCGTCCCAGCGGCAGAAGACCGAGGACGACGTGTCGCCCTTGGTGAAGGTCACACGGATCCAGTGGTCGGCACGCCACACCCTCATGTCCCAGCCCGCGTGCGGCGTCGCCGACACCAGCGAGGCCGAAGCTTCACCCATGTCGAAGACGGCGCGCCCTCCCGCGACGGTCTCGCCCTCCACGTTCCCCTCGGGTGCCGCCCCCGAAGGGCTGCGGGAACCGGTGGACGGCTTCTTGGAGGAGGAGCCGGTTCCGGGTGGCTTCGACGGCTTGCGGGGAGCGCTCGTGGAGGGCTTCGCGGAGGAGGGTGAGGGCTTGGGCCGGTGGGTGGAGGAGGCGCGGGGCTCGGCCTGCGAGGGCGACGCTTCGGACAAGGGGAGGGCGCGCGGCGGATCGTAGGCCGTACCGGACAGCACGGTGTGGACACCGAACCACGACAGCGTGACGGCAGCCCCCGTGGCCAGGGTCCACGCCGCCGCGTGCACCAGTCCTCGTCGTTGCATCCCGCACACTGTAATGGCGTACGGTTCCGCCCATGGCAAGTGTGCTCGTGGTCGAGGACGACCAGTTCGTACGCTCCGCCCTCATACGGCACCTCACCGAGGCGTCCCACACCGTGCGCAGTGTGGGCACGGCGCTGGAGGCGTTGCGTGAGGTGGCACACGTCGGGTTCGACGTGGTCATTCTCGATCTCGGGCTCCCCGATCTGGACGGCGCCGAGGCGCTGAAGATGCTTCGGGGGATCACCGACGTACCCGTCATCATCGCCACGGCCCGCGACGACGAGACCGAGATCGTCCGGCTCCTCAACGACGGCGCCGACGATTACCTCGTCAAGCCCTTCTCCGTCGAGCACCTCTCCGCGCGCATGGCCGCCGTGCTGCGCCGCTCGCGCGGCGGTGCGGGGGCGCCGGGGGCCGTCGCCGAGGACCGCGTCATCCGTGTGGGCGGGCTCGCCATCGACCCGCTGCGGCGGCAGGCGGAGCTGGACGGGGCGCTGCTGGACCTGACGCGGCGCGAGTTCGATCTGCTGGCGTTCCTCGCCGGGCGCCCCGGTGTCGTCGTCGCGCGCAGGGAGCTGCTGGCCGAGGTGTGGCAGCAGTCCTACGGGGACGACCAGACCATCGACGTGCACCTGTCCTGGCTGCGGCGCAAGCTCGGCGAGACCGCCGCCAGCCCGCGCTATCTGCACACCCTGCGCGGCGTCGGCGTCAAGCTGGAGCCGCCGCGGGACGCCGGAGGGGCCGGGGCGGCAGGGGAGGCAGGGGAGCCCGGGCCGTGAGATGGGCGCTGGTGAAGGTGTGCCTCGCCGTGACCGTCATGGTGGTGGTGGCCTTCGCCGTACCGCTCGGGCTCGTCGTCAAGGAGATGGCCCGCGACCGCGCGTTCTCGAACGCGGAGCGGCAGGCGGCGGCCGTCGGCCCCGCGCTCGCGATCACCACCGACCGGCAGGCGCTCAAGCGCGCCGTGGCCAGCACGCAGGCGGGTGCGGACGGGCGGCTCGCGGTGCACGTGCCCGGTGTGCCGGGCACGGCCGGTGCCAAGGAACGTGCGCCTGTGGTCGTCGGCGAGCGGCGCGCGTCGGAGGGCGACCTGGCGACGGCGCAGCGGTTGGGCCGCGCGTCCAGCGTCTCGGTGCCCGGCGGCTTCGCGCTGCTCCAGCCCACCGCCGTGGCCAGCGGAAAGGTGGCCGTGGTCGAGGTCTTCGTACCGGACGACGAGGTCGGCAACGGCGTCACCACGGCGTGGGTGGTCCTCGCGGGCGTCGGGCTCGCGCTCGTCGTCGGCTCGGTCGCGGTCGCCGACCGGCTCGGCACCCGCATGGTCGGCCCCGCCGAGCGGCTGGCAGGCGCCGCGCACGACCTGGGGGAGGGCAAGCTGGGGGTGCGGGTGCCCGAGGAGGGGCCGACGGAGCTGCGCTCGGCGGCCGTCGCGTTCAACTCCATGGCCGACCAGGTCGTCCAGCTCCTCGCCAACGAACGCGAACTGGCCGCCGACCTCTCGCACCGGCTGCGCACCCCGCTGACCGTGCTGCGGCTCAACGCCGCCTCTCTGGGCGAGGGCGACGCGGCCGAGCAGACGCGCTCGGCCGTCGCCCAACTGGAGGGCGAGGTGGACCAGATCATCCGCACCGCGCGGGAACAGCGTGCGCAGTCGCCCGGCGCGGGCGTCGCCTCGGGGAGCGACGCGGCCGAGGTGATCAGGGAGCGGATGGGCTTCTGGTCGGCGCTGGCCGAGGACGAGGGCCGCGAGGTGCGGCTCGCCGGGGTGGAGCGCCCGGTGCGGGTGCCGGTCGCGCGCGCCGAGCTGGCCGCCGCGCTCGACGCGATGCTCGGCAACGTCTTCCGGCACACGCCCGAGGGCACGGCCTTCTCGGTCGACGTGCACAGCGCGGAGGACGCCGTGATCATCCTGGTCTCGGACGCGGGCCGCGGCATCGCCGACCCGGCCGCGGCCCTGCGCCGCGGCCACGGCGACGGCGGCCCCGGTTCGACGGGGCTCGGCCTCGACATCGTGCGCCGGGTCGCGGAGTCGACGGGCGGGGATGTGCGGCTGGGGCGTTCGGTGCTGGGCGGTACCGAGGTACGGGTGTGGCTGGCGCTGCACGGTGGGGGCCGTTTCAGCGCGGTACGGGCCCACCGCAGGACCTCCCGCCGACGGCACGGGCACCTTCTGCCGGGACGACGCCGGGTCTGAACCGGCCCGTCAGGCGCCTCTCCGGCGCCAACGTACCTTCGAGGCTCAGCGCGTCCTTTTCGCTGCCTTAAGGGCGTCATAAGGTCCGCGACTGCCGTCCCGTACCGGTTAAATGTCCGATTCGGCGGAGCTAGCGTGCTGCTCGTTCCCATGTCCCCCCACATGAGCGAGGCAGCACCACGATGACGAACAACGCCGGACACCGCCGCCGTACCAGCCGCAGAGTGAAGTTGACCGGGGCAGCCGCGGCAGCGGCCATCGTGGCGGGCGGGGGCTTCGTGCTCGCCGCCAACGCGACGGCGGGCACGACCTCGGCCGGAGAGGGCACGGAGGCGGCAGCGGCCGGAACCGGTTTCGCGCCCTACGTCGACACCTCGCTCCAGCCCTCGTACGACCTGCTCAAGAGCGCCGAGGCGACCGGCGTCAAGGAGTACAACCTCGCCTTCGTCACCGCCGCCGACGGCGGTTGCACCCCCAAGTGGGGCGGCACCCAGGACCTCGGCGACAACCCGGTGGCCCAGCAGATCGACGAGCTGCGCGCCAAGGGCGGCGACGTACGGGTCTCCTTCGGCGGCGCCAACGGCTCCGAACTCGGCCTGGCCTGCGGCTCGGCGGAGGAGCTGGAGAAGGCGTACGCGAAGGTCGTGGACACCTACGACCTGAAGAAGGCCGACTTCGACATCGAGGGCGGCGCCCTCCCCGACACCGCCGCCAACACCAAGCGCGCCAAGGCCATCGCCGCGCTCCAGAAGTCCCACCAGGACCTGGACGTCTCCTTCACCCTCCCCGTCATGCCGGAGGGCCTCACCCAGGACGGGGTCGCCCTGCTTGAGGACGCCAAGGCGAACGGGGTCAAGGTCTCCGCCGTCAACATCATGGCGATGGACTACGGCCCGTCCTACGACGGCGACATGGGCGAGTACGCGACCCAGGCGGCGACCGCCACCCAGAAGCAGGTCAAGGAGTCGCTCGGCATCGAGGACGACGCCGAGGCGTGGAAGACCGTGGCCATCACGCCGATGATCGGCGTCAACGACGTGGTCGTGGAGGTCTTCAAGCCCGAGGACGCCACCGAGGTGCGGAAGTTCGCCGACGAGAAGGGCATGGGCTGGCTGTCCATGTGGTCGGGCACCCGCGACAAGGCGTGCCCCGGCGGCCCCAAGGACCAGGCCGACCCGACGTGTTCCAGCATCGAGCAGGGCGACTTCGACTTCACGAAGGCGTTCACCGGCTGAGCGACGGCTGAACACCCCGCAGACCCAGAACCACCACCCCCCACCCGGGGTCGCCCCCAGGACCCCGGCACGGAGCGGGGCGCAGCGGAAGCACCACTCCCCCCACCCGCTGCGCCCCGCCCCCCTCTGTCCGCTACCGCTCGTCCGGCGCCGCCTCCGTCTCCGCCGCACCGGTCACGTCGGCCGCGTCGGCCGCCTCGGGGACCTCCGCGACGTCGGGCAGCGCGCCCGTTCTGGCCACCTCCGCGTACCAGCGCGCGGAGGTCTTCGGCACGCGCCGCTGTGTCCCGAAGTCGACCCGTACGGCGCCGAAGCGCTTGCTGTACCCGTAGGCCCACTCGAAGTTGTCCAGCAGGGACCACAGGAAGTAGCCCCGCACATCCGCGCCCCCGGCCAGTGCCTGGTGGACGGCGGCCAGATGGCTGTGCACGTACGCCACACGCTCCGGGTCGTGCACGCGGCCCTCCGCGTCCGGTACGTCGTCGTAGGCGGCGCCGTTCTCGGTGACGTAGAGGGGCAGCCCCGGGACCTCGTCGTGGAAGCGCAGCAGCAGGTCGGTCAGCCCCGACGGGTCGATGCTCCAGCCCATCTCCGTCCTGGCCCCGGGCGGCTGGTGGAACGCCACCCCCTCCGCCGCGGGCCACGGCGAGTGCGCGCTGTCCCCGTGCCCGTCGTGGCGCTCGACGGTGCCGTCGAGCGGCGCGGCGGAGACCAGGGACGGCGTGTAGTAGTTGAGGCAGAGCCCGTCGAGGGGCTGCCCGGCCGTCGCCGTGTCCCCGTCCCGCACGAAGGACCAGTCGGTCAGCCGCGCCGTGTCCGCGAACAGGTCGTCGTCGTAGGCGCCGCGCAGCATGGGCCCCGTGAAGACGCGGGTGGCCAGCGCGTCGACGCGACGGGCCGCGTCCCTGTCCTCCGGCGAGTCCGTGCGGGCCCGTACGACGGCGGGGTTGAGGCTCACCATGAGCTGGGCGCGCGCCGGGAGCGCGGCGCGCAGGGCCTGGGCCGCGAGGCCGTGGCCGAGGTTGAGGTGGTGGGCCGCGCGCAGTGCGGCGACGTGGTCGGTGCGGCCCGGGGCGTGGACGCCGGAGCCGTAGCCCAGGAAGGCGCTGCACCAGGGCTCGTTGAGTGTGGTCCACAGCTCGACGCGGTCGCCGAGCGCGTCGGCGACCAGCCGCGCGTAGTCCGCGAAGCGGTGGGCCGTGTCGCGGTGGGGCCAGCCGCCGAGGTCCTCCAGCTCCTGGGGGAGGTCCCAGTGGTAGAGGGTGAGCACGGGGGTGATGCCCTTCGCCAGCAGCGCGTCGACCAGCGCGCGGTAGAAGTCCAGTCCGCGCTGCACGGCCGGGCCCCGGCCCATGGGCTGGACGCGGGACCAGGAGACGGAGAAGCGGTAGGCGCCGAGGCCGAGCCGGGACATCAGCTCCACGTCGTCCCGGAAGCGGTGGTAGTGGTCGCAGGCCACGTCGCCCGTGTCACCGCCGAGCACCTTTCCCGGGGTGTGCGCGAACGTGTCCCAGATCGAGGGGGTCCTGCCGTCCTCCCCTGTGGCGCCCTCGACCTGGTAGGCGGCCGTGGACGCGCCCCACAGGAAGTCGGTGGGGAACTGTACGGAGGAGGTGGACACCTCGGAGGTCAATGTCATGGAAGCGCTCCCATTCGCGAGCGTACGAGGGTTGGAGGTACGGGTGCGGTGCGGGTGCGGAGAGTGCGTACGGGTGCGGGTGGAGCCGGACGGGGGAGCGGGGCGGCCCGGGCCGGGGACGTGGGCCGGGCCGCCCCTGGCCTCATCCCTTGACGGCGCCCTGCATGATGCCGCCCACGATCTGCTTGCCGAACAGGCCGAAGGCGATCAGCAGTGGCAGCGTGCCCAGCAGGGCACCGGCCATGATCACGGACTCGTCGGGGATGTAACCCTGGCCGAGCCCGGTGAGGGCGACCTGCACGGTCGGGTTCTCCTGGGTGAGCGCGATGATCGGCCAGAAGAACTCGTTCCAGGCCATCACGAAGGTGAGCATCCCCAGGACGGCCATCGCCGGGCGGGCGACGGGGAAGACGATGTGCCACACCACGCGCAGGCTGTGCGCCCCGTCCACCCTGGCGGCCTCGACCAGCTCGGTGGGCAGTGCGCTCACCAGGTACTGCCGCATGAAGAACACCCCGAAGGCGCTCACCATCGTCGGCAGGATCACGGCCTGGAGCTGGTTGGTCCACTCCAGCTCGGCGATGGCCATGAACAGCGGCACGACGCTGAGCTGCGGCGGCACCATCATCGTGCCGATCACCAGCAGGAGCAGGGTGTTCTTCGCACGGAAGCGGAGCTTGGCGAAGGCGAACCCCGCGAGCGTGGCGAACAGCACGGTGCTGACCGACACGGCCCCCGCGACGAACACCGTGTTGACCAGAGCCTTGCCCATGTTCGCGTCGGACCAGGCGGTGCCCAGGTTCTTCAGGAGGTTGCCGCCGAACCAGAAGGGCGGCGGGGTCTCGGCGAGCCGCTGGTTGTTGCGGGACGCGGCGATCGCCGTCCACACCAGCGGGAAGAGGGAACCGAGGGTGAAGAGGACGAGCACGGCGTAGGTCAGCCTGCCCCCGTGCAGGTGCCGCCCGGCGGAACCGGCCGCACCGGTCCGCCGCGCGCGCCGTGCCCGTCCTCCGCGCCCGCGACCGCTGCCGCGTCCGCGGGTGCCCCGTCCGCGACCGGCTCCGCCGCGCCCGTCGTCCGGCTCCTCGTCGCCGCGTTCGGCCCGTACGGCGAGCGCACTCCGCGTCGTCATGACGGACCCCCTCCGTGGCTCTTCTGGAGCCGTCGGGCGATCAGCCAGTTGAGCAGGCCGATCACGATCAGGATCAGGAACATCGTCCAGGCGATGGCGGACGCCCGGCCGAGGTGGAAGTTGAACCAGCCCTGCTCGTACAGGTAGAGGCCCAGCGTCTGGAACTGGTGCGAGCCCCCGCCCGACTGCGAGCCGCCGAACAGCAGCGGCTCACCGAAGAGCTGGGTGGCGCCGATGGTCGAGACGACGACGGTGAACAGGATCGTCGGCCGCAGCGACGGCACCGTGACGTGCAGGAACTGCTGCCAGCGCGAAGCACCGTCGAGGGCCGCCGACTCGTACAGGTCGTCCGGCACCGACTGCATGGCGGCGAGGTAGATCAGCGTGTTGTAGCCCGTCCAGCGCCAGATGACGATGGTGGAGACCGCGAGCTGGGACGTCCAGGTGCCGTTCTCCCAGTCGATGTTGTCGATGCCGACGAGCCCGAACGCCCAGTTGATCATCCCGTAGTCCCGCCCGAAGAGCAGCGTGAAGACGAGGGTCGCGGCGGCGACGGACGTCGCGTACGGGGTGAGCATCGCGACGCGGAAGAAGGTGCTGCCGCGCAGCCGGTAGTTGAGCAGATGCGCCAGGCCCAGCGCCATCAGCAACTGCGGCACCGTCGAGATGACCCCGATGGTGAACGTGTTGCGCAGCGCGTTCCAGAAGAACTCGTCCTCCAGCAGCCGGGAGTAGTTGTGCAGCCCGGCCCACTCCATGTCGGTGGGGCTGTGCAGCGAGACCTTGTGGAGCGAGGCCCAGCCCGTGTAGAGCAGCGGGAAGAGACCGAAGGCGGCGAAGAAGAGGAAGAACGGCGAGATGAAGGCGTAGGGGCTCCACTTCGCGTCCCGCCGGTAGCGGCGGCTGCGGCGTTCCGCCGCGCGCGAGCGCCCCGTGCCGCCCGCGCGCGTCCCGCCGCCCCCCGGCCCGTCCCGGCCTGCCCGTCCGGCTCCCCGTGCCCGCGTCGTGCGCGGGCCGGGGGAGCCGTCCGTGCGGTCAGGACCCGAGTCCGGACCCGTTCCCGGGATGCGGTCAGTCCTCGACGACGTCATCGATCTTCTTCACAGCCGCGTCCCAGCCCTCTTCGGGGGACTTGCCCTGCTGCTCGACCTGGAGGATGCCCACGTCGGTGAAGGTCTGCTTGATGAGCCCGTCCTTCGGGCCGAGGACGGCCGTCGGGATGCCCCTGGCGGCGTCCGAGAAGATCTTCCCGATGGGCGCGTCACCGAAGTAGGCGTGCTTGGCGTCCTTCACCTCGGGCAACTCCAGCGCGGTGGAGGAGCTGGGGAAGCTGGCCTGCTTCTGGAAGAGCTTCGCCTGCTGCTGGGGAGCGGTCAGCCAGGTGGCGAGCTTGATGGCCTCTTCCTTGTTCTTGGCCTTCTCCGGGACGGTCAGGAAGGAGCCGCCCCAGTTCGCCGGCTTGGGCGCGGGGGCCACGTCCCACTGGTCCTCGGCCTTGTCGCCCGCCTTCTCTTTGATGTAACCGAGCATCCAGGGCGGGCAGATCACGCTGGCGAAGGTCCCGTTGGCGTACGCCTGGTCCCACGCCTTGTCGAACTGCTTCAGCTTGCCCGTCATCTTCCCCTCGACGGCGCGCATGGCCAGGTCCCAGGACTCGTTGACGGCCTCGCTGTCCTTGTAGATCAGCTTGCCCCCGGCCGTGTAGTTCTTCTTCGCGTAACTGGAGACGGAACCGTTGTAGAGGCCCGCGGCGCCGTCCATGAAGGCGGTGCCCTCGGGCGCGTTCTTCATGTAGTCCTCGCCGGCGTCGACGTACTTGCTCCAGTCGCCCGCCCACAGCTCGCCCACCTCGTCGCGGTCCGTGGGCAGCCCGGCCTTCTTGAACAGGTCCTTGCGGTAGCAGATGCCCATGGGGCCGATGTCCGTGCCCAGCCCTATGGTGCTGCCGCTCTCGGTGGCGGCCTGGTCCCACTTCCAGTCGAGCCAGTCGCCCTTCTCCACCCCGGGCGCCTTGCCGAGGTCGACGAACTTGTCCGCCTGAAGGGTGGCCAGTTCGTTGATGTTGTCGACCTCGACCGCCTGGATGTCGCTGAGGCCGCTGCCCGCGGTGAGGTGGTTGAGGAGCGCCGGGTAATAGTCCTCGTTGCGCTCGGTCGAGTTCTCCTTGATGGTCACACCGGGGTTGAGCTTCTCGTACTCGTCATAGAGCCCGGCCTGCTTGTAACCGAAGACACCGAAGACACCGACCGAGACCACGGTCCCGCCCTTGCCGCCGCTGTCCCCGGACCCGGCGTCTTCGCTGTCCTCCGCACAGCCCCCCAGCAGACCTGCCCCTAGCGCGGCCGTGAGGACGGACGCGGCGAGGCGGCGGCGCAGGTGGCGGCGCGGGGAGGTACGGCTGTCGATGCGCATGTTGGCGTCCTCCCGAACGTACGGGTTGTGTAGAGGGGAAGTACGTTGGGAGCGCTCCCAGTCGTGATGAGTTGAAGAGTCCCGGAGCCCTCGCGGGGTGTCAAGGCATGTGGCAGCAACTTGCTCACGGCGGGGTGTAGTTCAATGATCCCGACGGTACGGATCCCGCGCCCGCGCCCCGCGCGCCCCCGCGGGGCCGTCCCGTACGGCACGGCCCCGCGCGCGCCGCGCGAGCGGGCAGCATGACAGGCAGGGCCCGCACCCGCGCCGCGCACGGCGGGGGAAGCGACGGGGAACATGTCCATGAGGGGGAGGCAGCATGGCCGTAGTCCGCACGGGCCGCGCCGGAGGTGCGAGGCCCACGCTGGAACAGGTCGCCGCCCGCGCGGGGGTCGGCCGGGGCACCGTGTCCCGGGTGATCAACGGCTCGCCGCGCGTCAGCGACCGCACCCGCGCCGCAGTACAGGCGGCCGTCGCCGAACTGGGCTACGTGCCCAACCGCGCGGCGCGCGCCCTCGCCGCCGGGAGCGCCGACGCCATCGCGCTCGTCGTCCCCGAGCCCGAGACCCGGCTCTTCGCCGAGCCGTACTTCTCCGGCATCCTGCGCGGCGTCAGCGCGGAACTGGCCGACACGGACATGCAGTTGCTGCTGACACTCATACGCAGCCGACGCGAGCGCGACCGCTTCGCGCAGTACGTCACCGCTCATCGTGTCGACGGAGTGCTCCTCATCTCCGTGCACGCCGACGATCCGCTGCCCGACCTGCTGGAGCGCATCGAGATGCCCGCCGTGCTCAACGGGCGCCGCTCCGGCGGGGAGACCGTGCCCTACGTCGACTGCGACAACGAGGGCGGCGCACAGCAGGCCGTCGAGCACCTCATAGGGCGCGGCAGGCGCGCCGTCGCCACCATCACGGGGCCCCTCGACATGTACGTGGCGCAGTGCCGCCTGGAGGGCTACCGCGAGGCGATGCGTGCCGCGGGCCGCGAGGACGGCGAACGGCTCACCGCGCACGGCGACTTCACGGAGGAGGGCGGCCACCGCGCGATGCGCGAGCTGCTGGAGCGCGAGCCCGGCGTGGACGCCGTCTTCTGCGCCTCCGACGTGATGGCCGCCGGTGCCAGGCTGGCCCTGCGCGAGGCGGGCAGGACCGTGCCGGGCGACGTGGCGCTCGTCGGCTTCGACGACTCGGCCGTCGCCCGCCACATGGACCCGCCGCTGACGACGGTGCGCCAGCCCATCGAGGAGATGGGGCGCGCGATGGCCAGGACCCTGCTGGAGCTGATGGCACGGGAGCCGGGCGCGCGGGGGCGCAGGGACCGCCCGCCGCTCCCCGCGGGCGGGGCCGGGGCCAGGGCACCGGGGCCCCGGCTGGTGCTCCCGACGGAGCTGGTCCGCCGGGGTTCGTCCTGAGAGGCGGGGCTTCGGGAACGAACCGGTGGCTTCGGGACTTTGAACCACCGGTGAGGCCGGGGCAGCCGTGAGGACCGTTGGGATGCTGTGAAGGAAGTGGGGCGGCGGCACCCCGCCAGGGGGTGCCCCGTGCGAACGGAAGTACGGTGACGCGATGTCCCGTCGCCGCAGACCCGCCGCGCACCGCGTGTCCCGTACGAAACAGCGGCGACGGCGCGTCCTGCTCGGCCTCGCCGTGGGGCTCGCCCTCACGGGCGCGGCGGTCGAGGTGGGCGACGTCCTCCCCGACGAACACCCCGTGGGCGAGGGCCCGTCGGCCGTGTCGCCCTCGGCCACCCCGCCCTCGGCGGTGCGCACGTCCGCCTCGCCGGGGCACGGGGACAGGTCTGGTTCCGCTTCCGTTTCCGCGACACCGTCGGCCGACGCCGGCGACGCCACCGGCACGCCGGACGGGCGCGCCCCGGGCGGCGCCACGGCGGACCCCGCCGAGGCCACCGACGACGGCCGGGCTCCCGGGGGCGGTGGCGGCGACGGTGCGGAGGGGCCGGCGCCCACCCGTACGAGCGGTCCTGGCACCACCGCGCCGCCGCCCGCACCCGAGCCGAGCCCCACCCCCACGGGCGACGGGGACGACGGCTGCTTCCTGTGGTGGTGCCCCGACGAGTAACCGTGCCCCTCGGCGCTCTTGGGCCCCTCGGGCTTCCGGTCACTCCTCCGGTTCCGGTCACTCCTCCGGACAGTGCCCGGATGCGGGCCGACGCTCCCTGCCCTTTGCTTAGCTGATATGACCTCAGAAACGCGACACGGGGCAGGAACAGCGGCCGGGGCACGCCGTCGCCGGGCCGGTCCGGCGAGCGGCGCGCTGGCGGCCGTCCTCCTCGTCGCCGGGGCCGCCGACACGGCCGTCGCGGCGCAGACGCACCCCCGTGCCCCCGGGCAGGCTCACGCGCTCACCCACCTGGGCGGCTGGGCGAGCCCCGTGGCGGGCGGCCGCGTCTCGCAGAAGTACGGCATCAAGGGGAAGTGGGCGGCGGGCCACCACACCGGCATCGATCTGGCGGTCCCCAGGGGCACCCCGGTCCGCTCGGTCGGCTCGGGCACGGTGGTCTTCGCCGGAAGGTCCGGCGCCTACGGCAAGGCCGTCACGATCCGTATGCACGACGGCCACTACACGCTCTTCGCGCACCTGTCGCGGATCACCGTCCAGCGGGGCCAGCACGTGCGCGCCGGAACCTTGATCGGCCGCTCCGGCAACAGCGGGCGCACCACGGGCCCGCACCTCCACTTCGAGGTACGGGCCCAGCGCGGCTACGGCTCCGACGTCGACCCGGTGGCCTACCTGGCCAGAAAGGGCGTCCGCCTGGTGTGACGCACGTCATGGCTGCTGGGCGGTGCGAGGCCCGTACGGACCGCCCGGGGTGCCGGGCGGCCGGGAACGGTGTAGATCGTTGAGCGTGGGCCGAGGAGCCCGCACGCCCCGCGCTCACGGAGGAACCATGACCATCGACCCGACGGACGCCACACCCGACATCCACGACGACGCCCTGCTGGCCGACTCCGACCCGAACTCGGGGGACGAGGCGGAGAGGCCGGAGGAGAGCCGCATACTCGATCTCCTGGAGACAGAGTTCGACCAGCCGGACCCGTCCGACTGACCGGGCCCCGGCGCCCCCACCGGCCCCGCGCACGAAGAAGGCCCCCGGTCCGTTCCCGGACCGGGGGCCTTGCCTCTCAGGGTGAATGACGGGACTTGAACCCGCGACATCCTGGACCACAACCAGGTGCTCTACCATCTGAGCTACATCCACCATGACCGGCGCTTTTCTGACCGGCCGAGAAAGAGTGTACAGGGTCAGCGGGGGTGCTCGCTCACAGGTTCATGCGCGGGGGAGCACGTGCTTCGCCGCGATCTTCTTCGCCGCGTCGGAGTCCGGTCCGGGCGCGGGGACGAAGACCGCCTCGCGGTAGTAGCGCAGCTCGGCGATGGACTCGCGGATGTCCGCGAGCGCGCGGTGGTTGCCGTTCTTCTCCGGGCTGTTGAAGTAGGCGCGCGGGAACCAGCGGCGGGCCAGCTCCTTGACCGAGGACACATCGACGATGCGGTAGTGGAGGTAGCCCTCCAGCTCCGGCATGTCACGGGCGAGGAAGCCGCGGTCGGTGCCGACGGAGTTCCCGCACAGCGGTGCCCTGCCCGGCTCCGGAACGTGTTCGCGGATGTACGCGAGGACGCGCTCCTGCGCGTCGGCCAGCGTCGTGCCCTCGTCCAGCTCGTCGAGCAGGCCCGAGGCGGTGTGCATCTCGCGCACCACCTCGGGCATGGCCACCAGGGAGCGGGCCGGGGGCCGGATGACGATGTCCACACCGTCACCGAGCACGTTCAGCTCCGAGTCGGTGACCAGGGCCGCCACCTCGATGAGCGCGTCGTCGGACAGCGAGAGCCCCGTCATCTCGCAGTCGATCCACACCATGCGATCGTTCATGCGCCTCACCCTACGTCCGACGCTCAGCCCGAGCTGCGCCCGCGCTGCCCCGGCAGCCGTGGAGCGTAGACGTCGGAATCCGGTTTGCCCGGTTCGATGCGGCCTCCGCGTCCCTCCCTCGTCTCCCTGGTCTCCCTGGCCTCTCGCGCCTCCCTGGTTTCTCGCGCCTCCCTCGGTTCACGGAGCTGGCCGGCGTGGCCCATGTGCGCGGCGTGGCCGGGCTCACGGAAGTCGCGCCCCTCCCGCATCTCCCGGGCTTCCCGCGCCTCCCTGACCTCCCTCGGGTCCCGCAGCTCGCGGAGCGGCTCCGGCGGCCTGGGGCCCGGGACGGGGCCGGGGTGCTCGTGGCCCAGCGACTCCGTCCGCACGTCCTCGGCACCCGCGTCCGGCCGCCGGGCGCGGTAGGCGGCCCGGTAGGCGGCGGGGGAGGAGCCGAGCTGGCGCCGGAAGTGGCCGCGCAGCGCGACGGGCGAGCGGAAGCCGCAGCGGCCCGCGACCTCGTCCACCGAATAGTCGGACGTCTCCAGCAGCCGCTGGGCCTGGAGGACCCGCTGGGTGATCAGCCACTGGAGGGGAGCGCTCCCAGTCAGGGAACGGAAGCGCCGGTCGAAGGTCCGGCGGGACATATAGGCACGTGCGGCGAGCGTCTCGACGTCGAACTGCTCGTGCAGGTGCTCCAGCGCCCAGGCCACGACCTCCGCGAGCGGATCGGCTCCGATTTCCTCTGGTAAGGAGCGGTCGAGATGTCGTGGATGGCCGCCGGTCTCCGCGCCGTTGCCACGGCGCGGTGGCACCACGAGGCGCCGTGCCAGCGCGCCCGCCGCCTCGGCGCCGTGATCGGTGCGCACCACGTGCAGGCACAGGTCGATCCCGGCGGCGGTGCCGGCGGAGGTGAGGATGTCGCCGTCGTCCACGAACAGTTCACGGGGATCGACGTGGACGGCGGGATAGCGCTTGGCGAGTGTCGGCGCGTACATCCAGTGGGTCGTCGCGGGGCGTCCGTCCAGCAGTCCGGCCGCGGCGAGCACGAAAGCGCCGGTGCAGAGACCGATGATGCGCGCCCCCTCCTCGTGCGCGCGGCGGAGTGCGTCCAGCGCCGCCGTGGGCGGGGGCTGGGTGATGGAGCGCCATGCGGGGACCACGACGGTGCCCGCGCGGGAGAGTGCCTCCAGCCCGTACGGTGCGCTGAGCTGGAGCCCACCGGTGGTACGCAGCGGCCCGTCCTCGCCCGCACACACCAACAGCCGGTAGCGCGGGACACCCGCGTCCTGGCGGTCGATGCCGAAGACGGAGAGCGGGATGGAGCTCTCGAAGATGGGACCACCGCTGAAGAGCAACACCGCCACGATCTCGCGCCGGCGGCGCGCGGCCAGCTTGCGGGTCGTCGCCGGGCCGTTCGTGGAGTCCTGGCTCATTGGAACTAAGCCCCCCTCAATCGTCGCGTCCTCTCGGTCTACACGTCTCCCCCGCGGCGATAGCCAAGATCGAATCTACTGTGTCGGATGAGGTTGGCGGGACCAGTTCGGCACCCGACGTTATGTCGATAAGGCAACTTGGCGTGAAGCATTCGATCACGAAGCGTTCCACTCGGCGCCGCCGCTGGGAAGTGCGCATGCCGTCCCTGCCCCGTCGCCATAGGGCGCACACGTGCCCGGTGGTCCTTTCCTCCCTGGTGAAAGGGCTGTTGAGGGGAGCCCACGACAAGCGGCTGTACTCGGCCGGAAGTTGGCCGAAAAACGAGGGGGATCAGTCGTGCGATCAGGTCACTCCACGGGCGCACCACTCAGCCGCTTTCGTGCGCCGGAGTGAACTACGCACTCTGGTCAGATGTGCGTCGGTTGTCGACCCCCGCGGTGTGCCCCCGCGCCCGTGCGTCCGTGCCGCCCCCGGTGCGGGCCCGCCTGCTCGGCGGCCAGCCGCGTGTACGTGCGCTCCGACTGGCGCAAGAGCGCCCGGCAGGCAGCGGTGATGCCGACCAGTCCGATGGACGTACCGAAGGCGACCAGCGGCGATGAGCCGCACACCAGCAGAACGACCAGGACGAGCGCGCTGCTGAACGCACCCCAGCGGACGATCTCCGTCACCGGATCGGCCGAATCCCGCGAGCCGGACCACGCCGCGTCGGCGCGGGATCGCGCGGCGTGCGGGCGGCCCTCGGGTGGCTCGTACGCGCGCGTGTGCGCGTAGGCGCGCGTGCGCGAGCCGGGGCGGGAGGGGCTGCGGCGGCGGCCGCGACGGGAGGCGGGGCGTGGGGCGAGACGCGGGGTGGGGCGCGAGGCGGAGCGTGGGGCCGGGCGCGGGGCGGGGCGTGGGGCGGCGGAATCGTGCGGGAGTACGGGCACGCCGTGCCTAACGCGGGCCCTTCGTGCCGGTCACTACGGCATACGGGGCGTACTCACGGGGGTGTGCGGGGCCCGCCCGTCAGGGCCGGAGGGCCCGGCCGCCCCCGGCCGCCGTGGTGGCGGAGGCCTGCGCGGCCCGCGTGGCGAAAGATCTCGGACAGGGCGGAGGGCCGCCGGGGAACCGGCGGAGAACCGGCCGGGCGGACTGTAAGGGGCACTGCGGGGCATTGCGCGAAGGCCGCCCCTGAGGCATGCTCCGGGGTCAGCGTTCGACCGGCAGCAGCTCCCCGGGCCCTGGGCAAGGGGGGAGTACCGCCGTACCCTTGGGGTAGGGACTTGAAAAGGCTATTCCCGGTCGTCATCACCTCAGCCACTCACGAGAGCGCACACGTCAACCGCCGTTCCTCCGCACACAGGACTCCCTTCGCCGAGACATCATGGCTGGACACGAGATCCCCGAACCAGCGGACCGTAAGCAGGTCGCCGATCACGCGGTGACGCCTGAGGCGGCGGAAGAACCGCGCCACTCCTGCGATCCGGCCTTTCAGCACGGCGTCGTCGTCGGTTTCGACGGCTCCATGTCGAGCGAGCGCGCTCTCGCCTACGCCATCGGCATGGCGAACCGCTCCGGCTCCGGACTGATCATCGTCCATGTGGCCAACCGGCTGCCCACCACCGTGTGGGCGGGCTGTGAGCCACCCGTCTTCGTGGACGTCCCCGACCACCGTACCGAGGTGCTGGGCCTGGAGCTGGCCTGCGCCGATCACCTCTCCGAGGTCCCCTGGATCCTCGTCGAGCGGGGCGGCGACATCTGCCACGAGCTGGAAGAGGTCGGCCAGGAGTACGAGGCGGACGCCATCGTGGTCGGCTCCACGCACGGCCTCGTCGGCCGGATCTTCGGCTCGGTCGCGGGCAGGCTGGCGCGGCGTGCGCAGCGTCCGGTCGTGGTGATTCCGTAGTCGCGTCAGCGACGCGGCGCGGGTGTCGCGCGGCATGTCGGCCGCCCGGTTTGCCCTTCCCCGTGGCGGCGATTCCAAGTCCCGTCTCCCTACGGGAGTTTCATGACCGGACAATCGATAAATCTACCCATGCGTAGAGGTGGATTGTGCGCTTGTGAGGGGCATAAAGGTAGGGCCGGAAACACCGGAAGGACGTGCTGTCGCACGGGAGGTGACGGTCCCGTACGGCAGCCCACCCGCCGGCGTAATGGGCGACGCCGGCACAGGGGAGGCGGGGTTCCGCGCAGTTGGTGGCCTGCGCGGGACCCCGCCCGTACGTTCACTGGGAGTGCCACAGGGTGCCAGGGACGCCAGGGGCGTCCGGGTCACTCCACCGTGACGGACTTCGCCAGGTTGCGGGGCTTGTCGATGTCCCGGCCCAGGGCCAGCGCCGTGTGGTACGCGAGGAGCTGGAGGGGGATGCCCATCAGGATGGGGTCCAGCTCGACCTCGTTGCGGGGTACCACGATCGTGTGGTCCGCCTTCTCCTGCTCCTGGTGCGCGACGGCGAGGATCCTGCCGCTGCGGGCCTTGATCTCCTCCAGGGTGGCGCGGTTCTTGTCGAGCAGATCGTCGTCCGGGAGGATCGCGACCGTCGGCACGGCGGGCTCGATGAGCGCGAGAGGGCCGTGCTTCAGCTCGGAGGCCGGGTACGCCTCGGCGTGAATGTACGAGACCTCCTTGAGCTTCAGCGACGCCTCGCGGGCCACAGGGTAGCCCCGTACGCGGCCGACGAACATCATGCTCTTGGCCTGCGCGTAGTCGGCGGCCAGCTTCTCGATCTCGCCCTCGGCGCGCAGGACCTCGGCGATCTGGTCGGGCAGCTTGCGCAGGCCCGCGATGATGCGCTTTCCGTCCGCCACCGACAGGTCGCGGATGCGGCCCAGGTGGAGGGCGAGCAGGCCGAAGGCGACGGCGGTGTTGGTGAAGCACTTGGTGGACACGACGCAGACCTCCGGGCCCGCGTGCACGTACACGCCGCCGTCCGTCTCGCGCGCGATGGCCGAGCCCACGACGTTCACGACTCCGAGGACGCGGGCGCCCTTGCGCTTCAGCTCCTGGACGGCCGCCAGGGTGTCGTAGGTCTCGCCCGACTGGCTGACCGCGATGTAGAGGGTGTCGGGGTCCACGACCGCGTTGCGGTAGCGGAACTCGCTCGCGGGCTCGGCGTCGGCGGGGATGCGCGCCAGCTCCTCGATCAACTGGGCGCCGATCATGCCCGCGTGGTACGCGGAGCCGCAGCCCAGGATCTTCACGCGGCGCATGGTGCGGGCCTCGCGCGCGTCGAGGTTGAGGCCGCCGAGGTGGACGGTCGCGAAGCGGTCGTCGATACGGCCGCGCAGCACGCGGTCCACGGCGTCGGCCTGCTCGGCGATCTCCTTGTGCATGTACGTGTCGTGGCCGCCCATGTCGTACGACTCGGCCGCCCACTCGACGGTCTCGGGCGAGGTGGAGGTGCGCGAGCCCTCGGTCGTGTAGGTGCGGTAGTCGTCGGCCTTGATGGTGGCCATCTCGCCGTCGTCGAGGGTGACGACCTGGCGGGTGTGCGAGACGAGCGCGGCGACGTCGGACGCCACGAACATCTCGTGCTCGCCGATGCCCAGGACGACGGGGGAGCCGTTGCGCGCCACGACGATCCGGTCGGGGAAGTCCTCGTGCAGCACGGCGATGCCGTAGGTGCCCTCGACGTGCCGCAGCGCCTCCTGGATCCGCGCCTCCAGCGTCTCGGCCTGGGCGCGTGCGATCAGGTGGGACAGCACCTCGGTGTCCGTCTCGGAGAGGAAGACGACGCCGTCGGCGGTGAGCTTGGCGCGCAGCTCGGAGGCGTTGTCGATGATGCCGTTGTGGACGACGGCGACCTTCTCGGCCGCGTCGAGGTGCGGGTGCGCGTTCTCGTCGTTCGGGGCGCCGTGGGTGGCCCAGCGGGTGTGGGCGATGCCGGTGGCGCCGGCGAAGCGCTTGGGGAGGCGGTCCTCCAGGTCGCGGACCCGGCCCTTGGTCTTGGCCGTCTTGAGGCCCGCGCTCTTGCCCGTACCGCTGCTGTGGATGGCGATACCGGCGGAGTCGTAGCCCCGGTACTCCAGCCTCTGGAGGCCTTCCAGCAGCAGGGGTGCCGCCTCGCGCTTGCCGATGTATCCCACGATTCCGCACATGCCGGCTGTCGCCTCTCCCTCGCCCTGTACTGCTTGTACCTGTACTGCTTGTACCTGTGCTGCTTGCTTGCGTGCGTGTCGCCGTTGCTGGCGCCGGTGCTGCTGTGCCGTGCCGCTGTCGCGTCAGCCGTAGACGATGCGGCGCAACTGCCGGAGTGTGAGGTCCGGTGGCGCGACCGCGCGGTGCGGCAGTTCGGCCGCGATCCGCTCGAAGATGTCCGCGTTGGTCAGCCCGCCCGACTGCATCTCACGGTGACGTCTGCGGACGAACTCTTCCGTCGTCTCGTCGAAGTACGCCAGGACGTCGAGTACGACCCGGGCCGCTTCGCCGCGCTGGAGCGGTGTGGTGCGGGCCAGGTGGTCGATGAGGTCGTCATGGACCGGTGTCCGGGCTTCGAGCATTCGTCGATACTGCGGGCTCCTCACGTCTTATGCAAGAAATCTGCCCGATATCGGGCAGGCGTGGCGTGTTTATATCGTCCGGGCCCACCAAGTGGGGCGGGGGATGGTCTGCACCTTGACCCTTGGAGGGGTGCGCGGTACGAGTGAGTGATCGCTCGGTCGCACTCCGCACACGCACCCCCTCCTCGGGGCCCTCTTGTCACGTAGCCCTCGTACCGTCGAAGGGACCGCTCGTGAGACGACTCAGACCGCTGCTGCTGTGCGTCACCCTCCTCGCCGCCGCGCTGCCGGGATCGGCGGCCGTGGCCGTCGCCCCGCCTTCCGTGGGCGCCGGAGCGGACGGTCCGCCACGGCCGCTGGACCAGGTGATCCCCGCTCCGGCGTCCGTACGGGAGGGCGGGGCGCCCTTCACCCTCGGCGAGCGGACCCCCATCCGGGTGACGGGCGGCTCGGGCGGCTCGGGCAGCTCGGGTGGCGAGGTCCGTGAGGCCCGCGAGGCCGCGCGCGCTCTGGCCGCGCTGCTGCGCCCCTCCACCGGCTACGCGCTGCCCGTCACCACCGAACCGGGCCGCGACGGCATCCAGCTCCGGCTCACGGATGAGGGCCACGGGGGCGACGTCGGGGGCGGGCTCGGGGAGGAGGGGTACCGGCTGGACGTGTCCCGTAAGGCGGCCGTGATCAGCGCGCCGACCGGCGCCGGGCTGTTCCACGGGGTGCAGACGCTGCGCCAGTTGCTGCCGGCCGAGGTCGAGTCGCGCAGCGAGCGACCGGGCCCGTGGCAGGTGGCGGGCGGCACCGTCACCGACCGGCCCCGCTACGCGTACCGCAGCGCCATGCTGGACGTGTCCCGGCACTTCTTCTCCGTGGACAAGGTCAAGCGCTACATCGACCAGCTCGCGCTCTACAAGATCAACACGCTGCATCTGCACCTGTCCGACGACCAGGGCTGGCGCATCGCCATCGACTCCTGGCCGCGGCTGGCGACGTACGGCGGCAGCACCGAGGTCGGCGGAGGCCCCGGCGGCTACTACACCAAGGACGACTACCGCGAGATCCTGCGCTACGCCGCTTCCCGCCATCTGACCGTCGTGCCCGAGATCGACCTGCCGGGCCACACGAACGCCGCCCTCGCCTCCTACGCGGAGCTGAACTGCGACGGCGTAGCGCCTCCGCTCTACACCGGTACCGAGGTCGGCTTCAGCTCGCTGTGCGTGCCGAAGGAGATCACCTACGACTTCGTGGACGACGTGGTGCGCGAGATCGCCGCGCTGACGCCGGGCCCGTATCTGCACATCGGCGGCGACGAGGCCCACTCCACCAGCCACGAGGACTACGTGGCGTTCATGGACCGGGCGCAGAAGATTGTCGCCAAGTACGGCAAGACGGTCGTCGGCTGGCACCAGTTGACGGGCGCCGGGCCCGACGAGGGCGCCGTGGCGCAGTACTGGGGGACGACAGGCGAGGAGGCGGAGGTGGCGGAGGCCGCGAAGAACGGCACCCGGCTGATCCTCTCGCCCGCCAACCGCTCCTACCTCGACATGAAGTACGACAAGGACACCCCGTACGGGCTGAGCTGGGCGGGCTATGTCGAGGTCCGGCAGTCCTACGACTGGGATCCGGGCAGTTATGTGAAGGGCGCGCCGGGCGAGGCGGTGCTCGGGGTCGAGGCGCCGCTGTGGTCGGAGACGCTGGACACGAGCGACGAGGTCGAGTTCATGGCCTTCCCCCGGCTGCCGGGCATCGCGGAACTGGGCTGGTCGCCCGCTTCGACGCACGGCTGGGACCCGTACAAGGAGCGGCTGGCGCAGCAGGCGCCGCGCTGGGAGCGGCTGGGCATCGACTACTGGCGCTCGCCGCAGGTGCCGTGGCCCGCTACCGCTGACCGTTGAGGACGCGGGGTCCGTTGTGGGGCCCCGATGTGGAGGCAGGGGGTCAGAACTGGTCGAGGACGGACTTCTTCGCCGCGGCGAACTCCTCGTCGGTCAGGACGCCGCCCTTGTGCAGCTCGCCCAGTTCCCGTAACCGGCGCAGCAGTACGTCGTGCCCCGAGGCGTCCCGTTCCCGGTGCTGCCCGTGCTGTCCGTACGCGTCGTCCGGTGCGTCGCTGCCCGCGAGGGCGGGGGTGCCGCTGCCGCTGTCCGGGGTGGCGCCGGGGGAGGGGTGCGCGGCGTGGGCGTGCGGGCCGCGCCCGTACCCCGGGCCGTATCCGCGCCCATGCCCGTACCCGTACCCGTATCCATGTCCGGGGCCCGGCCCGTGACCGGGACCGTGGCCGCCGTGCGGGCCGTGCCCCTGGGGGTGCGGGAGGCGGGCGACGACGGCCGCGGCCAGCAGCACCGAGCCGCCGCTCTCGCGGTTCTGCCGGACGCCCCACAGCATCAGGCAGTTGGGGTCGAGCTGGGGCTTGAGCACGGGGTGCTTTCCCTTGGGCCGGAAGCGGAGGCTGCCGCTCTCCCAGCCGATCGCGGGGGTCCACTCGACGCCCTCCAGCTCCTGGAGGGTGAAGACGCGGCGTCCGTTGTGCGCCTTGCTCTCCTCCGCCATCCAGTTCCATTCGATCTGGACGCGTTCCCCGTCGAAGCCGGCGGTGCCGTCCGTGCCGTTCGCGGTGAGCGGCACGGACGGGCCCGGCAGCAGATAGCGGTCGCAGGGCGTGTCCGGGACGCGCTCCAGCAGCAGGGCGTTGCGGACCTCGTCCACGAAGTACTCCGCGACGCCCGTGCGGTCCTTCTCCACCGCCAGTTGGTACGGGTCCGAGGCGTCCGGCAGTCTGCCGCCCGCGACCTGGGAGAGCGGGTCGGCGCCGTCGCGGAGACGCAGCCGGAGTCGGCCGCCCTTGCGGCCGGGCTCGTAGGCCACTCCCGCCACGGCCGTGAGGGGCACCGCCACTTCCCCCAGTGACCTGCGCAACTGGTGCACGTGCCGCTCCGCTCCCGGCACGATGCGGACGGTGTCCCCGTCGAAGGTCCATGCCCCCGCGCGCTGGGTGATTTCCGCCATGCGGTGATTATCCGACGCCCAACTCCCGGGCGACCAGCATCCGCTGCACCTCGCTCGTGCCCTCCCCGATCTCCAGGATCTTCGAGTCCCGCCACATGCGGGCCACCGGATACTCGTTCATGAAGCCGTATCCGCCGTGGATCTGGGTGGCCTCGCGTGCGTTGGTCACCGCGGACTCGGACGAATACAGCTTGGCCAGCGCCGCCTCCTTCTTGAACGGTTCGCCCGCGAGCAGCCGCGACGCCGCGTCCCGCCAGGCGATGCGCGAGGTGTGGGCGCGCATCTCCATGTCGGCCAGCTTGAACTGGATGGCCTGGTTGGCGCCGATGGGCTTCCCGAAGGCGTGCCGGGTGTGGGCGTAGGAGACCGACTCGTCCACGCAGCCCTGCGCCAGGCCCGTGGCCAGGGCTGCGATGGCGATACGGCCCTCGTCGAGGGTGCGGAGGAACTGCGCGTAGCCCCGGCCCTCCTCGCCGAGCAGATTCGCCGCGGGGACCCGGACGTCCGAGAAGGACAGCTCATGGGTGTCCGAGGCGTTCCAGCCGACCTTGGAGTACGCCGGGGCGACGGTGAAGCCGGGGGTGCCCGAGGGGACGATGATCGAGGAGATCCGGGGCGCGCCGTCCTCCTTGCGGCCCGTCACGGCGGTGACGGTGACCAGGCCCGTGATGTCCGTACCGGAGTTGGTGATGAAGGACTTGCTGCCGTTGATCACCCACTCGCCGGTCCGCTCGTCCAGGACGGCGGTGGTACGGGTCCCGCCCGCGTCGGAACCGCACTCCGGCTCGGTCAGGCCGAAGGCACCGAGAATCTCACCGGAACACAGGCGGGGGAGCCACTCGCGCTTCTGCTCCTCCGTCCCGAAGCGGTGGACCGGCATGGCGCCGAGGGAGACCCCGGCCTCCAGGGTGATCGCCACCGACGAATCGACCCGGGCCAGCTCCTCCAGGGCGAGGCAGAGGGCGAGGTAATCGCCGCCCATGCCGCCGTACTCCTCGGGGAACGGCAGCCCGAACAGGCCCATCTCGCCCATCTGCCGGACGATCTCGTACGGGAACTCGTGGTGCTCGTAGAACTCCCCGATCTTCGGGGCCACGACATCGTGCGCGAACTGCTCGACAGTGCGGCGCAGTTCCTCGTGCTCGGGGGAGAGGCGGTGGTCCAGGGACATGGTGCTCACTGCTCCTTGTGGGAGTCGGGAGGAGAGGTCTGCGGGGTGGTGACCGTGCCGGGGCCGGTGCCGGTGTTGGCTACGGCGTCTGTGCCGGTGCCGGTGTCCGTGCCGGGGCCCGTGAGGGCGCGGACCGTGCGCGAGGGGCTGGGGCGGCCCAGCTTGTCGGCCATCCACGCGCTGGTGGCGGTGAGACGGCCGAGATCGACACCGGTCTCGACGCCGAGCCCCGTCAGCATCCACACCAGGTCCTCGGTCGCGAGGTTGCCTGTGGCGCTCTTGGCGTAGGGGCAGCCGCCCAGGCCGCCCGCCGAGGCGTCCACCGTGGTCACCCCGTGCTGGAGCGCGGCGAGGGTGTTGGCGAGGGCCTGCCCGTAGGTGTCGTGGAAGTGGACGGAGAGCCGCTCAGTGGGCACCCCGGCCTCGTTCAGCGCGGACAGCAGCGCCGTGACATGGCCCGGAGTGGCCACGCCGATGGTGTCGCCGAGGCTCAGCTCGTCGCAGCCCTGCGCGAGGAGCGCGCGGCAGACGCGGACCACCTGGGTGAGAGGGACGGGGCCCTCCCAGGGATCGCCGAAGCACATCGACACATAGCCGCGCACCCGCTGCCCGTCCGCCTTGGCACGGGACACCACGGGCTCGAACATCGCGAGGGATTCGTCGAGCGTGCGGTTCAGATTGGCCTTGGCGAAGGACTCGGTGGCGCTGGCGAAGACGGCGATGTCCCGGCAGGCGTGCGCGGCTGCCCGCTCGCGCCCGCGTTCGTTGGGCACGAGCACCGGCAGGCGCAGCCCGTCCGGCAGATCGCGGAGGAGCGGCATCAACTGCTCCGCGTCCGCGAGTTGGGGGACCCACTTGGGGTGGACGAAGCTCGTGGCCTCGACGGTGGTGAGCCCCGCGCCGTGCAGCCGATGGATGAACTCGGCCTTCACCTCGACGGGGACGGTCCCCTTCTCGTTCTGCAACCCGTCCCGAGGCCCGACCTCATAGATCTCCACTCGCGCCGGAAGCCCCTCCACGGGGACGCGCATGGGCAGCCCCTCGATCATGCTCCCGCCTCCTCACGGTGCGACGGCGTTCCGGGATGTGAGGTCCCGGGGTGTGCGGTGCTGGAGGGCGCGGCATCGGAGGGTGTGCCGTCGGGCCCGGCGGCGTCGCGGGGCTCCACGACCGCGAGCACCTGGTCCATGGCGACGGTGCTGCCCGCCGTGACGTCCAGCTCGGTGACGGTTCCGTCGTAGGGCGCGGTGATGACGTGCTCCATCTTCATCGCCTCGACCACCAGGAGGCTCTGCCCCGCGGTGACCTCCTCGCCCACCGACGACTTGACCAGGGTGACGGTGCCGGGCATGGGCGCGGTGAGCGCGTCGGCGCCGTGCGCTCCCGCCGCGCCGCCGAGGGAGGCCGCGACGGGATCGTGGTCCTGGAGGTGCCAGCCGTCGCCGTCCCGGCCGAGCCAGCGGCCCGCGCCGCTGGGGGCGTGGTCGAAGAAGTGGGTGACGCCGTCCCACTCCAGGCCGACCCTGCCCCGCTCGGGCGACAGCAGCCGCGCGGGCACGGGCTCGGCACCGTCCACGCCGACCCACGCGTCGTCGGCCCGGCCCCGGACATGGACGGTCACCGGATCGTGGCCCGGAGCCCGCAGCGCGTGGGGCGTCCACGCTGCCTCCCCGCCCAGGCGCCAGCCGGTGGGCACGGAGAAGGGGTCGGTCCATCCCGCGTCCCCGGACGGGGCGGGCTCCAGTGCGGCCTGGCGCAACAGGGCCGCCGCCGCATAGGCCGCGGCGGGCACGTCCGTACGCACCAGGGTATGCGCGTCACGGTCCACCAGGCCGGTGTCCATGGTGCCCGCGGTCACTTCGGGGTGTGCCAGCAGACGGCGCAGGAAACCGGTGTTGGTCTCGACGCCCAGCACCGCCGTGTCCGCGAGCGCCGCCCGCAGCCTGCGCAGCGCCGTGGGCCTGTCCTGGGCGTGGGCGACGACCTTGGCGAGCATCGGGTCGTACGTGGTGCCGACCTCCGCGCCCTCCACGAGCCCCGAGTCCGTGCGCACCCCCTCGCCCCCTGGCTCGCGGAGCAGCAGCACGGTGCCCGCAGAGGGGAGGAAGTCCACGTGCCTGCCCTCGCCGGTCACGCGCGCCGTCTCCGCGCAGACCCGGGCCTCCACGGCGTGCCCTGTGAGGGTGACGCCCTCCTGCCCGAACGGCAGCGACTCGCCCGCGGCCACCCTCAACTGCCACTCGACCAGATCCAGCCCGGTGACCATCTCCGTGACGGGGTGCTCGACCTGGAGGCGGGTGTTCATCTCCATGAAGAAGTACGAGCCCGGATCGTCGGCCGGGACGATGAACTCGACGGTGCCCGCGCCGAGATACCCGCACGACCGGGCCGCCTCCACGGCGGCCCGGCCCATCGACGCGCGGGTGGTCTCGTCCAGCAGCGGGCTGGGCGCCTCCTCGACGATCTTCTGGTGACGGCGCTGGAGCGAACACTCGCGCTCCCCGAGGTGGATCACCCCGCCCTGCCCGTCGGCCAGCACCTGGATCTCGATGTGCCGGGGGTGGTCGATCCAGCGCTCCACGAGCAGGGTGTCGTCGCCGAACGCGCCCCGTGCCTCGCGCCGGGCCGCCGCGATCTCCTCTTCCAGCGCGGCCTCGTCCCGCACCAGCCGCATGCCCTTGCCGCCGCCGCCCGCCGAGGGCTTCAGCAGCACGGGCATGCCGATCCCGCGTGCCGCCTCGGCCAGTTCGCCGTCGGAGAGTCCGCTGCCCGAGGAGCCCGGCACCACCGGGACCCCCGCCGCCTGGACGGTCTCCTTGGCGCGGATCTTGTCGCCCATCACCTCGATGGCGGCGGCGGGTGGGCCGATGAAGGCCAGCCCGGCGTCTTCGCAGGCGCGGGCGAAGGCGGCGTTCTCCGCGAGGAAGCCGTAACCCGGGTGGACGGCCTGGGCCCCCGTGCGGCGGGCCGCCGCCAGCAGCCGCTCGGCCGAGAGATAGCTCGAAGCCGCGGGAGCGGGCCCGATGCGCACGGCGGTGTCCGCCTCCCGCACATGCCGCGCCCCGGCGTCCGCGTCGCTGAAGACCGCGGCCGAGCGGATGCCCATCGCGCGCAGGCTACGGATCACGCGCACCGCGATCTCGCCCCTGTTGGCCACCAGCACGGTGTCGAACATCGCCACTGTCCCCCTCACGCCCTCGTCCTCATGTCCGCCACGCCCGTCACCTGCGCCCTGCCCGTCACCTGCGCGGTGTCTGCCGCGTTCGCCGTCATGTCGTATCCGTTCCGCTCGCCCTGCCCGTCACGTCCCGCACCCGGCCGCGCATCCGGTCACATCCGGAAGACGCCGAAGCGGGGGCCTGACGGATCGGTCTCCGGCAGGGGGGAGTTCGCGCAGGCCGTCAGCGCGAGGCCCAGCACCGTTCTGGTCTCCAGGGGATCGATCACGCCGTCGTCCCAGAGCCGCGCCGTCGCGTAATAGGCGTTGCCCTGTTCCTCGTACTGGGCGCGGACGGGGGCCCGGAACGCCTCCTCGTCCTCCGCGCTCCACTCCTCGCCGCGCGCCTCCATCTGATCGCGCTTCACCGTCGCGAGGACGGCCGCCGCCTGCTCGCCGCCCATCACGGAGATCTTGGCGTTGGGCCACATCCACAGGAAGCGGGGGTCATAGGCCCGGCCGCACATCGAATAGTTCCCCGCGCCGTAGGAACCGCCGATGACGACCGTCAGCTTCGGCACGCGAGTGCAGGCCACGGCGGTGACCATCTTGGCGCCGTGCTTGGCGATGCCGCCCGCCTCATAGTCCCTGCCGACCATGAAGCCCGAGATGTTCTGGAGGAAGAGCAGCGGGATGCCGCGCTGATCGCACAGCTCGACGAAGTGGGCGCCCTTCTGCGCCGACTCGGAGAACAGGATGCCGTTGTTCGCCACGATGCCCACCGGGTGGCCGTGAATACGGGCGAAGCCGGTGACCAGCGTCGTGCCGTACTCCGCCTTGAACTCCTGGAAGCGGGAGCCGTCCACCACGCGCGCGATCACCTCGCGCACGTCGTACGGAGTGCGGGAATCGACGGGCACCGCGCCGTACAGCCCCGCCGGATCGACGGCCGGTTCCTCGACGGGGCGCACCGGCCAGGGGAGCGGGCCGCGGTCCGGGAGGGTGTGCACGATGTCCCGCACGATGCGCAGCGCGTGCGCGTCGTCCTCGGCGAGGTGGTCGGTCACACCGGAGGTGCGGCTGTGCACCTCGCCGCCGCCCAGCTCCTCGGCGGTGACGACCTCGCCCGTCGCGGCCTTCACCAGCGGCGGCCCGCCCAGGAAGATCGTGCCCTGCTCGCGGACGATCACCGCCTCGTCGCTCATGGCGGGCACATAGGCGCCGCCCGCCGTGCAGGAGCCCAGTACCGCCGCGATCTGGGGGACACCGGCGCCCGACATCCGCGCCTGGTTGTAGAAGATCCGGCCGAAGTGCTCGCGGTCCGGGAAGACCTCGTCCTGCATCGGCAGGAAGGCGCCGCCCGAATCGACCAGATAGACGCACGGCAGCCGGTTCTCCAGCGCGATCTCCTGGGCGCGCAGGTGCTTCTTCACCGTCATCGGGTAATACGTGCCGCCCTTGACGGTGGCGTCGTTCGCGACCACGACCACCTCGCGGCCCGATACCCGCCCGATGCCCGCGATGACCCCGGCGGCGGGCGCCGCGTCCCCGTACATGCCGTCGGCCGCGAGGGGCGACAGCTCCAGGAAGGGGGAGCCGGGATCGAGCAGCGCGTCCACCCTGTCCCGGGGCAGGAGCTTGCCGCGCGCGGTGTGACGTGCCCGCGCCCGCTCCCCGCCGCCCTGCCGCGCCGTGGCCAGCTTCTCGCGCAGCCGCGCCGCCAGCTCACGGTGCGCCGCCACGTTGGCCGCGAACGCGTCGGACGACGGATCGGCGGAGCTGCCCAGCACCGGTGCCGACGCCGAGGGCGAGGGCGCGGCGGCCGTCGGCGCGGGAGCACGGGCAGGGCCCGCTGTTCCTGTGGTCGTCGATCCCGTCGAGTCGTTCATGTCACTGAGCTCCCTTGCTCCGCGCCTCGCCCCGCACCCGTGCCCACTCCGCCGCCCTGCCGCGCCGTCCCCGCGGCGCCCTGCCCGCCCTGGACCCGGGCGCACGCGGGCATGCCCGGACCCGACGGCCGGTTAATGCTCGTTAACTCCTCCATCAGGTTAACGCTCACTAACACCCGTGTCTAGAATGAATTCATGAGCACGAAGACGGGGTCCGAAGCGCCGACCCGCCGCGAGCAGATCCTGCGGGAGGCGGCGCGCCTCTTCGCCGAGCGCGGCTTCCACGGGGTCGGGGTCGATGAGATAGGGGCGGCGGTCGGCATCAGCGGTCCCGGGCTCTATCGCCACTTCGCGGGCAAGGACGCCATGCTGGCCGAACTGCTCGTCGGCATCAGCCGGCGGCTGCACGAGGGTGGCCGGATGCGCGTCGAGGAGTCGGCCGCCGCCGGTCTGGCCCCCGAGGCCACCCTGGACGCGCTGATCGACGGGCACATCGACTTCGCGCTGGACGACCGCTCCCTCATCACGCTCCACGACCGCGAGCTGGACCGGCTGCGCGACAGTGACCGCAAGCAGGTGCGCAAGCTCCAGCGGCAGTACGTGGAGCTGTGGGTCTCGGCCGTGCGGAACGTGTATCCGGCGCTGACGGAATTGGAGGCGCGGGTCTCCGTTCACACGGTCTTCGGGCTGCTCAACTCCACCCCGCATCTGAGCGGCCCCTCGGCGCTCCCGGACCGCGCGACCACCGCGGCGCTGCTGCACCGCCTCGCGCGCGGCGCCCTGGCCGCCGCGGCGCCCGGCCGCTCCGTCACCCCCTAGCGCCCGCCGCGTCCGGCGTCGCACCGCGTCGCACGCCCCCGCCGTGGCGCCCGTGTGGCCGCCGCCTCTGGACAGTCGACGTGACCGCTGGGTAGCTTGATGCCGGACGGTACTGAGCAAGCGCTTAGCCATGTCTGAGTGTCCTGCCGTGGCAGGCCCCATGGGCGGCCACCGCGGTGGGACGAGCGGCACACGGGACAAGCGGGACCAGAGGAGGCGTGCATGCGTCGCACGGTGTTCAACGAGGACCACGAGGCGTTCCGGCAGACCATTCGCGACTTCATCGAGTCCGAGGTCGTGCCCTACTACCAGGAGTGGCAGGAGCAGGGCTACGTCCCGCGCGACCTCTACAAGAAGCTCGGTGAGCTGGGCATATTCGGTATCGAGGTCCCCGAGGAGTACGGCGGCGCCGGCGAGACGAGCTTCAAGTTCAACGCCGTCATCACCGAGGAGTGCGCCCGCGCCGGGGTCAGCTTCGGCGGCTCCAGCGTGCACACCGCGCTCTGCCTCCCGTACATCCTCAAGTACGGCAACGAGGAGCAGAAGAAGCGCTGGCTGCCCCACTTCGTCTCCGGCGAGATGATGACCGCCATCGCGATGACCGAGCCCGGCACCGGCTCCGACCTCGCCGGCATGAAGACCACGGCCAAGCTCTCCGAGGACGGCACGCACTACGTGCTGAACGGCGCCAAGACCTTCATCACCGGCGGCGTACAGGCCGACCGCGTGCTGGTCTGCGCCCGTACCGCGCCGCCCAGCCCGGACGACCGCCGCGGCGGGATCTCCATCCTCGTCGTGGACACCAAGAGCGAGGGCTACGCGGTCGGCCGCAAGCTCGACAAGCTCGGCCTGCGGGCCTCCGACACCGCCGAACTCTCCTTCACCGACGTCAAGGTGCCCGTGGAGGACCTGCTCGGCGAGGAGGGCAAGGCGTTCTCGTACCTCGGCCAGAACCTCCCGCAGGAGCGCCTCGGCATCGCCATCGGCGCCTACGCGCAGTCCGCCGCCGCCGTCCGCTTCGCGCACGACTACGTCAAGGAGCGCACGGTCTTCGGCAAGGAGGTCGCCTCCTTCCAGAACACCAAGTTCGTCCTGGCCGACTGCAAGGCCGACGTCGACGCCATGCAGGCCGTCGTCGACCGCGCGCTGGAGGCGCTCGACGCGGACGAGCTGACCCCCGCCGACGCCGCCTCCGCGAAGCTGTTCACCACCGAACTCGCCGCCAAGGTCATCGACAAGTGCCTCCAGCTGCACGGCGGCTACGGCTACATGCTGGAGTACCCGATCGCCAACATGTACGCCGACACCCGCGTCTCGCGCATCTACGGAGGCACGAGCGAGGTCATGCGCTCCATCGTCGCCAAGTCGATGGGGCTGTGATCCCGGGCGGGACCGTGATCCCCGGTGAGACTGTGATCTTCGACGTAACCGCTGGTAGCCACCTGCGGGCACAATCAGCCGCATGAGCAACGAACTCGCGTCCCTGCTCGACCTGCTCGATCTGGAGCGGGTCGAGCAGGACATCTTCCGGGGCGGCAGCCGCGCCGCTGTCGTCCCCCGCGTCTTCGGGGGACAGGTCGCCGCGCAGGCGCTCGTCGCCGCCTGCCGCACCGTGCCGGAGGGGCGCCTTCCCCACTCCCTGCACGCGTACTTCCTGCGGACGGGCGACCCGGGCGCGCCGATCGTCTACACGGTCGACCGCATCCGCGACGGGCGCTCCTTCACCACGCGCCGCGTCGTCGCCGTCCAGCACGGGCAGCCCATCTTCCACCTCTCCGCCTCCCTCCAGGCGCACGAGGAGGGCCTGGAGCACCAGGAGCCGATGCCCGAGGCGCCCGACCCGGAGACGCTCCCCACGGCGGAGGAGATGCTGCCGCGCTACGCGCACCTCTTCCGCGACGAGGACGTCCCCCGCCGTCTGATGAAGGCGCGGGCCGCCGTGGACCTGCGCTACGTGGAGGAGCCCCCGTTCGGCAGCGTCGGACGGCCGCGCCGCCCGCGCTCCCAGGTCTGGTTCCGCACCAACGGCAAGCTCGACGGCGAACTGGACGACCCCACCCTGCACATCTGCCTCGCCACCTACGTCTCGGACATGACCCTGCTCGACTCGGTGCTCCTGGCACACGGGCGCGGCGGCTGGGCGGTCGGCGACGTGGTGGGCGCGAGCCTGGACCACGCCATGTGGTTCCACCGCCCCTTCCGCGCGGACGAGTGGCTGCTCTACGACCAGGAGAGCCCGACGGCCCAGGGTGGCAGGGGTCTCGGCAAGGGGCGCATCTTCACCCGTGACGGGCGGCTCGCGGTATCCGTCATCCAGGAGGGCGTGGTGCGGGTGCCGCGCGACTAGGCGCGGCTCGCAAATCGGGCATACTGCGCCACTATGGGCAATGGTGCGGGGATCAGTGGGGGCACGGGCATGGGAACGGGCCCCGGTCCGGGCGAGGGCTCGGGCGCGGGGGCGGCGGAGAGCGAGAGCACGGTCACCGTCGTCGTCGCGGGTCTCGCCAACCTCGGGATCGCCGTCGCCAAGGCGATCGGCGGCATCCTCAGCGGCTCCAGCGCGATGCTCTCCGAGGCCGCCCACTCCGTGGCCGACACCGTCACCGAACTCCTCCTGCTCACCTCCCTGAAGCGGGCGGAGAAGCCCGCCGACGAGGAGTACCCGCTCGGCCACGGCAACGAGCGCTACATCTGGGCGATGCTCGCCTCCGTCGCCACCTTCGTGGGCGGCGCCGTCTTCGCGGTCCACGACGGCATCCGCACCCTCAGCCACGGCGAGAAGCTGGGCGACCCGACGCTCTCGTACGTCATCCTCGCCGTCGCCTTCCTCCTGGAGGGCTATTCGCTGCTGAGGGGCACGGGCCAGCTCAAGGGCGAGGCCGCGCGCCTCGGAATGCCGCCGCTCACCTACCTGCGGCACACGCCCGACACCGCCGTGAAGGCCGTCGTCATGGAGGACTCCGCGGCGCTCGCCGGGCTCGCCCTGGCCGCGGGCGGACTGCTTGGGGGGCAGCTCAGCGGCTCGTCCGTGTGGGACG
The DNA here is from genome assembly GCF_053611545.1 of Streptomyces sp. NPDC054796. Taxonomy (NCBI): domain Bacteria; kingdom Bacillati; phylum Actinomycetota; class Actinomycetes; order Kitasatosporales; family Streptomycetaceae; genus Streptomyces; species Streptomyces sp. NPDC054796. The sequence goes on along the minus strand of NZ_JBSHAO010000009.1, from coordinate 147,966 downwards.
GCGTCGCCTCGCTGCTCATCGGGCTGCTGCTGGTGTACGTCGCCTTCTCGCTCGGCCGCAGCAACGCTTCCCTGTTGATCGGACGCGCGCTGCCCTCCCGGATGCGGGACGTGGTGCGTGCGGAACTGCTCGCGCTGCCCGACGTGGAACGGGTACTGGAACTGGTCACCGTCGTGCAGGGGCCGCGCGAGGTGCTCGTCGCCGCCAAGGTGGACTTCGCCGACTACGCCACGGCCGCCGAGATCGAGTGGGCCTGCGAGGACGCGGAGGCCCGGCTGCGGGCACGCTTCCCCGCCGTGCGCCGCGTCTTCCTCGACCCCACACCGGGACCGGGACAACGGCGGCCCGGCACGGAACGGGGCACTATGCCGTGACGTCCCCGTTGAAACCCGACAGCCCCGCCGCCTCCAGGAGGTACGCGGTCATCGGCTCGTAGAAACGCGGGTCCACGACGTGGTCGTCCAGCGGGACCGCGACCGAAAGGGTGTCCTCCGCCTCGCCCAGGAAGAGGGCGGGGTCGTTGCAGTCGGCGAAGCCCACGGCGGAGATGCCGCGCTGCGCCGCGCAGCCCGCCCAGCCGTGGTCGGCCACGACCAGATCCGGCAGCGGCTGCTCCGTGCGCACCAGCCCGTCCAGGACCTCCCGCATCGGCTCGGGGGAGTGGGTGTGCCACAGGGACGCGCCACGCTCGTACGCCGCGACGCCGCCGAACTGGACGATCACGCCGTCGTCCGCGTACGTCCCCAGCGGGACCCGCACGATGTCGCACCCGGCGGAGTGCAGCGCGGACGCCAGCGTGCCGTGCATGTCCAGCAGCGCGCCGGGGTGCCCCGTCGCGAACAGCACCCGCTGCCCGCCCTCCGCCGCCTTGCGCAGCTCGGCCGCGGCGCGGTCCAGGGCGCCCACGGTCAGCTCGGGGTCGATGGTGTCCTGACCCGTACGGAAGTCGGGATCGTCGACGACGCCGCAGCGCTCCGCCATCACCGCGAGCACATCCTGCTCATCGGCCCACCGGTCGCCGAGTTCGAGGCCGAGCCAGTAGTGCCGGTCGCCGTTGGCCAGCTTCCTGTAGTGCGAGAGGTTGTTCTCACGAGGCGTGGCGACATCCCCCGCGATACGGGTGCGGACGAGGTGGCCGATCAGCTCGGAGCGAGTGGGGGCTGCGCCTGTGGCGAATATGGGCATGCGGTCATTGTCACCCGAGGGCGCGCCACGTGACGGCCGTACCAGTGATCAGAGGTGATCGGCGACGGTCATGAGGGGGCCGCGAGACGGGCGTGAAGCGGGCGGGAGCGGGCGGACGCGACGGCTCAACGGCTCGACACTGAGGCAAAAAGTGTTCCCGCACCTCTCTGAACTGTCCAAAGGCGTGCGAGAAGCAGCCCCTTACGCTCACAGCATGAGTACCCCGACGCCCGAGCCCCAGCATCAGCCGTCGCCCGAGCCCCGCGGCCCGGTCGACTCCTCGCGCATACCGCGCTACGCGGGCCCCGCCACCTTCGCGCGGCTGCCCCGCCTGGACGAGGTGGGAGGGCGTGCCGATGTCGCCGTCGTCGGCGTCCCCTTCGACACGGGGGTCTCCTACCGGCCCGGAGCCCGGTTCGGCGGCAACGCGATCCGTGAGGCGTCCCGCCTGCTGCGCCCCTACAACCCCGCGCAGGACGCCTCCCCCTTCGCGCTCGCCCAGGTGGCTGACGCGGGCGACATCGCGGCCAACCCCTTCAACATCGACGAGGCCGTCGAGACCGTCCAGGAGGCCGCCGACGGCATCCTGGACAGCGGCGCCCGGCTGATGACCCTCGGCGGCGACCATACGATCGCCCTCCCGCTTCTGCGCTCGGTCGCCCGCAAACACGGCCCCGTGGCACTTCTGCATTTCGACGCCCACCTGGACACCTGGGACACCTACTTCGGCGCCGCCTACACCCACGGCACCCCGTTCAGGCGAGCCTTCGAGGAGGGGCTGCTCGACACCTCGGCCGTCTCGCACGTGGGCACGCGCGGGCCGCTGTACGGCAAGAAGGACCTGGACGAGGACGCCAGGATGGGCTTCGGCATCGTCACCTCGGCCGACGTGATGCGCCGGGGCGTGGACGAGGTCGCCGACCAGTTGCGGCAGCGCATCGGGAACCGGCCGCTCTACGTCTCCATCGACATCGACGTCCTGGACCCGGCCCACGCCCCGGGAACCGGCACCCCGGAGGCGGGCGGCCTCACGTCGAGGGAACTGCTCGAGATCCTGCGCGGGCTCGCCGGGTGCCATCTCGTCTCCGCCGACCTGGTCGAGGTCGCGCCCGCCTACGACCACGCCGAGATGACGGCGGTCGCCGCCTCGCACACGGCGTACGAGCTGACGACGCTCATGAGCCGCCAGATCGCGGAGGGGCGGGTAGCGGGAGCGGAAGGGGGAGAGGGAGAGCGCTGAGCGGCGTCGGAGGCGTCGAAGACCGTCCTTCCGGCCGGGCGGTACGGGTGTGACCGGCGAGGTGTTCGGGGGGTGACCGGGTTGTTTCCGGCCGTGTTCGAAACGGCCTGTGCGCGTCCGCTCGCGCCCCGTATCGGCGCCCTCCCGTTGCCGTGGAGACAAGGGTGCTGGTGGGCGGGGGTTGCGCGAATCGGCTCGGCCGTCCTCACTGGTTACTGTATGAGTCTTATTTAACACACAACGTTACTGATTCTGTTCGGTCGATGTGCATCTCGTGGAAGTTCTCGACAGACTTCGTAGCGCAGTCCCGCGGGATGGGGGCGTTGCATGACGGCGACAGTGCCGGCCTCGTGGGGGGTGCCCGCCTGTACGCATCCAGCGACGCCACCACGGCCGCGGTGGTCCTGGGGAGCCGCCCGCTTCCCAGGGCCACCGCCGGTCCGATGAGCGTCGACGGGCCTGCCCCACTCGCCCCGGAAGCGGAGGCCGCGTGCGCGAGATGTCGCCCGGCCGTCGGTACCCGGTGACCTGCCGTCCGAGTCCCGTTACCGTGCCTGTCCGACGCTGCTCGTGCTCGTCCCCGGCCGGTACCCGCGGTCGGCGTGACCGCCCGCCGTGACCGAACCGTAAGGGGACCTCCGTGACCGTGCGTCCGCGTACCGCGCTCGCCCTCACCACCGCCGCGCTCGCCACTCTCACCGCCCTCACCTCCGTCGGCCCGGCCGCGCACGCCGCCGCGAGCCCCCGGACGCACGGCGGCGGCGACGGCGGCGGGGCGTGTTCGCCGCGTGCGAGCGTCGCCGGGTACTCGGACGCGCTCGACAAGACGGAGTACCAGGGGACCCCCGTGGCGGGGCTCTCCGCGCTGGCGCGGGACGTGGACGGGCGGATCGCCGCGCTGTCGGACCGCTCCGTCCTGTTCTCCCTCGATGTGCGCACCACCGGCGGCCCGCCCACGGCGCGCACCACCCGCGCCGTGCCCCTCGCCGACGAGCGGGGCGAGCCCCTGGACTCGGAGGGCCTGGTCGTCGAGCGCGACGGCGACCGCCTGGTCACCTCGGAGACAGAGCCCTCGGTACGCAGGTACGACGGGACTGGGACCCTCCTGGGCCGTCTGCCCGTACCCGAGGCGCTCCGGGTCGCACCGGCCGGGCGCGCCCAGGCGAACCAGACCTTCGAGGGGCTGACCGCGCTGCGCCACGGCCGCACCCTGACCGCCGCCCTGGAGGGCCCGCTGGCGGGGGACGGCAAGGACGCGTCGGGACGCCCCCTCGTACGGATGCAGAGCTGGGACCGCGCGCGTGACGGCGGATTCCGGGCCGCGCGCCAGTGGGGCTACCCGGTGGACGAGAAGCTCGGGGTGGCCGAGATCGCCGCCACCGGGGACGGCCGCCTCCTCGTGCTGGAGCGCGGCTACGAGCAGGGCACCGGCAACACCGTCCGCCTCTACCTCGCCGACCCGCGCGGCGCTGACGACGTCACCCGCGTCGGCGAGCTGACGGGACAGGACGGGACCGGTCTCGTCCGCAAGACCCTCCTCGCGGACCTGGGCGACTGCCCCGACCTGGGCGCGCCCAACCCGTCGCCGCAGTCCAACCCCCTCCTCGACAACATCGAGGGCCTGGCCGTCATGGGGCACGGACACGGGCAGGCGCACGGCGAGCGGTTGCGCGTACTGCTGGTCAGCGACGACAACGCGTCCGCCACACAGCTCACGCGCCTCTACGCGCTGACGCTGCGGCTCCCGCGGCTCCCCCACGCCCCGTGAGCGCCTGAACGCGCCTCCCCGCCCCCCTCACTCCCCTCGCCCCCCTTGCCCCCTTGCGCGCACCCCCGCCGCCGGGCCTCCCTTTTGTCGCGCCGAGAAGTGTTGCGCCGTGTTGCGGCGGGATGAAATCCGCACGCCAGGGCGTTGCAGCATCCGGCAGTGCGGCGACTGAGGCGACGGAGAGGACGCGGTGTGACGGGGACGGACACGAAGAGCGGGACCACCAAGGCGGGCGGCACCACCAAGAACGGAACCGGAACCGGGGTCGGGGTCGGGGTCGGGGTCGGCAAGGGTGCCGGATGGGCCCGGCGGCTGGCCGCGTACTGCTGGCAGTACAAGCGCAACGTGCTGCTCGCCCTCGGCACCTCGCTCGCGGGCATGGGCATCATGGCGCTCGTACCGCTGCTCACCAAGGTGATCATCGACGACGTCGTGGTCGGCGGCCAGGGCGGCATGTGGCTGTGGATCGGCCTGCTGATCGCCGCTGCCGTCGTCGTCTACGTGCTGACCTACGTGCGGCGCTTCTACGGAGGCCGCCTCGCCCTGGACGTCCAGCACGACCTGCGTACCGACATGTACCGCTCGATCATCCGGCTCGACGGCCGCAGCCAGGACGAGCTGTCCACGGGGCAGGTCGTGGGGCGCGGCACCAGCGACCTCCAGCTCGTCCAGAGCCTGCTCTTCATGGTGCCGATGATGCTCGGCAACGTGCTGCTCTTCGCCATCGCGCTCGTCGTCATGGTCAGCCTCTCCCCGCTGCTCACCCTCGTCTCGATCGCCGTCTTCCCCCTCCTGTGGTGGATCGCGAACCTCAGCCGCACACGCCTCTTCCCGGCCACCTGGTACGCGCAGCAGCAGGCCGGAGCCGTCGCCTCCGTCGTCGACGGGTCGGTCACCGGGGTGCGCGTGGTCAAGGGGTTCGGCCAGGAAGCGCAGGAGAAGCGGAAGCTGCGCGACATCGGCCGCACGCTCTTCGCCGCCCGGCTGCGCACCGTCAAGCTCAACTCCCGCTACACGCCCGCGCTCCAGTCCATCCCCTCCCTCGGCCAGGTGGCGATGCTGGCGCTGGGCGGCTGGATGGCGACGCGCGGACAGATCACCCTGGGCACCTTCGTCGCCTTCTCCACCTACCTCGCCCAGTTGGTCGGCCCCGTGCGCATGCTCGCGATGATGCTCACCGTCGGGCAGCAGGCCAGGGCGGGCGTCGAGCGCGTCTACGACCTCATCGACACCGAGCCGCAGATGGCGGAGGCGCCGGACGCGCGTGAGCTGCCCGAGGACGCGGAGGCGTCCGTCGAGTTCGAGAACGTCACCTTCGGCTACGACCAGGACCGCCCCGTGCTCGACGGCTTCGCCCTGCGCGTCGAACCGGGCGAGACCGTGGCCGTCGTCGGCACCAGCGGCAGCGGCAAGTCCACGGTGTCCCTGCTGCTGCCCCGCTACTACGACGTGACGGGCGGCGCGGTCCGCGTCGGCGGGCACGACGTGCGCGATCTGACGCTGCACTCGCTGCGCTCCGCCATCGGCCTCGTCCCCGAGAACAGCTTCCTGTTCTCCGAGTCCATCCGCGAGAACATCGCCTACGGCGTCCCCGACGCCACCGACGAGCAGATACGCACGGCCGCGCGCGCGGCGCAGGCCGACGGCTTCATATCCGAGCTGCCCGACGGCTACGACACGACCGTCGGCGAGCAGGGCCTGACCCTCTCCGGCGGCCAGCGGCAGCGCATCGCGCTCGCCCGCGCCATCCTCACCGACCCCCGGCTGCTGCTTCTGGACGATGCCACCTCGGCCGTCGACGCGCGGGTCGAGCACGAGATCCACGAGGCGCTGCGCGGCGTCATGGCGGGCCGTACGACGCTGCTGATCGCGCACCGGCAGTCGACGCTCGCGCTGGCCGACCGCATCGCCGTGCTGGACGGCGGACGCCTGGTGGACACCGGCACCCACGAGGAGCTGACCGCGCGCTGCGCCCTCTACCGGCGGCTGCTGACCGACCCCGACGAACTGGGCGAGACCGACCGCGACCCCGCGGGCGCCGCGGGCCACGACGCGCACGAGGCGGTCGGCGGCGTCACGCCCGAGCTGTGGGTACGCCCCGACGAGGCGGGCGGGAAGAACGGCGAGGAGGGGACCGGCACCTCCTCCGGAACGGCCTCGTCCGCCGCGACCGCGGGCCGCCCCGGCGGCTTCGCCTCGCAGCTGGCCGACATGCCGGGCAGCCCGGAACTCCTCGCCAAGGTCGCGGCGCTGCCGCCCGCGAACGACACCCCGGGCATCGACGAGGACCAGGCCGAGCGGGAGGAGGAGTCCTACGGGCTCAGGCGGCTGCTGCGCGGCTTCGGCGCGGCCCTGGCGGTCGCCCTGGTCTTCGCCGCGCTCGACGCCGGGTTCGGGCTGCTGCTGCCCGTGCTGATCCGGCACGGCATCGACGACGGCGTGCAGAAGGCCGCCCTGGGCGCTGTGTGGACGGCGGCCGGGCTCGCGCTCGCCGTGGTCCTGGCCCAGTGGGGCGCGCAGTACGGCTCCATGCGGCTGACGGGACGCACAGGCGAGCGGGTGCTCTACGCGCTCCGCGTGAAGATCTTCGCGCAGCTCCAGCGCCTCGGCCTCGACTACTACGAACGGCACCTGACCGGCGCCGTCATGACCCGTATGACGACCGACGTCGACGCGCTGTCCACCTTCCTCCAGACCGGTCTCGTCACCGCCGTCGTCTCCGTGTTCACCTTCCTCGGCATACTCGTCGCGCTCCTGGTCATCGACGTCCAGCTCGCCCTGGTCGTCTTCGCGACCCTGCCGCTGCTGGTCATCGGCACCGTCTTCTTCCGGCGCAAGAGCGTGAAGGCGTACGAACTGGCGCGGGAGCGGGTCAGCGTCGTCAACGCCGACCTCCAGGAGTCGGTCGCCGGGCTGCGCATGGTCCAGGCGTTCCGCGGCGAGGACCGGGGTGCCGACCGCTTCACACGGCGCAGCGACGGGTACCGGCAGGCCCGGGTGCGCGGCCAGTGGCTGATATCCGTCTACTTCCCGTTTGTCCAGTTGCTGGCCTCCCTCGCCACGGCCGCCGTGCTCATCGTCGGCTCGGGCCGGATCGAGAACGGCACGCTGACGGCGGGCGCGCTGGTCGCCTACCTCCTCTACATCGAGCTGTTCTTCGCCCCGGTGCAGCAGCTCTCCCAGGTCTTCGACGGCTATCAGCAGGCGTCGGTCTCGCTCGGCCGCATCCAGGAGCTGCTGCGCGAGCGGACCAGCACCCCGGCACCCGAGCACCCGCGCGAGGTGGGCACGCTGCGCGGCGAGATCGCGTTCAGGGACGTGCACTTCCGCTATACGACGGCCGAGGGCGGCGCCCACGAGGAGGAGGCGCTCTCGGGCATCGACCTGACCGTCCCGGCGGGCCAGACCGTCGCCTTCGTCGGCGAGACCGGCGCGGGCAAGTCCACCCTCGTCAAGCTCGTGGCCCGCTTCTACGATCCGACCGAGGGCGCGGTACTGGCCGACGGCGAGGACCTGCGCACCCTGGACCTGACGGGCTACCGCCGGCGGCTGGGCGTCGTGCCCCAGGAGCCGTACCTCTTCCCGGGGACGGTGCGCGACGCCATCGCCTACGGGCTGCCCGACGCCACCGACGCGCGGGTCGAGGCGGCGGCGCGCGCCGTGGGAGCGCACGACATGATCGCCTCGCTCTCGGACGGTTATCTGCACCCCGTGGCCGAGCGCGGCAGGAACCTCTCGGCCGGGCAGCGGCAGCTCATCGCGCTCGCCCGCGCCGAGCTGGTCGACCCGGACGTGCTGCTCCTGGACGAGGCGACGGCGGCGCTGGACCTGGCCACCGAATCCCTGGTCAACCAGGCCACGGACCGGCTCTCCGGCACCCGCACCACCCTGGTCGTCGCCCACCGGCTGACGACGGCGGCACGGGCCGACCGCGTCGTCGTCCTGGACCACGGCCGGGTCGTGGAGGACGGCACCCACGACGAACTGGTGGCACGCGACGGGCACTACGCGCGGCTGTGGCGGACGTTCACGGGGGAGACGCAGCCGGCGGCGGCGTGAGGGCGTCGTGAGGGCGGGTTCGGGTGAGGGGATCAACCTCACCCGAACCGTTGATCTTTCAAGGGTTGTACGCATGGCGAGATCTATTGACTCGTCATGTTCACAACTTTAGGTTCCTCCCATGCCTCGACCCGCACGTCTCGTGGCCCCGACGCTCGCCTGCGCCCTCGTGGCCGCCGTGCCCCAGGCGTCGTCGGCGGCCCAGCCGAGCCACCCCCCACAGGAAGCCCGCACCCCCGCCGCGTTCCCGGCTCCGCCCCCCGGCGGCTGGACGCTCTCCTCGCACCGGCTCGACCCCGAGGACAGCTACCGCGCCTACGTGGGCAACGGCTATCTCGGCCAGCGCGTCGCCCCCCACGGCTCCGGATACGCCGCCACCGGCGAGAAGACCGGCTGGCCCCTGTTCACTCCGCGCTACGACGGCTCCTTCGTCGCCGGGCTCTACGCGCACAACAAGGAGACCGCCGAGAACCGGCAGGCCCTCGCGGCGCTCCCCACCTGGACCGGGCTGAACGTCGCCACCGGTGGCGAAGCGGGCGAGACGTTCTCCTCCGGCACCCCGAAGGGGCGCGTCACCCGCTACACCCAGTCGCTCAGGATGCGCGAGGGCGTCGTCCGCACCTCGCTGACCTGGACCGCTTCCGACGGCCGCGCCACCGACCTCACCTACGACGTCCTCGCCGACCGCGACCACGCCCACACGGGCGCCGTCAGACTGCGGATGACCCCGCACTGGAGCGGCGAGGCCCGCGTGACCGACGTCCTCGACGGGCGCGGCGCGCGCCGCGTCTCCCAGACGGGCGGCGGCGACCGCACGGCTGACGGCGCGCGTACGGCGCGCGGGGGCGGTGGGGGCGGCGGGAGCGGCGGGAGCGGCGGCACGATGGATGTCACCTTCCGCACCGACGGCACGAAGACCGACGGAGCGGTCGCCTCCACCCTGCGGCCCGGACCCGAGGTGCGTACAAGGAGTGAACAAAGGGCGGACGACGCGAAGAAGCTGACCGCGAAGCAGCACGTCTCCTTCACCGCGCGACGGGGCCACACCTACGAGTTCACCAAATACGTCGGCGTCGACACCGCACTCACCTCCGGCTCGCCCGAGAAGAGCGCCCTCACCGCCTCGCGCGAGGCCGCTGACCGGGGCTGGGACCGCATGTACGCGGCGCACACGGCCTCCTGGCGCGAGCTGTGGCGCAGCGACGTCGAGGTCAACGGCCGCCCCGAGACGCAGAAGTGGCTCCGCTCCACGCAGTACGGGCTCCTCGCCAGCACCCGCGAGGGCGCCGGCGACAGCATCGCCCCCACGGGGCTGAGCAGCGACAACTACGCGGGCCTCGTCTTCTGGGACGCCGAGACGTGGATGTACCCGGGGCTGCTGGCCACCCGCCCCGAACTGGCCAAGTCGGTCATCGACTACCGCTACCGCACCCGCGAGGGCGCCCGCGCCAACGCGCGCAAGCTCGGCCACTCCGGCCTCTTCTACGGCTGGAACACCGGCAGCCACGGCGACCTGTGGAAGGAATGCCACAGCTGGGACCCGCCGCACTGCCGCACCCAGAACCACCTCCAGAGCGACATCGCCCTGGCCACCTGGCAGTACTACCTCGCCACCCGCGACACCACATGGCTGCGCGAACGCGGCTGGCCCGTCCTCAAGGGCATCGCCGAGTTCTGGGCGGACCGCGCCACCAGGAACGGCGACGGCAGCTACTCCGTCAAGAACGTCGCGGGCCCCGACGAGTACAGCAACGGCGTCGACGACGCCGTCTTCACCAACGCGGGCGCCGCCACCACCCTGCGCCACACCATCCGCGCGGCGCGGCTGCTGGGCGAGCCCGTACCCGGCAAGTGGGCGGCCGTCGCCGACAAACTGCGCATCCCCTACGACAAGGAGAAGGGCGTCTTCCAGCAGTACGACGGCTACAAGGGGACCCTCATCAAGCAGGCCGACACCGTGCTGCTGCGCTACCCCCTGGAGTGGCCCATGTCCAAGGCCACCGCCGCCAGGACGCTCGACTACTACGCCGAGCGCACCGACCCGGACGGGCCCGCCATGACCGACTCCGTCCACGCCATCGACGCCGCCGACACGGACGAGCCCGGCTGCTCCGCCTACACCTATCTGGAGCGGTCCGTACGGCCGTTCATGCGCGGCCCGTTCTCCGTCTTCTCGGAGGCACGCGGCGACAAGGCGGGCGCGGAGGACCCGCTCTCCGGTTCGCCCGCACAGGACTTCCTCACCGGGAAGGGCGGCTTCCTCCAGGTCTTCACCAACGGCCTGACGGGGCAGCGGATGCGCGAGGACAAGCTGCGGCTCGACCCGATGCTGCCGCCCCAGCTCAAGGAGGGCGTCACACTGCGGGGGCTGCGCTGGCAGGGCCGCACGTACGACATCGCACTCGGCGCCCACCACACCTCGGTGCGGCTGACCGAAGGCGAGCCCTTCACGGTGGACACCCCGCAGGGCGACCAGGTCGTCAGCCAGGGCGCGCCGCTGACGCTCAAGACCCGGCGCCCCGACCTGAAGCCGACGGAGAACCTGGCCCGCTGCCACAAGGCCGAGGCGTCCTCGGAACAGCCCGGCATGTACGCGGGCGCCGCGGTCGACGGCAGCCGCGCCACCGCCTGGACCCCCAATGGCAAGAAGGGGGCGCTCACGGTCGACCTGGGCAGGCCCGTGCACGTGGACGGCGACGGGGGCGTCAAGACGCGGTGGTCCAGGACGGCACCGGAGAGCCACACGGTCGAGGTCTCGGCCGACGGCGACCACTGGCGCCCGGAGCGCGCCGACGAGGCCGGGGGCAAGGGCAAGGGCGAGCAGCCCTTCCGGTACGTCAGGGTCTCGGTCACCTCGAAGGACGCGAAGAAGCCCGCGGGGATCGCGGAGGTGACGGTGAGGGAGTGAGCTGACGGGGAGGGGGCGGGGTGGGGTGGGGTGGGGTGGGGTGACAGATGACGTTATCTGAAATCTGTTAGTTGATATCCGTCATCCGTCATCCGTTACCCCTCCTCGCAGAGCCCGACCACGTACTCGTCCACCGTCTGCACGAGCCCATCGGGCAGCGGTGCGCCGTCCGCGCGCCAGTGGACCGCGGAGACCTCGTCGTTGGCCGTGAACGGGGCGCGGGTGCGGGCGTGGGCGGCGTAGACCGCGCCGCGCAGCACGTGCCGCGTGGGCCCCAGCGCCGTCTTCGCGTAGCCGACGAAGCGCAGGGCGTCCTCGGGCACCGTCTGCCCCGTCTCCTCCCGCAGTTCGCGCACGGCGGCGGCCCGGGGCCGTTCGCCGGGTTCGATGCCGCCGCCGGGCAGCTCCCAGCAGGCGCGCTTGCGCTGGTACGTCATGAGGGTGTGCCCCTCGTGACGGAGCACGATCAGGACGTAGCCCAGGGGTGCGTCGTCCCCGTCGAAGCGGTGCGACTCGGGCAGGCGCTCGAAGGCGAGCAGCGCCATGTCGCGGGGGCCGGTGACCAGGGGCGGTGACGGTAGGTCGGTCATGGGAAGCCAGCGTAGGCCCGTGCCGCGAAGCCGCGAACCCCCGCAGGAACACCCGTGCCCGCCCGCGAGAAGGCGCGAAAGGGGAGGCCGGGGCGGCGATCGGGTCTGGCGGGACGGCAGCCGCACCGATAGGTTCACCGCGACCTTTGCTGTCCACAGGGGAGGGCGCATGCGCAAAACGCTCAGATGGTTGTTGTCGCTCGTGGTGCTCATAGGCACCGTCAGTGTCGGCGCCACGTCGGCGGGGGCCGCCACCGCGGTCAGGACCGACATCAAGGACCGGATCCTCGCGATACCCGGGATGAGCCTCATAGAGGAGAAGCCGGTCGACGGCTACCGCTTCTTCATCCTCAACTACAAGCAGCCGGTCGATCACCGGCACCCCTCCAAGGGGACGTTCAACCAGCGGATATCTCTCCTGCACAAGGGCGAGGACCGTCCCACCGTCTTCTTCACCAGCGGCTACGGCCTCAACACTGAACCCCGTCGCAGCGAACCCACGCAGATGACGGACGGCAACCAGGTGTCGATGGAGTACCGCTTCTTCACCCCGTCCCGGCCCGACCCGGCCGACTGGTCGAAGCTCGACATCTGGCAGGCGGCCAGCGACCAGCACCGCATCTTCAAGGCCCTGAACCGCATCTACGGCGAGAACTGGATCTCGACCGGCGGCAGCAAGGGCGGCATGACGGCGACGTACTACCGCCGCTTCTACCCGAAGGACATGGACGGCACCGTCGCCTACGTCGCGCCCAACGACGTGAACAACGACGAGGACTCCGCCTACTACGACTTCTTCGAGAACGTCGGCTCCGACGCCTGCCGCGACCGGCTCAACGCGGTGCAGCGCGAGATCTTCGAGCGGCGCGACGAGTTCGTCTCCCGCATCGCCAAGTGGGCCAAGGACGAGGGCTACACCTTCGAGCTGGCGGGCGACGCGGACCGCGCGTTCGAGCTGGTCGCGCAGGACCTCGTATGGGGCTACTGGCAGTATCACCTCGACGGCGCCGAGTGCGAGACCGTGCCCACCCCCGACGCGCCCACGGACGAGCTGTACGACTGGGCCGACGAGATCGGCGGCTGGTCGGCCGGAACCGACCAGGGCATGCTGCCGTACACGCCGTACTACTACCAGGCGGGCACCCAGCTCGGCTCCCCCGACTACGAGGAGCCCCTGCTCGACGACCTGCGCAAGTACCCGGGCATCAACGTACCCCGCACGTACGTCCCCAGGGACATCCCGATGCGCTTCGACCACAAGGCGATGAAGGACATCGACAAGTGGGTGCGCACCCGTTCCTCGCGGATGCTCTTCGTCAACGGGGAGAACGACCCGTGGAGCGCCGAGCCCTTCCGCGTCGGCAAGGGGACCAAGGACGCGCACGTCTACGTCGCGCCGGGCCAGAACCACGGCGCGAACATCGCCAAGCTCGGCGAGGACGACCGGGCCGCCGCCACCCGCGCGCTGATGAAGTGGGCGGGCGTGGACGTCGAGCCGGGAGCCACGCCGAAGCGGCTCACGCGCTACGACTCCGAGCTGGACCGGCCCGCGAAGCAGGACCGGATGCTGCGCCCGTAGGGCTCAGCGCCGCATTCGTGAATCCGGGCTGTGCCCGCCGCCGCGTCTGGCTGAGCAGCGGCGGGCACAGCCCTCCGGCTTTGCGAGGGGAGCCGTCACCGGCGCGTTGAAGGGGGTGCACCGGTGACGGCGCACCGCCGGGCGCGGGCGGCTGGAGAGGTGGTCAGCGACGCAGCCAGCAGCGTGCCGACACCGCACCGCGGGGATGCCCCGGCGGTACTCCGATGAGACGGACGGCGCCCCGCGCGGGTTCCCGCCGGGGCCGGTCGGGTCCGGCGGGCGTCGGGCGAGGAGCGACCGGGGCGTCAGGCCGAGGCGGAGAGCAGGCGCATCAGATGGTCGCGCACGCCGGGCAGCAGTTCCGGCAGCTCCGGGACCTGCGGGTACCAGCGCTTCTCGTACTCCCAGCACAGCCAGCCCCTGTCCGCGTCCGCGCCGCGCGGCCCGCGCTCCTGGCTCTGGCCCTGCTCCTGGTTCTGGCCTTCGCTGAGTCCCGCGACGGGATCGGTTCCGGTTCCGGCGTCGGCGGCCGGTGCTCCGCCGTCCGTCTCGCGAGGGCTGTCCGCCTCCTCGTCGGCGGCGCGGGTCAGCAGCTCGACGACCTCGCCCAGCGGAAGCACGCCCTGTCCGGGCGGCAGGGGAGTGGTGTCCTCGGCCGAGGGGATGTCCTTCACCTGTACGTAGCCGAGGTACGGCGCCAGTACGCGGTGGGTGTCCTGCGGGGCCTCACCGCCCCGCCAGGTGTGCATGACGTCCCAGAGCACGCCGACCGAGGCGTGGCCCACGGCGCCGACCACGCGCGCCGCTTCAGCGCCCGTACCGTGCGAGTCGTGCGTCTCCAGCAGTACGCGCACCCCCAGGTCCGCTGCGAGCGGCGCGGTCTTGGCGAGCCGACGCGCCGCCGTGGCGTCGGCCTCCTCCGCGCCGGAGCCCCCGCCACCGGGGAAGACGCGGACGAAGGGGGCACCGAGGTCGCGGGCCAGCTCCAGGAGGGAGCGCACTTCGGCCAGTACGGGGTCGTCCTCGCCGGGTGCCGCGACGCGCGCGTACCCCGCCACCGCCAGGATCTCCACCCCGGCCGCCTTGAACTCCTCCACCACGTCGACCCGTTCGGCCAGCCCCAGACCGGGGTGCACGGGTTCCTCCGGGTGCGCGCGCAGCTCGACACCGTGGAACCCGTTGTCTGCGGCGAGCCGGGCCACCTCGCGGACGGGGAGGCCGGGGACACCGAGCGTGGAGAAAGCGAGTCGCATGGGCTCAGAGGATCAGATAGCGGACCCGTACGACAAGGTCCATGCCGCAACCGTGCCGTGTGACGGCACCGTTGTCGCACATCCGGCGCAGCGGGGAGGGGTACGGGAGTGGATGGCTGACAAAATCTGTTACCTGTTACCTGTTACCTGTTACCTGATGGCTGATAGTTGATAGCCGTCATCTGCCAGCCGCCATCTGTCAGTCGTCATCTGCCAGCCGCCCCCTGGCGTGGGGGTGCCGTGGAAGCGCGGACCATCAGTTCGGCGCGGACCGTCGCCATGCCGCCCGGGGGCGGGGTCTCGCGGCCCAGGGCGAGTCGTCCGGCGCGTGCGCCCGCTTCGTGGAGGGGGAGGCGGACCGTGGTCAGTGCCGGGGCCGCGTCCGCGCTGAAGGGGAGGTCGTCGAAGCCCGCGACGGAGATGTCCTCGGGGATGCGCAGCCCCTGGTCGCGCAGGGCCGCGCAGATGCCGAGGGCGACGGTGTCGTTGGCGGCCAGTACGGCGGTCATGCCGGGGGCGCGGCGCAGGAGTTCGAGGGCGCCGTCGTAGCCGGAGGCGCGGTTGTACTCGCCGCCGTGGACGGTCAGCAGCTCCGCCTCGTCCAGCAGTTCGGGGAACCGCTCCTGGAGTGCGAGCCGGTGTCCTCCCAGGCGGTGGCGGGTGGTGGTGCGTTCGGCGGGGCCTGCGACGTAGCCGATGCGGCGGTGCCCGAGGGCGAGCAGGTGCTCCGTGAGGCGGCGGGCGCCACCCCGGTTGTCGAAGGCGAGGGTGACGATGCCGTGGCCCTCGGCGGCGCCGTTGCCGTTCGGGCGCGCTTCGTACGCGCCCCGGCCGACCGTCCCGCCGGTCCCGTTCACCTTGGTCTCGCCCTCGGCGTCGGCCTCCGCGTCCGGGGTCCCCGCGCCCGCCCCCGGGCTCTCCGACAGCGGCGGCCTGCCGCACAGGACGACGCGGGTGCCGCTCGCGGCGAGCCGTCGCAGCCGGGTGGCGAGCGCTTCGCCGTGCTCCTCGTCCTCGACGGCGCCGCCGCTCAGCACCACGGCGGCGGCGCGCTGACGCTGGAGGAGGGTGAGGTAGGTGAGTTCGCGTTCGGGGGAGCCGCCGGTGTTGCAGACGACGGCGAGCTTCTGGCTGCCCGCGCCCCCGCCCGTACCGCCGTCGCCCATCTCGCTCTGCACCGCGCTGGCGATGATGCCGAAGAACGGGTCGGCGATGTCGTTGACCAGGACGCCCACGAGGTCGGAGGTGGCTGCGGCGAGGGCGCTCGCAGGCCCGTTGACGACGTACTGGAGGTCCTCGACCGCGCGCAGCACCCGGCTGCGGGTCGCGCCCGCGACGGGGTAGTTGCCGCTGAGCACGCGCGAGACGGTGGCCGCCGAGACCCCCGCGCGGGCCGCGACGTCGGCCAGGGTCACTGCCATGAGTCCTCCGTAAGTCACGTAATCCTGCCGCCTGCCCCTCGGGCCCGTGCCGGTCCGCCCGAACGCGGGTCCCGGACGCGGGTCCCGGAGCCGGGCCCCTGGGCCGGGATGCGCGCCCCTGGGTGCGGGGCGGACGAGGGGGCGTACGCGCGTCCATACGTCCCGTTGCCGGGTGTCCGGGCCGGTGGCCCGGGTTCCGGCAACCGCGTGCGGGGTCGGCGAGGTCATGTTCTCACCCCGCGTGCGCTGCCCGTACACACCTTGCGCGCACCGCTCCCGCGCCACCGGCCCGCCCTCCCCGGGCTCAAGAACTGAGACGTTTCAATCCCCGTGCGGCTCCTGCTCGACTCCTGCTCAGCCCCTGACCGGCGCCGATCGGTTCCGGGTGGTGCAGGGGTCTTGTCCTGTCATGAGGGGCAGGCTTAGTGTCCCCCCGACGGCAAGCGCTTTCTATGGCGAGGAGCTTTCGCTGTATGCCCGTGGAGAAGACCCCCTTCCGTGCCGCTGTCGTCGGCACCGGCGGGATTGTCACCGGAAGTCATCTGCCCGCCCTGCGTGAACACGCCGACCGCGTACGGCTGGTGGCCGCCGTCGACGTCGACCCGACGAGACTCGCAGCGTTCCGCGAGCTGGCGGCGGACGAGGGTGTCACCGGCTACGGCGGGCTGGCGGAGATGCTCGCGGCCGAACGTCCCGACCTGGTCCTGATCGGCACCCCGCCCTCCCTGCACGCCGAGCAGGCCGAGGCCGCGCTGCGCGCCGGGGCCTGGGTGCTGTGCGAGAAGCCGCTGTGCCTCTCCCTCGCCGAGTACGCGCGCATCGCGTCGGCGGAGAAGGCATCGGAGGGGGCGACGGACGGAGGCGGACCGTACGCCTCTGTCGTCTTCCAGCACCGCTACGGTTCCGGCGCCGTGCACGCCCGCGAGCTGCTGCGTACCGGGGCGCTGGGGAAGCCGCTCGTCGCGCACTGCCAGACGACCTGGTACCGCGACACCGCGTACTACTCCGTGCCCTGGCGCGGCCGTTGGGACACCGAGGGCGGCGGTCCGACGATGGGGCACGGCATCCACCAGATGGACCTGCTGCTGCACCTGCTGGGCGACTGGACCGAGATCCGGGCCATGGCGGGCAGGCTCGTCCACGACATCGAGAGCGAGGACGTCTCGACCGCGCTCGTGCGCTTCGCCGACGGCGCCATGGCGACGGTCGTCAACAGCGTGCTCAGCCCCGACGAGGTCAGCCGCATCCGGATCGACTGCGCGGACGCGACCGTCGAGCTGACGCACCTCTACGGGCACGCCAACGACGACTGGTCCTACACCCCCGCGCCCCATCTCCAGGGGGACGAGGCGCGTACCGCGCACTGGCCGGCCCCGGCCGCCGATCTGCCCAGCTCGCACGCCGCACAGCTCGCCGGGTTCCTCGACGCCATGGAGAAGGGCGAACGGCCTCCGGGCAGCGGCGCCGAGGCGTACCGGACCCTCGAATTCCTCGCCGCGCTCTACAAGTCGGCGTTCACGGGCCGCCCCGTCCTCGCGGGCGAGATCGGCCCCGGCGACCCCTACTACGACGCCATGCACGGCGGTCACCCCGACTGGGCCCCCACCGCACCGAAGGAGCAGTGACCACAGCATGACCGAGAGCATCACCGCACCCTCCGCACCCTCAGCGGCCTCAGCCGCCTCCACGGCCCCCGCTCCGTCCGCCTCCACCCCCTCGGAACCCTCCGCGCCCCTCACCGTCACGCACACACACGGCGAGCGCGTCGTCGTCGCCGTGGACGGTACCGAGGTGTTCGCCTACGTCTACGCTCCCGACCCCGTGGCCTTCGAGGCGCGCAAGCCGTACGCGCATCCGCTGCGTACGCTCGCGGGCCGTACGGTCAGCGGCTACCGGCCCAACGACCACCGTTGGCACAAGGGCCTCCAGATGACCGCGAGCCATGTGTCGGAGCAGAACTTCTGGGGCGGCAACTCCTACATACACGGCCAGGGCTATCTGCCGATCCACGAGCGGGTCGGTTCCATGCGCCACGACGGCTTCGCGTCCTTCGAGGCGACGAGGGACCGGCTGGACTTCACCGAATCGCTCACCTGGGTCGAGCACGGCGGCCAGGAGTGGGCGCGCGAGAGCCGTACGGTCGCGGTGCACTCGGCGGACGCGGAGTCGGGCGCGTACGCGATCGACTGGTCGATCCGTCTCACCAACATCCGGGACGAGACGCTCCACTTCGGCTCGCCCACCACGGCAGGGCGGGAGATGGCGGGCTACACCGGGCTCCAGTGGCGCGGCCCGCGCGACTTCACCGGGGCCCAGGTGCTGACGCCCGAGGGCCCCAGCACCGACCAGGAGACCATGGGCAAGCCCGCGTCCGCCCACCCGTGGATCGCGGTCGTCGGCGAGCACGACGACGTGGACGCGCACTCCACGCTCGCCTTCGCGCACGCCCCGGAGAACGCCGGGGCGCACCACGCCTCGCACTGGTTCGTACGCTCCGAGCCGATCCCGTCCGTCGCCTTCTCCTGGGCGTTCTTCGAGGAGTTCCCGCTGGAGCCGGGGGACACGTTCGCGTACCGCTATCGGGTGGTGGTCGCCGACGGAGCCTGGGACAGCGCCCGGATCGAGCGGCACCTCGCGTCGCTCGCCTGGTGAGGGGGGTCCGCTCGTGATGGAGGCACCGCTGCCGGGCGGGATCGGCCTGTCCCACATCAGCGCCTACCCGTGGGAGGCGGCCGACGGGGTGTGCGGGGGGAGCCCGCATCTGCATCTGGCCTGTACGGAGGCGTACGTCGTCACCGGGGGCCGGGGGGCCGTGCAGACGCTCACGCTGGAGGAGGGGTTCACCGAGACCCCGCTGGAGCCGGGCGCGCTGGCCTGGTTCACGCCGGGGACCGTGCACCGGATGGTCGAAGGTTCGGATCTGCGGGTGACGGTCCTGATGCAGAACGGTGGACTGCCGGAGGCCGGCGACGCGGTCTTCACCTTCCCGCCCGGCGTGCTGGCAGACCCGGACGCCTACGCGCGGGCCGCCGCTCTGCCCGCCAAGGAGGGCCCGGAGGCGGAGGCCGCCGCGCGCAAGCGGCGCGATCTGGCCGTCGAGGGCTATCTGCGGCTGCGCGAGGCGCTCGCGGACGGCGACGACGGGCCGCTGCGCGCCTTCCACAGGGCCGCGGCGCGCCTCGTGGCGCCCAAGGCCGAGGAGTGGCGCGAGCGCTGGCGTGCGGGCGCCCTGGCGGCGGCCGAACGCACGGGGGAGCAGTTGACGGCGCTCGCGCGGGGCGACGCCGCCCACCTCGCCGCCGGGACGGTGCGCGCGGCCGGGCCCACGCGACGTGGCGGCTACGGCATGTGCGGCAGGCGCGACGAGTACGAACTGCCGGGCACGACGCTCCCGTACTACGGCGAGTAGCCGCACCGCCCTGGGGCGCCCGGCCCTCTCCGTAGCGGACCGAACCGGAACCGGACCCCTCGGTACCGGGCGCCCCTTCCTCCCTCCCCGGGCCCGTAGCCCCTCGCCCCCCCCGTAGACCCCTGATTCCCGAAGGCTCCGACCCCCGAAAGGCCCCCTCATGCCCCGACCCAGGACAAGGGCGTCCTGCGCGGCGGCCGTGGCGCTCGCGCTGTGTGCCACGCTCGCCGGATGCAGCGGCGGTTCCGCGGCGGACTCGGCCGCGGCGGACGGAAAGGTCACGCTCCGCTTCACCTGGTGGGGCAACGCGGACCGGGCCGAACGCACCAACAAGGCGGTCGCCGCCTTCGAACGCGCCCACCCAGGCATCGACATCCAGACGTCGTACTCCACGTACGAGTCGTACAAGCAGAAGCTCGCCACCCAGGCGGCGGGCAGCGACGTGCCCGACCTCATCCAGCTCGACTACCGCCAGATCAGCCAGTACGCGGGCTCGGACGTGATGCTCGACCTCGCCGAGCAGCGCGCCGAACTGCCCACGGGGGACATGGACAAGGGGCTGCTGAAGACCGGGCAGGTCGACGGGCGCCAGTACGCGCTCCCCATGGGCATAGGTACCCAGGCCATGGCGTACGACAAGGAGGCGTGGCGGAAGGCCGGGCTGAAGCCGCCGAGGGCGGGCTGGACGTGGGACGACTGGGCGGCGTCGCTGCGCGAGCTGAAGGCGGCCGGTCACGAGCGGCCCATGACGGACCCGGGCTCCATGGAGGACTGGTTCGAGGTCTGGCTGCGCGGCCAGGGAAAGCGGCTCTACGGGGAGGACGGGCAGACCGCTTTCGCCGCGTCCGACCTGGCCCGCTTCTGGGAGTTCACCTCGAAGCTCCGCAAGGAGGGCCTCGTCAGCGCGGCGAGGGACACCACGCAGATGGCGGGTTCGGTCGAGGACTCCCCGATGGGCCGGGACAAGGCGGTGGCCGAGTTCAACTGGGACGCGCCGTCGGCCGGTTACGAGGCCATGTACGGGGACCGGCTCGCGCTGGCCCCGATGCCCTCCGGGGAGGACGGCACGCCGGGCCAGTACTACAAGCCGTCCATGCTGCTGGGCATCGCGGCGAACAGCGCGCACCCGCGTGAGGCGGCCCGCTTCCTCGACTTCCTGCTGAACTCCGACGAGGCGGCCGACATCCTCGGCGTCGACCGCGGCACCCCCGTCAACAGTGTCCAGCGCAAGCGTGTGCTGCCCGAGGTCACCGGGTTCCAGAAGCAGGTCGCCGGGCTCCAGGAGTCCCTGGAGGGCAGGCTCGAGGACCCGCCCGCCGCGCCGCCGCGCGGCGACAACGGGCTCCAGTCGACCTTCCAGCGCGACTACGACCACGTCGCCTTCGAGAAGGCGACCCCGCGCGAGGTCGCCGAGGACTACCTGACCGAGGCACGAGCGGAGCTGAGGCCGTGATGACGACAGCGTCGGGCGCGAGTACGGGCACGGGTTCGAGTACGGGCACAGGCACAGGCACAGGTACAGGCACGGGCGTCGGCAAGGGGGCCGCGACCCGGGGGACGGGGGAGCGCGGCGACCCGGCCACGCGCCGGCCGGGCGGCGGGGACGCACGGGGACGGGCACGCCGTCCGAAGCGCGAACGCGAGGGCGCCGCCTGGGTGTTCCTCTCGCCGTGGGTGCTGGGCGCGGGCGTGCTGACGCTGCTGCCCATGGCGGTCTCGCTCTATCTCTCCTTCACGGACTACAACCTCTTCGACCCGCCCTCCTGGATCGGCCTGCGCAACTACACGCAGATGTTCACCGAGGACCCCAGGCTGCTGCGGTCCGTCGGCAACACGCTGCTGTACGTCCTGGTGGCCGTGCCGCTCCAGCTCGCGTTGGCGCTGGCCGTGGCGGTGGCGCTGAAGTCGATGAAGCGGGGCAAGGGCTTCTACCGTTCCGCTTTCTACGCGCCCTCGCTGCTCGGCGCCTCCATGAGCATCGCGCTGGTCTGGCGGGCGATCTTCAACGACGGCGGCACCGTCGACAACCTGCTGGACGCCGTGGGCATCCACACCGGCGGCTGGGTCAACCAGCCGGGCTGGGCGCTGCTGAGCGTCGCGCTGCTGACGGTCTGGCAGTTCGGCGCGCCCATGGTCATCTTCCTCGCCGGGCTCCAGCAGATACCGGGGGAGCTGTACGAGGCGGCGGCCGTGGACGGGGCGAGCAGGTGGCGGCAGTTCGCCTCCATCACGCTGCCGATGCTCTCGCCGGTCCTGTTCTTCAACCTGGTGCTCCAGACCATCCAGGCGTTCCAGGTCTTCACCCCCGCCTACGCCGTCAGCGGCGGCCGTGGCGGCCCGGCGGACTCCACGCTGTTCTACACGCTCTACCTCTACGACCGCGGCTTCACCGCCTCCCACATGGGCTACGCCTCCGCCATGGCCTGGGTGCTGCTGCTCGCCATCGCCGTCGTGACCGCGGTGCTCTTCCGCACCTCCCGCTCCTGGGTCTTCTACGCGAACGAGGAGGACCGCTGATGTCCGCCACCGGCTCCCCGGCCACCGCGCACGCCCCCGCCGGGCCACCGGCCGTGCCCCCCAGCGGGCCGCCCGCACAGGCGCGGCGCAAGCCCTTCAACTGGGCGCGGTTCGCGCTGCACGCGGGCTGCCTCGCCGTCCTCGTGGTGATGCTGTATCCGCTGGCCTGGCTCGTCGCGACGTCGTTCAAGCCCGCGGACGAGGTGCTGGCCAGCCTGGCGCTGCTGCCCTCGCGGCTGGCGACGGAGAACTACGGGACGGCCGCCGAGGGCATCGAGGGCGTCAGCCTGCTCCAGCTCTTCGGCAACTCGCTGACCATCTCTGTCGGCGCCGTGCTCGGAAACGTCCTCAGTTGCTCGCTCGCCGCCTACGCCTTCGCGCGGCTGCGGTTCAGGCTGCGGGGGCCGCTGTTCGCGTTCATGATCGCGACGATCATGCTGCCGCACCACGCGGTGCTCATCCCGCAGTACATCGTCTTCAACCAGCTCGGCATGGTGAACAGCTTCTGGCCGATGGTGCTGCCGAAGTTCCTCGCGACGGACGCCTTCTTCGTCTTCCTCATCGTGCAGTTCATGCGCGGGCTGCCGCGCGAGCTGGAGGAGGCCGCGAAGATCGACGGCTGCGGTCCTTTCCGTACGTTCGCCAGCGTCATCCTGCCGCTCACCAGGCCCGCGCTGATCACTACGGCGATCTTCACCTTCATCTGGACCTGGAACGACTTCTTCACCCAGCTCATCTACCTCTTCGAGCCGGACAAGTACACGCTCACCCTGGCCCTGCGCACCTTCGTGGACACCTCCAGCCAGTCCGCCTACGGGCCGATGTTCGCCATGTCGGTCTTCGCGCTGCTGCCCATCGTGCTCTTCTTCCTCGCCTTCCAGCGGCTCCTGGTCGAGGGCATGGCGAACTCCGGCGTCAAGGGCTGAGGGAGGCCGCCGTCATGAAAGCCATGAAAGCCATGAACGCCGGGGAAGCCGGGGAAGCCGTGAACGCGCCCGCGCCCGCCGCGCGACGGGAGCGCGGGGAGCTGTTCGGGCCGCGCTTCGAGCTGTTCGCCGACGTGCTGAGCCTCGGCCTCGCCACGGCCGTCGCCTGCCTCCCCCTGGTGACCGTCCCGGCCGCGCTGTCCACGGCGTGCGCGCTGCTGCGACGCCGCCGCCTCTACGAGGAGCCGTGCACCGCGGGCCGCTACGCCGACGCGCTGCGGGCCCGCCCCTGGCGCGGCGATCTGGCGGCCGGAGGGGTGCTGCTCGCGCTGGCCGCGCTCTTCGTGGCCGACGCGGCGCTGGCCGCCGCCGGGCTGCCGGGCGCGAGGCTGTTCGGGTTGTTCCTGGCCGTCGTGGGCGCCGTCGCCGCGGTGGCGGGGCTGCGCGCGTGCGCGGCGCCCACGTCGGCACACGGCTGGCGGAGCGCGCTGCGTACGGGCGCCGTACGGGCCGCGGGCGACCTGCCGGGCAGCGCCCTGGTCCTGCTCGCCCTGGCAACGGCCGTGGTCTGCGCCTGGGCGATGCCGCCGCTCCTCTTCCTGGTGCCTGGCCCCCTGGCCGTCGCGCTGACGGCGGTCGAGCTGCACGTCGACGGCACGCGGTACGGAGCGGCACGCCGATGACCGGGCCCGCCGCGGCCCCACCGGGTGTGCGCCTCGCGTACCCCGGCAGGCCGCGCTGAGCGGCCCTCTTGTGGAAGCCCACGCGAGCGGGCTAGCGTGAACAGGTAGAAAGCGCTTTCTACGGCCCTACGGCAGAGTCGCCAGGAGGGCGAGCGGACCGAAGGAGAAGAGCCCACGTGACACGCAAGACAGTGCGCATCGCCATGAACGGCGTGACCGGACGCATGGGATACCGCCAGCACCTGGTCCGCTCGATACTCGCCATCCGTGAGGAGGGCGGGATCGACCTCGGCGACGGCAGCGTGCTGTGGCCGGAGCCCGTCCTCGTCGGCCGCCGTGAGCAGGTGCTCAAGGCCATCGCCGAGCGGCACGGCCTCGACTCCTGGACCACCGACCTCGACGCCGTGCTCGCCGACGAGAGCATCGACGTCTACTTCGACTCCCAGGTGACCTCCGCGCGCGAAGAGGCCCTCAAGAAGGCCATCGCGGCGGGCAAGCACCTCTACACCGAGAAGCCCACGGCCACCGGGCTGGACGGCGCGCTGGAGCTGGCCAGGTCGGCGCAGGCGGCGGGCGTCAAGCACGGCGTCGTCCAGGACAAGCTGTTCCTGCCGGGCCTGCTGAAGCTCAAGCGGCTCATCGACGGCGGCTTCTTCGGCCGCATCCTGTCCGTGCGCGGCGAGTTCGGCTACTGGGTCTTCGAAGGCGACTGGCAGGAGGCGCAGCGCCCCTCCTGGAACTACCGCGCCGAGGACGGCGGCGGCATCGTCGTGGACATGTTCCCGCACTGGGAGTACGTGCTCCACGGGCTGTTCGGCCGCGTACGCACCGTGCAGGCGCACGCCGCCACCCACATCCCGCAGCGCTGGGACGAGCGGCGCAAGCCCTACGACGCCACCGCCGACGACTCCGCGTACGGCATCTTCGAGCTGGAGGGCGGCATCGTCGCCCAGATCAACTCCTCGTGGGCGGTGCGCGTCAACCGCGACGAACTCGTCGAGTTCCAGGTGGACGGCACCGAGGGCTCCGCCGTCGCGGGGCTGCGACGCTGCCGCGTACAGCACCGCTCGGCCACCCCGAAGCCCGTGTGGAACCCGGACCTGCCCGCCACCGAGACCTTCCGCGACCAGTGGCAGGAGGTGCCCGACAACGAGGAGTTCGACAACGGCTTCAAGTCCCAGTGGGAGCTGTTCCTGCGGCACGTCGCCACCGGGGCGCCCTACGACTGGGACCTGCTGGCGGGCGCGCGCGGCGTGCAGCTGGCCGAGCTGGGTCTGCGCTCCTCTACTGAGGGCCGCCGTTTCGACGTCCCGGAGCTGTCCCTGTGAGCCCGGCGCCCCTGCGCCTCCCCGGCCCCTCCGGCGAACTGCGCGACTATGTGCCCCGCGCCGAGCCCGCGCCCGCCGTGCGCGCCCCCGGCGCGGGTCCGGGGGGCGCCGCCGCGCCCCTCGTCTCGCGCACCGTCTTCTCCGCGGCGCACGTCGTCGCCGACCCCTTCGCCGACACCCACCCGGGCGGCCCGGCCGCCGTCGACTGGGACGCGACCCTCGCCTTCCGCAGGCACCTGTGGTCGCACGGCCTCGGCGTGGCCGAGGCCATGGACACCGCGCAGCGCGGCATGGGCCTGGACTGGGCGGGCGCGGCCGAGCTGATCCGGCGCTCGGCGGCCGAGGCCCGCGCCACGGGCGGACGCGTGGCCTGCGGCGTCGGCACGGACCAGCTCACGCGCCAGGACGCCGGGCTCGCGGACGTACGGGCCGCCTACGAGGAGCAGCTGGCGCTCGTCGAGGAGAGCGGCGCCCAGGCGATCCTGATGGCCTCCCGCGCCCTGGCAGCCGCCGCCAAGGGCCCCGAGGACTACCTGGAGACGTACGGGCACCTGCTGCGCCAGGCCGCCGAGCCCGTCGTCCTGCACTGGCTGGGCCCCATGTTCGACCCGGCGCTGACGGGCTACTGGGGCAGCGCGGACCTGGACGAGGCCACCGGCACCTTCTTGCGGATCATCGCCGAGCACCCCGACAAGGTCGACGGTGTGAAGGTCTCCCTGCTCGACGCGCGCCGCGAAGTGGAACTGCGCAGGCGGCTGCCCGACGGGGTGCGCTGCTACACCGGCGACGACTTCCACTACCCCGAGCTGATCGCGGGCGACGAACGCGGCTTCAGCCACGCCCTGCTGGGCATCTTCGACCCGCTCGGGCCGCTGGCGGCCGAGGCGGTGCGGACGCTGGACACGGGGGACGCGAAGGGGTTCGCCGAGCTGCTGGAGCCGACGGTTCCGCTCTCCCGGCACCTCTTCGGGGAGCCCACCCGCTACTACAAGACGGGCGTCGTCCTCCTCGCCTGGCTCGCGGGGCACCAGGACCACTTCGTGATGGTCGGGGGCCTCCAGTCGGCGCGTTCGCTGCCGCACCTGGCGCGCGCGTACGAACTGGCCGACGGGCTCGGTCTCTTCCCCGATCCTGACCTCGCGCGCGCCCGCGTCCAGCACCTTCTCGCCGTTCACGGAGTGACCCAGTGACCAGCGAAACCGGCGCCTCCGGAGCCGTCCGGTTCCCCGAGGGCGCGCTCGCGCGCTTCTCCATCAACCAGCGGACCGTCAAGCAGCTCTCCCTGCCCGAACTCGCCGAGGAGTGCGGCAGGCTGGGCATCACGGGCGTCGGCCTGTGGCGCGAGCCCGTCCAGGAGTACGGCGTCGAGAAGGCCGCGCGCCTCGTACGGGACGCCGGGCTGAAGGTGACCTCGCTGTGCCGGGGCGGCTTCTTCACCGAGAGCGACCCGGACGGGCGCCGTCGCGCCCTGGACGACAACCGCGCCGCGCTGGACGAGGCGGCCACGCTGGGGACCGGGACGCTGGTGCTCGTCTCCGGAGGGCTGCCGGAGGGGAGCCGGGACCTGGCGGGCGCGCGGGAGCGGGTCGCCGAGGCGCTGGCCGAACTGGGCCCGTACGCGCGGGAACGGGGCGTTCGGCTGGCCGTCGAGCCGCTGCACCCGATGTTCGCCTCGGACCGCTGCGTCGTCTCGACCCTGGCCCAGGCGCTCGACCTCGCGGAGCGCTTCCCCGCCGACGAGGTGGGCGTCGTCGTGGACACCTACCACCTGTGGTGGGACGACCGGGCACCCGAGCAGATCGCGCGGGCCGGCGCGGGGGGCCGCATCGCGGCCTTCCAGCTCGCCGACTGGATCACCCCGCTGCCCGAGGGCGTGCTGCTCGGACGGGGCCAGCTCGGGGACGGGTGCGTGGACCTGCGCGGGTTCCGCGAACTCGCCGACGCGGCGGGGCACGAGGGGCCCGTCGAGGTGGAGATCTTCAACGAGGACCTGTGGGCCCGCGACGGCGCGGAAGTCCTCGCGGAGACTGCCGAACGCTACGTGCGGCACGCGTTGGACTGACGTGTCGGACTGCCGGAAAAAGAAGCGGATTCCCGTGCAACCCTTTGCGGGGAACGCGAGTCATACGTGGCATCGGGACTTCTGAGGGGGGAGCTTGAGAAGTCCTGGGGGGAACGAAGGGCCCGGTCCGCGGACCGGGCCCTTCGAGTTTCCGGGGCGGCCCCCTTCGCGGGGTTCGGTTCGCTGGGGGAGGGGGCACAACCTGTGCCACCGGTCCTCAGCCGCGCGACGAAACCCCAGGGGCACCGGCAGGGCGCCACCGGCGCGTCTCCTAGAACGGGACGCCGCAGCGCAGCAGGACGTTGGCGTAAGGGCGGACCTCGCCGGTGCGGACCACCAGGCGGGCGGTGCGGGTGCGGGTCTTCAGGTCGGCGTGGGGTATCAGTTCGAGGCCGGGGAAGAGCCCGTCGAGCAGCCCCGCGGCCTCCGCGTTGCGCTCACGCACCTCGCGCGCCGCGACAGCGCCTTCCACCTCGAGCTCGTTGAGCAACCCCTCCAGCACCTCGGCGAAGGCGGGAGTCCCCGCGCGGAAGGCGAGATCGACCACGAGGGGCCCGTCGGGGATGGGCAGACCGGCGTCGCAGACCATCACCTCGTCGGTGTGCCCCAGCACGGCGAGCGCGCCGGAGAGATGACGGTTGAGAATGCCCGACTTCTTCACGCGGGGAACTCCTTCTCCAGCTCCTGGGCGTTCGGGTAGGACTCCTGCGCCCCCGCGCGGGTGACAGCGGCGGCGCCGACGCGTACGGCGAAGCGCACGGCCTCCTCCAGGCCGCTGCCCCGGCCGAGCCGCCAGCCCAGTGCGCCGGTGAACGCGTCTCCGGCGCCCGTGGTGTCCACGGCGCGCACGGCGGGGCTGGCCACCCGCACGGTCCGTACGGGGCCGTCAGGGGCCCGCTCGGCGACGAGGGCGCCGGCCGCGCCGAGGGTGATGACGACGCTGCGCGGGCCCCGCTCCAGCAGCGCTGCGGCCCACCGCTCGGGTGCGTCGTCGCTGTCGCCGTCGCCGTCGTCGCTCCGCGCGCCGTCGTCCAGCAGGTAGCGGGCCTCGTGCTCGTTGACCACCAGGGGATCGGCGGCGGCGAGCACGTCGTCGGGGAGCGGCGCGGGCGGCGAGGGGTTGAGCACGACCCGCGTACCGGTGCCCGAGGCGGCCCGTACCACGGCCGCGACCGTCTCCAAGGGGATCTCCAGTTGGAGGGAGACGACCGCGGCGGCGGCCAGCGACGCCTCGGCCGCCGCCACGTCCTCGGGCGTGAGCCGCGCGTTGGCGCCCGGCGAGACGACGATGCTGTTGTCGCCCGCCGGGTCCACCGTGATGAGGGCGACGCCTGTGGGCGCACCGCCCACCAGCAGCGTGGAGGTGTCGGTGCCCGCTTCGCGCTGCGCTTCGCGCAGCATCCGCCCGTGCGCGTCGTCGCCGACGCGCGCCAGCAGCCCCGTGCGGGCGCCGAGCCGGGCGGCTGCCGCCGCCTGGTTGGCGCCCTTGCCGCCCGGGCTGGTGACGAGGTCCGTGCCGAGCACGGTCTCGCCCGCGGCCGGGCGGCGCTCCACACCGATCACCAGGTCGGCGTTGGCCGAGCCCACGACGAGCAGGTCGTAGCCGCTGTCCATCCGGTGCGTCCTCTCGTGCCGGTTCTCGTGCCGGTTCTCATGCCGAGCGTAGGGCGTGTGGTGCTCACGGGGCGTGGGATGCCGCACGGGGCCCGGTCCGCGCGTCCCGCAGACGTGCGGGTGCTGCGGGGCGTGTGTCCCGGGGCCGTGCGGCGGGGGTGTCGCGGGCCTTCCGTCCGGTGCGGGGCTTCCGGTACGGGCGCGCGGGTACGTCGCGTCCGCCAGGGGCGGTCGCGCGCACCGGTCAGGAGGAGAACTGGTCGACGTTCTTCTCGTCGACGACCTTGACCGGCACCTTGATGACCTCGTCGACGCTGTCGCCCTTGGCGAGGCGCAGGGCGTTGCGCACGGCCATCTTGCCCAGCTCGTCGGGCTGCTGCGCGACGGTGACGGTCATCGTGCCCTTCTCGACGGCCTTGAGCCCGTCCGGGGTCCCGTCGAAGCCGACGACCTTCACGGACTTGCCCGCCCTGCTGCCCAGGGCCTTGATGGCGCCGAGGGCCATCTCGTCGTTCTCGGCGAAGATGCCGGTGATGTCCGGGTTGGACTGGAGCAGGTTGGTGGTGACGTCCAGGCCTTTGGCGCGGTCGAAGTTCGCGGGCTGCTTGGCGGCGATCTTGATGCCCGGGTACTTCTTGATGCCCTCTTCGAAGCCCTTGCCGCGCTCGCGGGATGCCGAGGTGCCGGAGATGCCGCGCAGCACCAGGATGCTGCCCTTGCCGTCGAGCTGCTCGGCCAGCGCCTTCGCGGCGAGCTTGCCGCCCTCGACGTTGTCCGAGGCGACGGTGGTCTTCACCTTCGCGCCGTTCACGCCGCGGTCGGCGGCGACGACGGGGATGTCCGCGTTGCCCGCGGCCTTCACGGAGGGGCCCGCGGCGTCGGAGTCCACCGGGTTGATGATGATCGACTTCACGTTCTGCGAGGTGAAGTTCTGCACCTGGTTGGCCTGCTGGGAGGCGTCGTCCTGGGCGTCCTGGACGTTGAGCTGCGCTCCCTCGGACTTGGCCTCGGACTCCGCGCCCTTCTTCATCTCGACGAAGAAGGGGTTGTTCAGGGTGGATATCGCGAGTCCGAGTTTCACGGACTCCTTCCCGCCGGAGTCGGCGGATCCCGACCCGCACGCGGTCGACGTGAGGGCCAACGCCGCGACGATCATCGCGGCGGACGTGCTCGATCTCTTGCTCATTTCCTGCATTCCTTGCAGTCGGTGGCAGTTAAAACGAACGACGTGCTGTTCCCCGTAGCATCCCCGTAGCAATGGGATCATGTACGGCGACGCAGTGTATCCAGAAGTACGGCAAGTGCAATGACGGCTCCGATAACCACCTGCTGCCAGAAAGCGGAGACGTCCAGAAGGTTGAGGCCATTGCGCAGAACGGCCAGGATGAGTGCGCCGATCAGCGTTCCGGAAGCCTTGCCGACGCCCCCGGAGAGGCTCGCTCCGCCGATCACCACGGCCGCGATGGCGTCGAGTTCGTAGCCCATGGCGGCCTGCGGCTGCGCGGAGACCAGCCGGGAGGCGAGGACGATGCCCGCGACGGCGGCGAAGGCGCCCGACAGCCCGTAGATGACCAGTTTCTGGCGGCGCACCCGGATGCCCGAGAGCCGTGCCGCCTCCTCGTTGCCGCCGATCGCGTACATCGCGCGTCCGCTGTAGGTGCGGGCCAGTACGAGTGCCGCGATGCCGCCCATCACGAGCATCACCAGGACGGGCACGGGCAGCCAGCCGCCCAGGGTCTCGCCGACCGAGGCCATCGCGTCCGGGAACGCGAGCGGGGTGCCCTGCGAGGTGACGAGTGCCAGGCCGCGCGCGGCCGAGAGCATCGCCAGGGTGGCGATGAACGGGGGGAGCTTCCCGTATGCGATCAGCACACCGTTGAGCAGCCCGCAGGCGACGCCGGTGGCGAGCGAGATCACCACCGCGAGCCAGACGGGCATCGACTGGTCCGTCGCCGTCCAGGCCAGCATGATCGCGGAGAACGCGGCCACGGAACCGACCGACAGGTCGATGCCCCCGGAGACGATGACGTAGGTGACGCCGAACGCGAGGATCGCGGTGACGGCGGCCTGGACGCCGACGTTCAGCAGGTTCTGGGTGCTGAGGAAGTCGCCCGACAGCAGCGTCATCACGACGATCATCACGACCAGGGCGCTGAGCGCCCCGTTGTCGAGCAGCACCCTGCGCAGCACGGGCGGCAGCCCCTGTCCGGGCCCTCCGGGACGCTGCTTGCCGAGGCGGTGCCCCTGGCGTCCCTGGTGTCCATGGCCGGGGCCGCCGCTGCTCTGGGTTTCAGTGGCCACGGGAGCCCTTCCTCTCGGTCTTGCCTGGTGCGTGGGGGGTGCCTGGTGCGGAGGCCCCTCGGCGGGGCCCGTGCCGCTGTCCCGGCGGCGCTCCGGGGGTGGCGGTGCCGACGGCCAGCCGCATCACGTCGTCCTGCGTGGCCCGGTCCGCCGTGAGCTCGCCCGCGATGCGGCCCTGGGACATCACGAGGACGCGGTCGCTCATGCCCAGCACCTCGGGGAGGTCGCTGGAGATCATCAGCACCGCGTGTCCCGAGGCGGTGAGTTCGTTGACGAGTTCGTAGATCTCGACCTTCGCGCCGACGTCGATGCCGCGCGTCGGCTCGTCCAGGATCAGCAGCTTGCTCCTGCCCAGCAGCCACTTGCCGATGACGACCTTCTGCTGGTTGCCGCCCGAGAGGGTGCGCACGTGCTGGTCGATGGAGGTCATCCGGACGCCGAGCCGCTCCGCGATGCCGGTGGCGGCGCGCCGCTGCCCGGAGACGTCCACGAGGCCGCCCCGGGTGGCGCCGCGCAGGGTGACCAGGCCCAGGTTCTCCTGTACGGAGGCGTCCAGCAGCAGGCCCTGGCCCTTGCGGTCCTCGGGGACGAGCCCGATGCCCGCCGCCATGGCCGCGCTCACGTCGCCGCGCGGCAGCTTCCGCCCCAGCACCTCCACGGTGCCGGAGTCGTAGCCGTCGGCGCCGAAGACCGCGCGCGCCACTTCCGTACGCCCAGAGCCCACCAGGCCCGCGAGCCCCACGACCTCGCCCGCGCGGACCTCGAAGCCCACGCCGTCGAACGTCCCGGCACGCGAGAGCCCCGAGACGCGCAGCAGCGGCGGGCCCTGGGTGCCGGTGGCAGTGCCCGTCGCGGTCCCGGTGACGCGCGGGTACTGCTGTTCGATGCTGCGGCCCACCATCAGCCGCACCAGGTCGTCGCGCGGGGTGTCCGCCGCGACCTGGCCGACGCTGCGGCCGTCGCGCAGCACGGTGACGCGGTCGCCGAGGGCCGCGATCTCCTCCAGGTGGTGGGTGATGAAGACGACGCCGACGCCGTCGGCGCGCAGCCCGCGCACGATCTCGAAGAGCCGCTCCACCTCGTCGGCGGTCAGCGCCGCCGTGGGCTCGTCCATGATCAGGACGCGTGCCCGCAGGCTGAGCGCCTTGGCGATCTCCACCATCTGGCGCCTGGCGATGCCCAGTTCGCGCACGGGCGTGCCCGGCGGGACGTTCACGCCGACGCGGTGCAGCAGTTCGGCCGCGTCGGCCTCCATGCGCTTGCGGTCGATGAGGCCGAAGCGGCGCGGCTGCCGTCCCAGGTAGATGTTCTCCGCGACCGTCAGATGCGGTACGAGGTTGAACTCCTGGTGGATGGTGGCGATGCCGAGCCGTTCGGCGTCCTCGGCGCCGTGCACGCGCACGGGTGCGCCCTCGCGCAGTACCCGGCCCGCGTCGGGCTGGTACATCCCCGAGAGGATCTTGATGAGGGTGCTCTTGCCCGCGCCGTTCTCGCCGAGCAGGACGTGCACCTCTCCGGCCCGCAGGTCGAAGTCCACCCCGTCCAGGGCGACGACGCCGGGAAAGGTCTTGCGTATGCCCTCGGTGCGCAGCAGCTCCGGATGACGGTTGCCGCCCGGCGGGGGCCGGTCGTGGGAAGTCAACGTCTGTTCCCTTCGTTCCTTTCGTCCTCGCCGCAGGAACGGCGCGCTATGAGACGCGCGGAGAGCGTGACGGACCCGGCGTCCCTGCCCTCCACGAGATCGGTGAGTGCGTGCACGGCCCGGTGGCCGAGCTCGGTGGTGGGCTGCGCGATGGCGGTGATGGGCGGGTCGGTGTGCAGGAACCACGGGATGTCGTCGAAGGCGGCCAGCGCCATGTCGTCGGGAACCCGCAGGCCCCGGGCGCGCAGTTCGTCCATGGCGCCCAGTGCCATCAGGTTGTCGGTGGCGAAGACCGCCTCCGGCGGCTCCGGGAGTTCCAGGAAGGCGGCGGTGGCCCGGCGTCCGCTCTCCGTCTGGAAGTCGCCCTTGCCGATGTACGCGTCGGGCAGCGGCAGCCCGTGCGCGGCCAGCGCGGCGCGGAAGGCGGCGACGCGCTCGTTGCCTGTGGTGGTCGTCTCGGGCCCGGCGATGACCGCGAGGCGGCGGTGGCCGAGCGCGTGCAGGTGCGCGACGAGATCGCGGACGGCGCCGTGCCCGTCCGCGTGCACCACGGGCACGTCGATGCCCGCGATCCAGCGGTCGACGAAGACCATGGGGACGCTGGCGCGGGCCGACTCCAGCATGGGGGCCGAGCCGCCGTCGGTGGGCGAGACGAGCAGGCCGTCGATGCGGTGTTCCAGCAGGGTGCGGACGTAGTGGTCCTGGAGGTCGGGGCGCTCGTCGGCGTTGCCGATGACGACGCTGTAGCCGCGGGAGCGCGCCGCGTCCTCGACCGCTCGGGCCAGCTCGGTGAAGAACGGGTTGAGCACGTCGCTGATGACGAGCCCGAGGGTGCGGGTCTGGTGGGTGCGTAAGGACCGCGCTACCGCGTTGGGGCGGTAGCCGAGTTCGGCGACGGCCGAGAGCACGAGGGCGCGGGTCGCGGGGCGCACGGTCGGATGCCCGTTGAGCACGCGGGAGACCGTCGCGACGGAGACGCCAGCGTGTGACGCCACGTCCTTGATGCCCGCCATCGCCGTGCCCCGCCCCCGCTCCGGTCTCGCCGCTCGCCGCTTGCCGGGAGCCTTGGGGCGCCCGGATGGAAACGTTTACATCCGGGCCATCACAAGGGATGCGACGGGCGGGCGCAAGGGGTCTACACCAGATCGTGACCATGCCAATGGCATGGATCGCGCGGCGCTGAGTTATCCACAGGGCTGCCGCGATGTCGGTGGGCGGCGTTACCGTCTGTGACATGTCGTCGTTCCAGCCCGCCGTCCTTGAGGCCGTCCTCGAACGCATCACGTATGCCAACGAGGACAATGGCTACACCGTGGCCCGTGTCGACACCGGTCGCGGTGGCGAACTGCTCACGGTGGTCGGCGCGTTGCTCGGCGCGCAGGTGGGCGAGTCGCTGCGGATGGAGGGCCGCTGGGGCTCCCACCCGCAGTACGGGCGCCAGTTCACCGTGGAGAACTACACGACGGTGCTCCCCGCCACCGTCCAGGGCATCCGCCGCTATCTCGGCTCGGGCCTGATCAAGGGCATCGGACCGAAGACGGCCGAGCGCATCGTCGATCACTTCGGGACGGACACCCTCGATGTCATCGAGGCCGACGCACAGCAGCTCATCCAGGTCCCCGGGCTGGGTCCCAAGCGGACCAAGAAGATCGCGGCGGCCTGGGAGGAGCAGAAGGCCATCAAGGAGGTGATGGTCTTCCTCCAGGGAGTCGGCGTCTCCACCTCCATCGCCGTGCGGATCTACAAGAAGTACGGCGATGCCTCCATCTCCGTCGTCAAGAACCAGCCCTACCGCCTCGCTGCCGACGTGTGGGGCATCGGCTTCCTCACCGCCGACCGCATCGCCCAGGCCGTCGGCATCCCCCACGACAGCCCGGAGCGCGTCAAGGCGGGCATGCAGTACGCGCTGTCCCAGTCCACGGACCAGGGCCACTGCTATCTCCCCGAGGAGGAGCTGATCTCGGACTCGGTGAAGCTGCTCCAGGTGGACACGGGCCTGGTGATCGACTGCCTGGCCGAGCTGGCAGCCGAGGAGGAGGGGGTCGTGCGCGAGACGGTCCCCGGGGAGGACGGGCAGCCGCGCACCGCCGTCTATCTGGTGCCCTTCCACCGGGCCGAGCTGTCCCTGTCGGGCCAGTTGCTGAGGCTGCTGCGCACCGAAGAGGACCGGCTGCCCGCCTTCGGGGACGTGGACTGGGAGGCGGCGCTGGGCTGGCTGGCCACGCGCACAGGGGCCGAGCTGGCGCCCGAGCAGCGCGAGGCCGTGCGCCTGGCGCTGACGGAGAAGGTCGCCGTCCTCACGGGCGGCCCCGGCTGCGGCAAGTCCTTCACCGTCCGCTCGGTGGTGGAGCTGGCGCGGGCCAAGAAGGCGAAGGTGGTGCTGGCGGCGCCCACCGGACGGGCCGCCAAGCGGCTCTCGGAGCTGACGGGCGTGGAGGCGTCCACCGTCCACAGGCTGCTGGAGCTGAAGCCGGGCGGGGACGCCGCGTACGACAGGGAGCGGCCCCTCGAAGCGGATCTCGTCGTCGTGGACGAGGCGTCCATGCTCGATCTCCTCCTGGCGAACAAGCTGGTCAAGGCCGTGCCGCCCGGCGCCCATCTGCTCCTGGTGGGCGATGTGGACCAGTTGCCGTCGGTCGGTGCGGGGGAGGTGCTGCGGGATCTGCTCGCCGAGGAGGGTCCGGTGCCCTCGGTCCGGCTGAAGCGCATCTTCCGGCAGGCGCAGCAGTCGGGGGTGGTGACGAATGCGCACCGCATCAATTCCGGCACCCCGCCCGTCACCCAGGGAATGAGTGACTTCTTCCTCTTCGTCGAGGACGACACGGAGGAGGCCGGGAAGCTGACGGTGGACGTCGTCGCGCGCCGCATCCCCGCCCGCTTCGGCCTCGATCCGCGCCGGGACGTCCAGGTGCTGGCCCCCATGCACCGTGGCCCGGCGGGCGCCGGCACGCTCAACGGGCTGCTCCAGCAGGCGGTGACCCCGGCCCGCCCCGATCTGCCGGAGAAGCGCTTCGGCGGCCGTGTCTTCCGCGTCGGAGACAAGGTCACCCAGATCCGCAACAACTACGACAAGGGGGCCAACGGAGTCTTCAACGGCACCGTCGGCGTCGTCACCGCCATGCACCTGGACGATCAGCGGCTCACCGTCCGCACGGACGAGGACGAAGAGGTGGAGTACGACTTCGACGAACTGGACGAGCTGTCCCACGCCTATGCCGTCACCATCCACAGATCGCAGGGCAGCGAGTATCCGGCGGTGGTGATTCCCGTCACCACGGGTGCCTGGATGATGCTCCAGCGCAATCTGCTCTATACGGCCGTGACCAGGGCAAAGCGCCTGGTGGTCCTGGTGGGCTCGCGGAGGGCGATCGGGCAGGCGGTGCGCACCGTCTCGGCGGGTCGGCGCTGCACCGCGCTGGCTCACCGGCTCAGCGGGGCGCTGAGACCGCCGGTGCCCTCCGGCGGGGGCGAGAGCGGTTTCGGGGGGTGACCGCCGCTGGTTCCAGGGTGCAGGATGTTCAAAGAAAGGCACTGCGTGCCACATAGGAGCCCTTTGGCCGACCCCGAGTGCACCGCACAGCACTGAATGGGGGAAAGTGGAGAGAGTCAGGGCACCTCGAAGAAGAGGCACTACGTCGGTGAGGGATGACGTGAGCGACAACTCTGTAGTACTTCGGTACGGGGACGGCGAGTACAGCTACCCGGTCGTGGACAGCACGGTCGGAGACCGTGGTTTCGACATCGGGAAGCTGAGGGCCGAGACCGGTCTGGTGACCCTGGATTCGGGCTATGGCAACACCGCCGCGTACAAATCCGCCATCACCTATCTCGACGGTGAGAATGGCATCCTGCGCTACCGCGGCTACCCGATCGAGCAGCTGGCCGAGCGCGGCACCTTCCTGGAGACCGGCTATCTGCTGATCAACGGTGAGCTGCCCACCGTCGACCAGCTGGCGGGCTTCAAGAACGAGATCACGCAGCACACCCTGCTGCACGAGGACGTCAAGCGGTTCTACGACGGCTTCCCGCGTGACGCCCACCCGATGGCGATGCTCTCCTCGGTCGTCAGTGCACTGTCGACCTTCTACCAGGACAGCCACAACCCGTTCGACGAGGAGCAGCGCCACCTCTCGACGATCCGGCTGCTGGCCAAGCTTCCGACGATCGCGGCCTACGCCTACAAGAAGGCCATGGGCCACCCGGTCGTCTACCCGCGCAACGACCTCGGTTACGTCGAGAACTTCCTGCGGATGACGTTCTCCGTCCCGGCCGCCGAGTACGACCTCGACCCGGTCGTGGTGAACGCGCTCGACAAGCTCCTGATCCTCCACGCGGACCACGAGCAGAACTGTTCGACGTCGACGGTCCGCCTCGTCGGGTCCTCGCAGGCCAACATGTTCGCCTCCATCTCGGCGGGCATCAACGCGCTGTGGGGCCCCCTGCACGGCGGCGCCAACCAGAGCGTTCTGGAGATGCTCCAGGGCATCCAGGCCGCGGGCGGCGATGTCGACACCTTCATCCGCAAGGTGAAGAACAAGGAAGACGGCGTGAAGCTGATGGGCTTCGGTCACCGCGTCTACAAGAACTTCGACCCGCGGGCGAAGATCATCAAGGCCGCGGCGCACGATGTCCTCTCCGCCCTGGGTAAGAGCGACGAGCTGCTCGACATCGCCCTCCGGCTGGAGGAGCACGCTCTGAGCGACGACTACTTCGTGGAGCGCAAGCTCTACCCGAACGTCGACTTCTACACCGGTCTGATCTACCGGGCCATGGGCTTCCCGACCAGCATGTTCACCGTGCTGTTCGCGCTGGGCCGCCTCCCCGGCTGGATCGCCCAGTGGCACGAGATGATCAAGGAGCCCGGCTCCCGCATCGGCCGTCCGCGCCAGATCTACACGGGCGTCGTCGAGCGTGAGTACGTCCCGGTCGAGTCGCGCTGACGCTTCCCCGGGGCGCCCGCACGCATCCCCGGGACCCTCGGAAGGCCCCGGTCCAAGCGGACCGGGGCTCTTCTTTTGTGGAGATCTGTGAAGAGATTTAGATCACAGAGATTGGGGGGTAACCATTGCGGAGGGTCGAAGGTCTAACAGGGTGGCGATGGCCTCCCGGCGGAGCCTTCTGCCACCGCACCGAGCACGTCTTTGGGGGACGGGCCCGGTGATGCAACAGGGGTGAAGCGTGCAGCACGGGGAGCTTTGAGCGGCCCTCCCGACCCGTACGTGCAGCCAGCAAGCGCCCGGCCAGGATCCCGTGGGGGGAATCCGTGACCGGGAAACGGAACGCCCCGTCGACAGGCCCGTGGGGGGACCTGCTCGACGGGGCGTTTTCGTCATATGGCGTGACGTCGTGACCTTTGTGTGAAGAGACTTCACGGGAAGGTCTCCCGCGCCGAGGGGGCTCCGGTACCGGAAGGTCTCCGGCGCATCGGCCGTGTCGGCTCAGCGGAAGCGGCGCAGGCGGAGGCTGTTCGTCACCACGAAGACCGAGGAGAAGGCCATCGCGGCCCCCGCGATCATCGGGTTCAGCAGTCCGGCGGCGGCCAGCGGCAGCGCGGCGACGTTGTAGCCGAACGCCCAGACGAGGTTGCCCTTGATGGTGGCCAGCGTCTTCCGGGAGAGGCGGATGGCGTCGGCGGCGACCCGCAGATCGCCCCGTACGAGCGTGAGGTCGCCCGCCTCGATCGCGGCGTCCGTGCCCGTGCCCATGGCCAGGCCCAGATCGGCCGTGGCCAGCGCCGCCGCGTCGTTGACGCCGTCGCCGACCATGGCGACGGTGCGGCCCTCGCGCTGGAGCCCGCGCACCCGCTCGACCTTCTCCTCGGGCAGCACCCCCGCGATGACCAGGCCGTCCGTGGCGCCGGGCCCGTCGCTCGGCCCGGAGCCCTTCGGCCCGGAGCTCTCCTGTCCGTAGCCCTCCTGGGAGTCCGAGTCCTCGACGATGCCGACCTCGCGGGCTACCGCCTCGGCCACCGCGCGGTTGTCGCCGGTCAGCAGCACGGGGGCCAGGCCCAGTGACCGCAGTGCGCGCACGGCCTCGGCGCTCGTCTCCTTCACGGAGTCGGCCACGGTCAGCACGCCGCGCACCTCCCCGTCCCAGCTCACAGCCACGGCCGTGCGCCCCTCGGCCTCGGCCGCCCGAGCGGAGGCGGCCAGCCTCGGCGGAAGCTCCCCCTCCGGGCGCCCGACCCGTACGCTCCGGCCCTCCACCACGCCGCGCACGCCGACACCGGCGAGGTTCTCGAACCGCTCGGGCACGGGCAGCGCGCCAGCGCCCGTGCCAGTACCCGAACCCGAACCCGAGCCCGAACCTGTCCGTGCGCGGGCGCCCTCGGCGACGGCGCGCGCGACCGGATGCTCGGATGCGGCCTCCAGCGCGCCCGCGAGCCGCAGCAGCTCCGCCTCGTCCACGCCGTCCCCGGCGAAGACGTCCCGGAGCGCCATGTGCCCGGTGGTCACCGTGCCCGTCTTGTCCAGGACGACGGTGTCCACGCGCCGCGTCGACTCCAGCACCTCGGGGCCCTTGATGAGGATGCCGAGCTGCGCCCCGCGCCCCGTGCCCACCATCAGGGCCGTGGGCGTGGCCAGGCCCAGCGCGCACGGGCAGGCGATGATCAGTACGGCGACGGCGGCCGTGAACGCGGCCGTGATGTCGCTCGTCGCCAGCAGCCAGCACACCAGCGTGCCCAGCGCCAGCAGCAGGACCACGGGCACGAAGACGGCCGAGACGCGGTCGGCGAGCCGCTGCACCTCCGCCTTGCCGCTCTGTGCGTCCTCCACCAGCCGCGCCATCCGGGCGAGCTGCGTGTCGGAGCCGACGCGGGTGGCCTCCACCACCAGCCGCCCCGCCGTGTTCACCGTCGCGCCCGTCACCGGATCGCCCGCGCCGACGTCCACCGGCACCGACTCACCGGTCAGCATCGACGTGTCCAGCGCCGAGGAGCCCTCCACGACGGTGCCGTCAGTGGCGACGGTCTCGCCCGGCCGTACGACGAAGTGGTCGCCCACGGCCAGCCGCTCCACCGGGATCCGGGTTTCGGTGCCCCCGCGCAGCACGGCCACGTCCTTCGCGCCGAGCCGCATCAGGGCGCGCAGCGCGGCGCCCGCGCTGCGCTTGGAGCGGGTCTCCAGATAGCGGCCCAGCAGGATGAAGACGGTGACGCCCGCCGCGACTTCGAGATAGATCGCCGACGCGCCCTCGCCCGGCTCCGCGGTCAGCGAGAAGGGGTGCCGCATCCCCGGCATCCCGGCCTCCCCGAAGAACAGCGCCCACAGGGACCAGCCGAAGGCGGCCAGCGTCCCGACCGAGATCAGGGTGTCCATCGTCGCGGCGCCGTGCCGCAGGTTCGTCCAGGTGGCGCGGTGGAAGGGCAGTCCGCCCCACACGACCACGGGCGCGGCGAGGGTGAGCGAGAGCCACTGCCAGTTGTCGAACTGGAGGGCCGGGACCATCGCCATCAGCACGACGGGCACGGACAGGGCGAGCGTGACGAACAGGCGCTGACGCAGCCCGGCCAGCTCCCGCGCGCCCGCGCCTCCGTCCCCGCCCTCGCTTCCGCCGTCGTCCCGCGCGTCCGTCCGCGCGTCCGTCCGCGCGTCCGTCCGCGCGTCGGTCCGTGCGGGTTCCGTGGCCTCCGCCGCCGGAGCGGGCGGCGGGGGCTGGGGAGGAGGCGGCGGCTCGGCGCTGTACCCGGTGCGCCGCACCGTGGCGATCAGGTCGTCGACGGAGACCCCCTCGCCGTACGTCACCCTCGCCTTCTCCGTCGCGTAGTTGACGGTGGCGGTGACGCCCTCCATCCGGTTCAGCTTCTTCTCGACGCGCGCGGCGCAGGACGCGCACGTCATCCCGCCGATGGCCAGCTCGACGCGGGTGGGGTCAGGGCCGGTCCCGGAACCGGTCCCGGCCTCGGGGGAGGAGGGGGTGTCGGTGGTGCCGCGCATGGTGGTTACGCGCGCCCCGTCAGCTCGTAGCCCGCCTCGTCGACGGCGGCGCGCACGGCCTCGTCGTCCAGCTCAGCGGTGGAGACGACGGTGACCTCGCCCGTGGAGGCGACGGCCTTGACCGAGGAGACGCCCTCGATCTCGGAGACCTCCTCGGAGACCGCGCCCTCGCAGTGGCCGCAGGTCATGCCGGAGACCTTGTAGACGGTGGTGACGTTGCTCATGGGGTTCTCCTGACGCTCGTGCTTCGCTTCTGTACCGCTACTGCCAGAGTATACCCCCCCTAGGTATGAAGTGCGGGCGGGTGCGGGCAGGTGCGAGTGAGCGCGGGCGAGGCGGAACCGCGGACGGCCCCGGCCGCCTCTCATCGGGAGAGGCGGCCGGGGCCGTTCCGTAAGGGGGTCTAAGGGGGTCGGGGGTGTGCGGTGCGGTGTGTGTCAGCGTCCTCCGCGGTGTCCGGGGCGTCTCGTGACCCATTCGCGGATGGTGTCCGCGAACCAGTACGGCTTACCGCCCTCCACCAGGTCGGGTTGTGGCAGCAGGCCGTGCTTCCGGTAAGAGCGCACGGTGTCCGGCTGGACGCTGATGTGCGCGGCGATTTCCTTGTACGACCAGAGCCGTCGGTCGGCCATCTACTCGGCACCTCCCACAGGGGTGGCTGTTGATCACTCACCCTGTGCCCGGTGAACGACGCTGCGTGACATCCGGGCCGTGCCTGTAGAGCGTCTGTGACGCGGAACCGGTGTAACGGTGACGCTCGTGACGGGACCCCGACGCCCGTTCCCGTACGCGGACACCGGCGCGCCCCTCCCGAGCGGGCCGGAGGCGTCAGGCGTAGAAGGCCGGGCGCTCGATCATCGTGACCTCGGTGCGCTGCCCGGTGGCCTGCGCCCGCACGCCCGCCTCGCACACGGCGGCAGCCGCGTAACCGTCCCAGGCGGTGGGCCCGGTGGTCTCGCCTCGGCGGGTGGCATCGGCCCAGTGCCGCACCTCGCGGTCGTACGCCTCCTCGAAGCGCGTGACGTAGTCCTGGTCGATCTCGCCGCCCCAGCGCCCCGCCGCGCTGGTGAGCACCCCGCCGCCCCCGCTGCCCCCGCCGCCCTCGCCGATCCGGGCCGTGCCGCGCTCGCACACGGCCTCCGCCTGCACCTGGTAGCCGAAGCCGCCGGCCGCGAAGATCTCGACGTCGACGAGCGCGCCGCCCGCGGTCTCGAACAGCACCAGTTGCGGGTCGCTCAGGACGCGCGGCGAGAGCGAGGAGCGGGCCGGCTTCAGCACCGTGACGGCGGTGATCTCCTGCTCCAGCAGCCAGCGCGCGCTGTCCATCTCGTGCACGACGGAGTCGGTGATGAGCATCTCGTCGGTGAAGTAGTCGTGCACGGAGACGTTGCGGTGGCGGCAGTGCAGCAGCAGCGTCCGGCCCAGTTCGCCGCCCGCCAGCACCCTTTTGAGCCGCGTGTGTTCGGGGTCGAACCGGCGCATGAAGCCCACCTGGATGCGCCGGTGCCCGAGCCGTTGCTCGGCCTCCAGTACGCGCAGCGCGCTCTCGGCATCGGGGGTCAGCGGCTTCTCGCACAGGACGGGCAGGTCACGTGCGAGCGCGTCGAGCAGGGTGGCCTCGTGTGCGGGGCCCGGCGAGGCGATGATCAGCGCGTCGACGGCCGGGTCGTCCATGGCGGCGGCCGGGTCGGTGTAGGCGGTGCAGCCGTCGATGCCGTCGGCCAGATGCGCGGCGCGGGCCTCGTCGATGTCCACGACGGCGGTGACCCGGGCGCCGCTGATCAGGTCGCGGACGCGGCGCACGTGGTCGGCGCCCATCTTGCCGGTGCCGATCACGGCTATGCCCAGTGATGGGTGGTGACTCATGTCGTCCCTCGGCTCGGAGAGGTACGGGCGGGGGAGGGGAGGTGGGGCGGGGCGGGGCGGGGCGGGGCGGGGCTATGCGCCGCAGGTGCGCAGGAAGCGGCGGGTCCGCTCGGCGATGGGGCGGGGCCGGTCCGGCGGGCAGGGGTACATGTCCTGCTCGACGATGGCGAAGAGGTCGACGCCCAGCCCCTGCGCCGCGCTGAGCACCGGCTCCATCGCGGGCACCCCGAGCGGCGGCTCGCACATGACGCCCTTCTTCACGGCGGGCCCGAACGGGATGCCGTCCCGTACGACCTCGGCCAGGATGTCCGGGTCCACCTGCTTGAGGTGCAGATAGCCGATGCGTTCCCCGTAGGTCTCGATCAGCTTGACGCTGTCCCCGCCGCAGTACGCGTAGTGCCCCGTGTCCAGGCACAGGCCGACGAGGTCCGGGTCCGTCGCGTCGAGGAAGCGGGCGACGTGCTCCTCGGTGTCGATGTGGGTGTCCGCGTGCGGGTGGACGACGATGCCGAGCCCGTACCGCTCGCGCACCTCGCGCGCCAGCCGCTCCATGCCGCCCGTCAGATGCCTCCACTGCTCGCTGGTCAGCTCGCTGGGCTCGATGAGCGCGGCGGTCTTGTCGTCGCGCCAGAAGGAGGGGATGACGACGAGGTGGTCCGCGCCCATGGCGCGGGTGAGTTCCGCGACCTGGCCGACGTGTTCCCAGGTGGCGTCCCACACCTCCGGGCCCCGGTGCAGGGAGGTGAAGACGGTGCCTGCGGAGACCTGGAGCCCGCGCGAGGTCACCTCGTCGGTGAGGCGCGCGGGGTCGGTGGGCAGATAGCCGTACGGGCCCAGCTCGATCCACTCGTAGCCCGCGCCCGACACCTCGTCGAGGAAGCGGGACCAGGGCACCTGCTGGGGGTCGTCGGGGAACCAGACGCCCCAGGAGTCGGGCGCTGAGCCGACCCGGAGGCGGTCGAGGGAAGCGGTCATGGCGAGGGCTCCTCGTTGTACGTGCGGCGTGCGGCGTGCGGCGTGCGGCATGCGTGCGTGCGGCGTCGCGGGTGTGCCGGGGTGAGCCAACTCCGGGAGCAATGCCGCTGTCAAGGCTTTGTCAGGACAACACTTCATCTTTACGTAACGGGACGCCGGGATCGCCGCTCCGCGAGACGTCCGTATGTAAGGACAAATCATTGACAGGTGTCGACGGGCGGTCCGACGATGAGGGAGACCTACTGGACGCGTACCCCGTCACCGTTTCTTCCCGCTCCCCGGAAGGGCACCCATGGCAGCCGTTCACGAGCCGTTCGACGTCATCACGATGGGCCGCATCGGAGTGGACATCTACCCGCTCCAGACCGGCGTGCCCCTTCCCCAGGTGGAGACCTTCGGCAAGTTCCTCGGCGGCTCGCCCACCAACGTCGCCGTCGCGGCGGCCAGGCTGGGCCGCACCACGGCCGTCATCAGCCGCACGGGCCGCGACCCCTTCGGCGAGTACGTCCACCAGGCCCTCACCGGCTTCGGCGTGGACGACCGCTGGGTGACGCCCGTCGACCGGTACCCGACGCCCGTCACCTTCTGCGAGATCTTCCCGCCGGACGACTTCCCGCTCTACTTCTACCGTCAGCCCAAGGCACCCGACCTGGAGATCCACGCCCACGAACTGGATCTCGACGCGGTCCGCGCTGCCCGCGTCTTCTGGATGTCAGGCACCGGCCTGTGCGAGGAGCCCAGCCGGAGCGCCACCCTGGCCGCGCTGGAGGCCCGCGCGAAGAGCGGCACCACCGTCTTCGACCTGGACTGGCGCCCGATGTTCTGGGGGCACCCCGACGAGGCCCGCGCCGTGTACCGCCGGGCGCTCGCGCACGCGACCGTCGCCGTCGGCAACGTCGACGAGTGCGAGGTGGCCACCGGCACCCGCGAACCCCGCGCCTGCGCCGAGGCGCTGCTGGCCGCCGGGGCCGAACTCGCCGTCGTCAAGCAGGGGCCCAAGGGTGTGCTCGCCCTGCAGAGGGACGGCGGCGAGGCCGAGGTGCCGCCGCACCCCGTCGAGGTCGTCAACGGGCTCGGCGCCGGGGACTCCTTCGGCGGCTCGCTGTGCCACGGGCTGCTCGCGGGCTGGGACCTGGAGTACGTGATGCGGTACGCCAACGCGGCCGGGGCGCTCGTCGCCTCGCGGCTCGCCTGTTCGTCCGCGATGCCGACTGCCGACGAGGTCGACGCGCTCCTCGGGCACTGACCCGGCCGCCCGCCCCTCGTCCCCCGCCCCTCGTCCCCCGTCGCCTACTCCGCCGCCAGGAAAGTGAGCCTCCCCTTGAGCAGCATCAGCATCCCCGACCTCGTCGCGGTGCGCAGCAGGCACCCCGAGGCCATCGCGGAGGCGGCGGCACTGCGCCGCCGCCGTCCGCTGCT
The DNA here is from genome assembly GCF_053611545.1 of Streptomyces sp. NPDC054796. Lineage (NCBI taxonomy): Bacteria > Bacillati > Actinomycetota > Actinomycetes > Kitasatosporales > Streptomycetaceae > Streptomyces > Streptomyces sp. NPDC054796. Next base: position 103,284 of record NZ_JBSHAO010000009.1, on the reverse strand, counting down.
CGGCGCCCCCGGCGCCCCCGGGGTCCCCGGTGCCCCTGCCGCGTCCGCCGCGTCCGGGACAGGGCGCGACCGGCTGATGATCATCGCCGCCGACCACCCCGCGCGCGGTGCCTTGGGCGTCGGCGAGCGCAAGCTCGCGATGGCCAACCGCGCCGACCTGCTGGAGCGGCTGACGCTGGCGCTCTCCCGCCCCGGCGTGGACGGGGTGCTCGCCACCGCCGACATCCTGGAGGACCTGCTCCTCCTCGGCGCACTGGACGACAAGGTCGTCGTCGGCTCGATGAACCGGGGCGGTCTCGCGGGCGCGGCCTTCGAACTCGACGACCGCTTCACGGGCCACCGCGCCCAGGACATCGAGCGGCTGCGGTTCGACGCGGGCAAGCTCCTGCTCCGTATCGACTACGAGGACCAGGGCTCCCTCAGCACCATGGTCTCCACGGCCCGCGCCATCGACGCCATGGCCGAGCGCGGACTCCCCGTCTTCGTCGAGCCGTTCATCTGCCGCCGCGTGGACGGGAAGGTGGCGAACGACCTGAGCGCGGAGGCCGTCGCCAGGTCCATCGCCATCGCCTCGGGCCTCGCGGGCACGTCCGCCTACACCTGGCTGAAGCTGCCGGTGACCGAGGACCCGGACGACATGGCGTGGGTCTGCGAGACCTCCACGCTGCCGACGGTACTGCTCGGCGGCGAGGTGAACGGGGACCAGGAGGTCACGTACGAGAAGTGGCGCAAGGCCCTGCGGCTGCCCACCGTGCGGGGGCTGGTCGTGGGCCGCACACTGCTCTATCCGGCGGACGGCGATGTCACGGCAGCCGTGGACACGGCGGTCGGGCTGCTGTGAGGGGTACGTACGAGAAGCGACGGTGAGGACGGGCATGGCCGACGGGAAGACGACAGCGGAGGCGGAGGGCACGAGGATGCCGGAGAGGGCGGGCAGCGACGGGAGCACCGGGCGCGCCGGGAGCGCCGGGAGCGCGTTCCATGTGACGGCGGGCAGCGCCGCTGCCGGTCCGTACGCGCTGGACATCGACCCCGCACGCGCGGGCTGGACCTACTCCTCCCTGCGCGTGCTGGAACTGGAACCCGGCGGCACGCACACGTTCGGCACGGGCGACAGCGAGTGGATCGTGCTGCCCCTCAACGGCGGCTGCACGGTGACAGCGGAGGACGCCGTCGAGGACGCCGTCTTCCCGCTCGCGGGGCGCGCGAGCGTCTTCAGCGGAGTGACCGACTTCGCCTATGTGCCGCGCGACGCGACCGTACGGATCGACAGCGCGGACGGCGGACGCTTCGCGCTCACCGGGGCGCGCTGTGCGCGGCGGCTGCCCGCGCGCTACGGGCCCGCCTCCGGCGTGCCCGTGGAGCTGCGCGGCACCGGCAACTGCTCGCGCCAGGTCAACAACTTCGGTGCGGCGGGCGTCTTCGAGGCGGACAGGCTCATCGCGGTCGAGGTGCTGACCCCGGGCGGCAACTGGTCCTCCTTCCCGCCGCACAAGCACGACGAGGAGCGGCCGGGGGAGGAGAGCGCGCTGGAGGAGATCTACTACTTCGAGATCGCCCACGCGCCCGAGGCGCCCGGGGGTGCCCCGGGGATCGGCTACCAGCGCGTCTCGCCCTCGGGGCACGGGCGCGGCACCGACGTCCTCGCCGAGGTGCGCGGCGGCGACGCCGTGCTGATCCCCGACGGCTGGCACGGTCCGTCCATGGCCGTACCGGGACACGACATGTACTACCTCAACGTCATGGCCGGTCCGGGGCTGGATCGGGCCTGGCTCATCTGCGACCATCCTGATCATGCCTGGATCCGAGGCAGTTGGGAGCGGCAGCCTGTCGATCCAAGGCTGCCGCTCTACACCGCTCCGGCAGTGGAAGGGGAGGCGGGACAGTGAACACCGCTGACACCGAACGGCCGTCCGGCACAGGCCCATCGACGACGGGCACGGACACACCACCGGGTACCGCCCCGCCGCCCGCCGCCGGCCCCCTGCCCGGCACCGAACCGGCCACCGGCACCGAACCGGCCACCGGCGCCGAACCGGCGACGACGCCCCCGGTCGCCACGCGGCGGCTGACCGTCGCGCAGGCCCTCGTGCGTTTCCTCGCCGCCCAGTACACCGAGCGCGACGGCCGCCGCCACCGTCTCATCGCCGCCTGCTGGGGCATCTTCGGCCACGGCAACGTCGCCGGAATGGGCCAGGCCCTCCTGGAGAGCGGGCAGGGCGGGCACGACAGCCAGGGCGCTCCGGCGCCGGCTCCGCTGCCCTATCTCCAGGGCAGGAACGAGCAGGCCATGGTGCACGCGGCCGTCGGCTACGCCCGTCAGCGGGACCGCCTCTCGGCGCATGCTGTGACCACCTCCATCGGCCCTGGCGCCACCAACCTCGTCACGGGCGCCGCGCTCGCCACCGTCAACCGGCTGCCCGTCCTGCTGCTGCCGGGCGACACCTTCGCCACTCGTGTCGCGGACCCCGTGCTCCAGCAGCTGGAGGTGCCCTACGCGGGGGACGTCTCCGTCAACGACGCGCTGCGGCCCGTCTCCCGCTACTTCGACCGCGTCCACAGGCCCGAGGCCCTGATCCCCGCCGTGATGCAGGCGATGCGCGTGCTCACCGACCCCGTCGAAACCGGCGCTGTCACGCTCGCGCTGCCGCAGGACGTGCAGGCCGAGGCGTACGACTGGCCGGAGGAGTTCTTCGCCGAGCGCGTCTGGCACGTGCGCCGTCCGGCGCCGGACGCGGACGCGCTCGCCGAGGCGGCGGCGGCCGTGCGCGCCGCGCACCGGCCGCTGATCGTCGCGGGCGGCGGCGTGCACCACAGCGAGGCGGAGGACGCGCTGCGCGCGCTGGCCGACGCGACGGGCATCCCCGTCGCGTCCACGCAGGCGGGCAAGGGCTCGCTGCGCCACGACCACCCCTGCGACGTGGGCGGCATCGGGCACACGGGCACCGCCGTGGCGGACGACCTGGCGCGCACGGCCGACCTCGTCCTCGGCGTCGGCACCCGCTGGACCGACTTCACCACGGCGTCGCACACCCTCTTCGCCGACCCGTCCGTCCGCTTCGTCAACGTCAACGTCGCCGCCTCCGACTCCCACAAGATGGCGGGGCTCGCGGTGGTCGCGGACGCGCGGGCCGCGCTCGAAGCGCTGACGGAGGCGCTGGCGGGGCACCGGGTGGCCGGGGAGTACGCGGCCGAGACCGCGACGGGCAAGGCCCGCTGGGAGGAGGTCGTCGACTCCGTTTACGCGGCGCCCGACGAGGACGCGCGGCCGACCCAGACCCAGGTGCTGGGCGCGCTGGACGCGGCCGTCGGCGACGACGACGTGATCATCAACGCGGCCGGTTCGCTCCCCGGCGATCTGCACAAGCTGTGGCGGGCCCGCTCACCGCGCCAGTACCACCTCGAATACGGCTACTCCTGCATGGGCTACGAGATCCCCGCCGCCATCGGCGTGCGCCTCGCGGCCCCGGAGCGGCCGGTGTGGGCGCTGGTGGGGGACGGCACGTATCTGATGCTCCCGACGGAGATCGTCACCGCGGTCCAGGAGGGCGTCGACATCAACGTGGTGCTCTTCCAGAACCACGGCTACGCGTCCATCGGCGGCCTCTCCGAGCAGACGGGCGCCGAACGCTTCGGCACCGCCTACCGCTACCGCGCGGCCGACGGCACCTACACGGGCGACCCGCTGCCCGTCGACCTCGCGGCGAACGCGGCGTCGCTGGGCATGGAGGTGCACCGCGCGGGGACGGTCGGGGAGTTGCGCGCGGCGCTGGCCGCCGCACGGGCCTCGTCGAGACCCGCGTGCGTGTACGTCGAGACCGATACCGCCGCCACCGCGCCCGAGGCGCAGGCGTGGTGGGACGTGGTGGTGGCCGAGACCTCGGGCCGCCCTGCGGCGGTCAGGGCCCGCGAGGAGTACGAACGCCACGCGGCGCAACGCCGCCACCACCTGTGACCGACGGTCTGCCCGCACGACGGCCTGCCCGCCCCCCTCGTGAGCGCCGCACGCCCCCACACCCCGCGACACCCCGTAGGAAGGCTCCCTCTGATGAAGACCCTCGGCCACTGGATCGGCGGGAAGCCCGTCGAGTCCGTTTCCGGCAGCTTCGGGCCCGTCTACGACCCGGCGACGGGCGCGCAGCCCACGCGGGTCTCGCTCGCCTCAGCGGAGGAGGTCGACGCGGCCGTCGCGGCGGCCAGGGAGGCGTACCCGGACTGGGCGCAGTCGTCGCTGGCCAGGCGCACCGCCTTCCTCTTCAGGTACCGCGAGCTGCTGGACGCGCACCGCGACGAGATCGCGGGCCTCATCACGGCCGAGCACGGCAAGGTCCACTCCGACGCGCTCGGTGAGGTGGCGCGCGGCATGGAGATCGTGGAGCTGGCCTGCGGCATCCCCGAGAAGCTGAAGGGCGAGCTGTCCACGCAGGTCTCCACGCGGGTGGACGTCGCCTCCATCCGGCAGCCGGTCGGCGTCGTCGCGGGCATCACCCCGTTCAACTTCCCCGCGATGGTGCCGATGTGGATGTTCCCGCTGGCCATCGCCTGCGGCAACACCTTCGTGCTGAAGCCCAGCGAGAAGGACCCCTCGGCCGCGTACCGGCTCGCGGAACTCGCCGCCGAGGCCGGTCTGCCCGACGGCGTCCTCAACGTCGTCAACGGTGACAAGGTGGCCGTCGACCGGCTGCTGGAGCACCCGGACGTGGCGGCGGTCTCCTTCGTGGGGTCCACGCCCATCGCCCGGTACATCCAGCAGGGCGCGGTGGCCTCGGGCAAGCGGGTCCAGGCGCTGGGCGGCGCCAAGAACCACATGCTCGTCCTGCCCGACGCCGACCTCGACTTCGCAGCGGACAACGCGATCAACGCGGCGTACGGATCGGCCGGTGAGCGCTGCATGGCCGTCTCCGTGGTCGTCGCGGTCGGCGGTGCCGGGGACGAACTGGTCGCGAGGATCGCGGACCGCGCCCGCGCGCTGCGCGTCGGCCCCGGCGACGATCCCGCCTCCGAGATGGGCCCCCTCATCACGCGCGAGCACCGCGACAAGGTGGCCTCGTACGTGGACGGAGCACGCGCCCAGGGCGCGGAGGTGGTGGTGGACGGCACCGGGTACACCGTCGCCGGGCACGAGGAGGGCTTCTTCCTGGGGGTCTCGCTGCTCGACAGGGTCTCGCCCGGGATGGACGCCTACCGGGACGAGATCTTCGGCCCGGTGCTGTGCGTGGTGCGCGCGGAGACGTACGACGAGGCGATCCGGCTCATCAACGGCAGCAAGTGGGGCAACGGCACGGCCATCTTCACCCGCGACGGCGGCGCGGCCCGCCGCTTCCAGCTGGAGGTCGAGGCGGGCATGGTCGGCGTCAACGTCCCCATTCCGGTTCCCGTCGGCCACCACTCCTTCGGCGGCTGGAAGGACTCCCTCTTCGGGGACCTGCACATCTACGGGAACGACGGCATCCACTTCTACACCCGCGGCAAGGTCATCACGACCCGCTGGCCGGACCCCGCGGACAGCGGCGGCATCAACCTCGGCTTCCCGACGTCCTCCTGACGGGCCGAGGGGCCGCTGACGGGACCGCTGCCGTGACCCGCCGCCCGCCTCACCGCCCTGACCTGCGGGGCGTTGGCGCGCGACACCGCACGCGACACCGGAGGACCCCCGGCCCTGGGCCGAGGGGTCTTCCGCCCCTGCCCGTATTCTCGGACGCATGACGGCCATGCCCTGGCTCCGGGCGATCAAGGAGACAGCCCGATCCGGACTGACCATCGAGCGCGCCTCGCTCACCCCGCTCATCGCGCTGCGGGGTGCGGTCGGGGTCGCCGTCGTGATCGGGCTCGCGCTCGCGCTGGGCTCCGCGCAGCTCGCGGTGTCCTCCGCTTTCGGCGCCTTCGCGTCCGGTGTCGCGACGTTCCAGCGAAGCTGGCGGCCCCGCCCCGTGCTCGCGCTCGCCGCTGCGGCCGGGCTCGCGGTGTCCACCTTCCTCGGCTATCTGCTCGCACCGTGGCCGCCCGCCTTCGTGGTGCTGCTCGCGGTCTGGGCGTTCGCCGCCGGCATGGCGTGGGGGGTCGGGCCGACGTCCGGGGTGGTCGCCGCGCTGACCATCGCCGTCATGCTCGTCACCGTCACGCTGCCCACCACCGTGCTGGGCGCCCTCGCGCACGCGGGGCTCATCGCGGTCGGCGGGGTGGTGCAGGCGACGCTGATCGTGCTGTTTCCCGTACGCCCTTGGGGCGAGCGGCGCGACACGCTCGCCGACGCGCTGGCCGGGGTCGCCGACTACGCGCGGCGGCTGCGGCACGACCCCATGGCACCCTTCGACCCCGAGCCGCTGATGGAGGCCCGCAGCGCCGCCGCCGTCACCCCCCGGCAGGCTCGCCGCAGGCCGCGCCAGCTCGGCGGCTACCGCGCGCTCGCCGAACGCTTCCGGCCCGTCCTCGCCTCGCTCGCCGACCCGATCGTCGGCGGCGCGCAGTTGGTCGGCCCGGAGCGCGACCGCGTGCGCGCCCTGCTCGGCGCCGCCGCGACGGTGCTCGACGCGACGGCGCGGGCCATCAGGCGGGGCGAACGGGTCCGTATCCCGGAAGAGGCGCTGGAGGTGCTCCAGGTGCCGGAGTCCGGTCCCGTGCTGACGGGCCCCGCGCGCAAGGCGGCGATGCGGCTGATCGCGCTCACGGACGACGCCGTGGACGCGGCGCAGGAACCCGTCGAGATCACCCGCTCCATCCCCATCATCCCGCGCGCCACCTTCCACACCGTCCGCAAGGAGGTGCACGGGCCGCCGGGATGGCCGGGCGACGTGACGGACGAGACCCCGTTCCAGGAGGCCATCGAGGCGGCCGAGGCCGCGGAGGCGGCGCAGGAGGAGCGGACGCGGCGCCGGGTACGCCGCCCGCGGCACCTGCACCGGCCCACCCTCGCCGCACTGGTGCCCGTCGCGCTGCGCACCTTCCGCCGCGAGTTCCGCTGGTCCTCGCCGATCTGCCGCCACGCGCTGCGCCTGGCCGTCGTCACCGCCGCCGGTTACCTCCTGGGCCAGGCGCTCCCGCCCGAGCACGGCTACTGGGTGGCGCTCACCGCCGTGATGGTGCTGCGCCCCGACTTCTCCCGTACGTACGAGCGCGGCGTCGCCCGCTTCGCCGGGACCCTGGTCGGGGTCGCCCTCGCGGGCGCGGTGATGGGGCTGGCGCATCCGGGCGCCTATGTGAGCGCGGCGCTGGCGGTGGCGTCGATCGGTGCGATGTACCTGCTGATGGGCACCGGTTACGCCATCACCTCCGCCTGCACGGGCGCCTATGTCGTCTTCCTGCTCGGCATCGCGGGCTCGCTGTGGTCCCAGACGGTGCTGGAGCGCATCTGGCTCACGGCGGTGGGCGGACTCCTGGCCATGCTCAGCTACGCCGTCTTCCCCGCCTGGGAGACGCCGCTGCTGCGCGACAGGCTCGCCGACTGGCTGGAGGCCAACGGCCGTTACGCCATCGCCGTGCTCGACTGCTTCGCGCGCCCCGCCGAACGCGCGCCCCGCCAGGTCCGCGAGGCGCTTCTCGACGCGCGCGCCGCGCGCCTCGAATGGGAGCAGACGGCGGCCAGGGCGGGGGCCGAGCCCGTACGCCACCGCGGCCGTCTCTCGCGCCGCTCCGCCAATGACGCGCAGTCGGCGCTGGTGACGATGGGCCGCGTGACGATGCTGCTGGAACCGCATCTGCCCGAGCGGGACGCCAAGCCCAGCGAGGGCGCCGCCGACTACGCCGCCGCGCTGGGCCCCGCCGTGACGACGGCCGCCGAAGCGGTGCGCGAGAACAGGCCCGTCGACTGGGAGCCGGTCCACGAGGCGCTGTCGCGCTGGTGGGCCCGCGCCGAGGAACCCCCGCCCGTCGATCTGCGTACCGCCGACCTCCTGACGGACGCGCTGGACGATCTGGCGGACGCGGTGAATCCGCGCTGACCGGTCATGGGGCGTCCCGCGCCTACGCGTGGAAGGCCGTCGTCGACGCGAGACAGGACCGCTCGGCCGCGACGTGGTTCACCGGCGCGGAGTTGTCGGCGTAGCCGAAGGAGACGCCGACGAGCAGCTTTCCCTCGGTGACGCCGAGTTCGGCGCGGACGGTGTCCGCGTAGAAGCTCAGCAGCCCCTGCGGGCAGCTCTCCACGCCGTACGCGGTCATCGCCAGGAGCAGCGTCTGCATGTAGGCGCCGACGTCGGCGGCCAGCCGGGGCCCGCCGTCCCCGGTGACGAACAGGAACGCGGCGTGCGGCGCGCCGTAGAAGCGCAGGCTCTCGGCGTCGTAGGCGGCGCGCGCCGCGTGGTCGTCGGGGCCGATGCCCAGCGCCCCGTACAGCCCGGCGCCGAAGGCGGCACGACGGGCCTGGTGCACCGGCGTGTACATGTCCTCGGAGTACGGGAAGTCCACCGAGGTGCGCTGCTCGGTGTGGGCCGCCACCAGCGCGTCCGCCAGCCGCTCACGTGCCGCGCCGCTGACCACCTCGGCCCGCCAGGGCTGCGCGTTGGAGTTGGACGGCGCGGCCCCGGCCAGCGCGAAGACCGCCCGCATCGTGTCCTCGGGCACGGGGTCCGGGCGGAACGCGCGGGTCGCGTGACGGCCGCGTATCAGCTTCTCCGCGTGCCCGCTCAGCTCGGTCTCGGTGGCGGGGAACGACGGCCTGTTCATGGGAACTCCTCGGTGATGGTTCATACGGCTTATGTAAACGGTTCCGTTTACTTCCGAGGCGACCTTAACAGGGTGACGAGGCTGAAGTAAACGGGAGCGTATACTTGCCGTTATGGGTGCAGCGACGGCTACGACAACCTCACGGCGCGGGCGCGGCGGCAGGGAGCGGGTGCTGGCCGCCGCGGCCAGGCTGTTCGCGACGCAGGGGATCAACGCGACGGGCATGGAACAGGTCGCGGAGGAAGCGCCGGTGTCCAAGCGGACGCTCTACTCGCACTTCCGGACCAAGAACGACCTCGTCCTCGCCCACCTACAGGCCCTCGCCTCGTCGGGCGCCACCCTGGAAGGCGTGCTGACCCGCGAGGACATCCCCCCGAGGGAACGGCTGCTCAAGCTGTTCGACCCGCCCGTGACGGCGCCGGATGGCGAGGACGCGGCGCCGGAGGACACGGCTCCGGTGCGCGGCTGCCCGTTCATCGACGCCGCAGCCGAGTTCCCCGACCCGCGCAGCGCGGTCCACTCCTACGCCCGCGAGCAGAAGCTGCGGATGGCGGAGCTGATCGCGGCGCTGCTGACGGAGCTGGGCTGCCCCGAACCCGCCGCGCTCGCCGAACAACTGGCCACCCTCGCGGACGGGGCCGCCTGCCGGGCCATGGCGCTGGGCGAGGCGGACTACGGCAGGCACGCACGCGCCGCGGCGGAGGCGCTGCTGGACCGGGCCTGCGCCAACGGTTCTGCGTGAATGGTTCTGCGTGAACGGTTCTACGTGAGCGGGCTCACTTGAAGGGGACGTTGAGCCAGGGGCTGGCCGGGTCCGTGGTGAGGATGCGGTGGGCGTCCAGCATCTCCGTGTACCAGTCGCCGAACTCCTCGTCGTCGAAGTGCAGGCACCGGCCCAGCACATAGCCGCGGGAGAACTCCTCCCACGAGTCGTACGACGCCTGGCTGACCCGCCCCGCCCGCAGCAGTGCCTGCTCGGTCTCCCACAGCTCCCCGAACCTGGCGCCCAGGCCCCAGCGGGCCATGCCGGAGGCGCGGCCGTGGTCCCAGGCGAGGACGGAGCGCACATAGCCGTCCTCGGGCAGCAGTCCGTCGGCGCGGAAGCGTGCCTCGTAGCGCATGATCTTGCCGATCAGGCCCTGGAGCCGCTTGATCTCGTCCGCGACGCTTCCGTCCACGGGCCCGTGCGGCCCGCCGTCCGAACCGGCGAGCGTCTCGGCGAGCCGCTCGCGGGCCAGGTGCTCGGTCACGTCCCGCCACTTGGCGACGGAGACCGTGCCCGTCCTGGACGCGCGGGCGAGCGTGTCGCGCACCTTCAGCACGAACTCCCACGCGCCGCTGACCATGTCGCCGCGCAGCAGTTCCTCCAGATACGTCAGCCACTTCTCCCGCGTGGTGACGCCCCACCACCGCTTGAGCAGGTACACCTCGTCGTCGTAGCCGGTGCCGTGCCAGGCGACGGAGTTCCAGTACGAGCCGTTCTTCACGCTCATCAGCGCCCCGCACGCGAGCCCGTGCGCCACCGGGCCGTGCAGGGGGCCGCCCGTCCACAGGGTGCGCAGCGTGGAGTGCCGTGGCCGCCAGGCCCGCTCCCAGTGCTGCCGCCACACGGCCCGGTGCGCCATGCCAGCGGGGAAGTACGCCTCGCACGGCGTACCCGGGTCGACGGCCAGCCACCACTCGTCGTCGGGCCAGATCCGCGCGAGCGAGCCCAGGTGCCTGCTGACGAAGACGGGGTCGGGCACGGGCGGCGGCAGCATGCCGGCGGTGAACAGGGCGACGCAGCGGGTGCGCGTGCCCGGGTTCCAGTACGAGCCGAACGACGTCTGGCCGACCGCGTCCAGCGGGTGCCGGGGCGTGGACCAGTAGAGCCAGGTGCTGCCGAGCACGTCGAAGTAGCCGGGCCAGTCCTCGCGGGCCTTGGCCTCGTACAGCGCCTGTTCGACGTCCGTCGGCGCCTGCCACGCGGCTACGGGTGCCCCCGCCGCACCGGGCACGCCGGGTCCGCCGGGCGCGCCGGATCCGCCGGGTACGCCGTGCCCGCTCCACCAACCCATGCCGGACCGACCTTTCGCCTCACATCACTTGAACGGAATGTTGAGCCAGGGGCTGCCCGGGTCCGTGGTGAGGATCCGGTGGGCCGTGACCATGTCCGTGTACCAGTCGCCGTAGCGCTCCTCGTCGAAGTGCAGGCACCGGCCGAGCACATAGCCGAGCGAGAACTCCTCCCACGACTCGTACGCCTCCTTGCTCACCTCGCCGGCGCGCACGACGGCGCGCTCGGCCTCCGCCATGTCGCAGTAGCGCCCGCCCAGGCCCCAGCGCGCCATCATCGAGGCGAGGCCGTAGTCCCAGGCGCGGACGGAGCGCACGGTGCCGTCGGGTGGCAGGAGCCCGTCGGCGCGGAAGCGGGACTCGTAGCGCATGATCCGCCCGATGAGCTGCTGGAGCCGCTTGACGCGTGCTTCGGCGCCGGAACCGTCAGGATCGGCACCCTCGCCTCCCTCTCCGCCCTCCTCGGCACGCGCCGCGCGCTCGGTCGCCGCGCGCCAGCGCAGCGCGGCGGCCGGACCTGTGCGGTCGGTGCCGCCCTCGGCCGCTTCGGGCTCGTCGTCGCCGGAGTGGAGCGATCTGCGGACGGCGAGGACGAACTCCCAGTCGGGGTCGCTCATCGCGCCGTTCAGCAACTGCTCCTGGCGGTAGCGCCAGTCGTCGCGCCCGTGGACGTCCCACGGGCCCCTGATGCGCTCGCGCTCCCCGTCGTAGCCGCTGCCGTGCCAGCCCATGGCGTTCCACAGCGAGCCGTCGCGCACGCAGTGCAGCGCCCCGCACGCGAGGCCGTGCGCCACGGGGCCGTGCAGCGGGCCGCCCACGCGCAGGGTGCGGAGGGTGTCGCGCTGGCCACGCCACGCGCGCTCTGCGTGGCGCCGCCACACCGTGCGGACCGGCAGCGTCCCAGGGAAGTACGCCTCGCACGGCGAACCGGGGTTCACGGCCAGCCACCAGCGGTCGTCGGGCCAACTGGCGGCCAGGCTGTCCAGGGTGGTGCGCACGAAGACCGGCTCTGCCACGGGCGCGGGCAGCATCCCCTGCGTGAGGACGGCGAAGCACCAGGTGCCCGTGACCGGGCTCCAGTACGGGTACATGTCGCGCTGTCCGAGCGCGTCGAGCGGCCCTCTCGGCAGGGAGTAGCAGAGCCAGGTGTCGCCGAGCGTGTCGTAGTACGCGGCCCAGTCCTGCCGCGCCTTCGCCCCGTAGAGCGCCGCTTCCACGTCCGTTGGCGGCTCCCAGGCGGGGACGTAGGGGCCCGGCGTCGGACCGCCTCCCGGATGCCCCGTCGGACCTCCGGGGTACTCCGTCGGACCTCCGGGGTACTCCATCGGATTCCGCATCGCGTCGCTCACCCGGCCGTCGCCGCGGACCCCTCGGCCTCGCGTACCTGCGCGCGAACGGCGCCCGTGCGCTCGGCGAAGGCTTCGAGGCCGACGATCTCGCCGTTCTCGTTGGTGCGGGGGCGGGTGTCCACGAGCGCGCCGACGGAGTTCCGGTTCGCCCAGGAGCAGACGGCGGCCGGGAAGGAGCCGTCCTCCGCCGTGCCGTGGCCGTAGCCTCGGTCGGCCGCGTCGAGCAGCAGCCGCAGGCACCGCACCGGCTCCTTCGTGCCCTTGGGCGTGTACTCGGTGCCGTCCTCGGGCGGGACGTCCATCCCGTAGAGCGCGGACACCAGCGCGTTGCGGTAGGCGCGCGGCTCCCGCATGGGGCCGTTGTAGCCGTGCAGGACCAGTTCCCCGGAGCCGGATTCCGCTTCGTAGCGGCCCGCGACGGGCGTCAGCCCGTTCACCGTCGCGCGGGAGCGCCGCGAGGTGCCCATGTCGAGCGTGGTGCGCGGCGCGTCGCTGAAGTCCTCGGCGAGCGTGTACCGTCCGCCGTCGATCGTGCGGGGCACGGTGATGCGGTACGCGGGGCCGCTCAGGCTCTCGTCGTCCGGGTCGCCGACGAAGAAGGCGAGCGCTGCCTGCGCCAGGAGGCCGACGCCGAGGACGGACCCGGCGATGATCAGGATCCGCCGCCTGACCCGCTTCTCGCGCTGCTCGCCCGCGTTGCCGTGGGGGTCCTGGCCGTACGGGTCGAACCCGGGCCCGCCTCCTCCCGGCGGCCCCGGTACCGGCTGCGCGTGACCCCCGTACCCCGGCTGTGCGTGGCCGGGCCCTCCCGCCGTAGGCGCCGCCTGCGGTATGTATCCGTCCGGTACCGGCGCTCCCGGACCGGTGTCCCCGTTCCACATCCCCATGGCCTGGGACTCTATCGTCGTGCCGCCTCAGCGCCGCGTGGTGGCGGGAGTTCGCCAGAACGCCCGTTCCGCCCCCTGCGGAACCCCTCCGGCGCCCGGCACGGGCACGTCGGCCCCCGCGACCTGACGCAAAGCCGGACCGCGCGGCGCGGTATGCGCCTAGCCTGGCCCGTGATGGAGGGACCCCGCCCGCCCCAGCCGGCACGGCAGCCGCGGAGGAAACCGGCTGTCGGGTTCGGGCTGCTCGCCGCGCTCGTGGTGCTCGTGCTCCTCATCAGTGTGCCCGGCGACGAGGACGGCGGCCCCGGATGCGCGGGCGTGAAGGCCGTCGGCTGGCAGGACGAGCCGGACATGACCGCGGAGTTCGAACGCTACGGCAACGACAACACCCGCTTGGACGACTGGACCGGCGGCGACGGGACCCGCTCCGTGCGGCTTCCGGACGGGCGGACGCTGTGGATGTCAGCCGACACCTTCCTGGACCAGGTCGACGAACAGCTCGGCGGCGGACGCAGCCGCGGCACCAGCCCGGTGTGGGTGCGCAACGCGGGCCTGGTGATGTCGGCAGAGGGCCGGATCGAGCGCACCCTGCTGGGCAGCAACGGCGGACGCCACACGGCCCTGTTCCCCGGCACGGCCACGTCCGACGGGCGCGAGGTGTGGCGCTGGCCCGTGCAGGCGGTCGTGGAGCCCAGGTCGGCCGGGGACGACGAGCGTGTGGTGCGGGTGCTGCTGTGGCAGCGCGAGGCGGGCTCGCCGCCCTGGATCTTCGGCGTACCGAGGGCGACGCAGGTGGCGACGCTCTCCCTCCCCGACCTGCGCGTCGAGGACGTCAGCACCGTCTACCGGCCCACGGACGACGGCCTGGCGCGGCGCGTGCTGTACGGGACGTCGGCCGTCACCGAGGGCGGCTGGACGTACGTCTTCGGCGCCGACGAGGGCAGCGTCAGCGGCAAGGCGTCACGCGCGCACGTGGCGCGGGTCCCGGAGGGGCGGCTGGCCGAAGCGGACGCCTGGCGGTACTGGTCGGGCAAGGACGGCGGCTGGCAGGCGGACCCGGAGGACTCCGAGCCGATACTTGTCGGCAAGACGGAGCAGCGCGGCGCCACGGGCACGTACTCCGTGGTGCGGCACGGCGAGAGCTGGCTGCTGCTGACCATGGACGCGGGCGGCCCCGGCGGCAAGGGCATGTCGGACGTGACGTCCTACTGGTCGTGCTCGCCGACGGGCCCCTGGCACGGCCCCTCAGCCGTGGCCGAGCCCCCGCTGCCCGAGGGCGGCGCGCTCGCGGGCGCGGTGCCGTACAACCCGCAGGGGCACGCCGAGTTCGCGTCGGGCGCCAACAGCGGCGCGGGGGAGGGGACGGGGCTGCTGATGAGCTACGACGTCAACGTGCTGTCCGGCACGGAGGCGATCCACCGCGATGTCGCCCTCTACCGGCCGCGCTTCCTGCGGCTGGAGCTGGGCCCCTCCTCGGCACCGTCGGAGGACGACCCGTCCCGCGACGACGGCTCCTGAGCGCCGTCCGCGGCTAGCCCGGCGCGGGCCTCCGCCTCGCGGGCCCGTTCCGCCGCGCGGCGTGCCGCCTCCGCCGGGCGCCGTACCGGGTCCTCCTCCTGATCGATGTCGGCGATGGTGTCCCGGTCCTCGTCGCGGGTCTCCGCCTCCCACAGCGCCCGGTACTTCGCGTCCCGCACCTTCAGCAGCACGCACGCGACGAGCGCCGAGAGCAGCGACCCGATCAGCACGGCGGCCTTCACGTGCTCGGTCGTCTCCGGGTCGGTGAAGGCCAGCTCCGTGATGAGCAGCGAGACCGTGAAGCCGATGCCCGCGAGCACGGCGACCCCCGCCACGTCGGACCAGGCGAGATCGTCGCTGAGCCGGGCCCTGGTGAAGCGGGCGGTGAGGTATGTGCCGCCGAAGACGCCCAGGAACTTGCCCGCGAAGAGACCGAGGACGACGCCCAGCGGCTCGGGCCGGGTGAAGGTCTCGGCCAGCGCGGGCCCCGAGACGGCGACCCCGGCCGCGAACAGCGCGAAGAAGGGCACGGCCACCCCGGCCGACAGGGGCCGCACCCGGTGCTCGACGCGCTCGGCCGTCGAGGTCTCCTCGACGGGCTCGCCGTCGGCGCCCTTGCGCGGGAGCACGCGCAGCAGCATGCCCATGGCCACACCGGCGACGGTGGCGTGGATGCCACTGTTGTACATCAGCGCCCAGATGACCAGCGCGAGCGGCACGTACACGTACCAGCCGCGCACCCGCAGATTGATGTGCAGCACCCGGAAGAGCACGAGCCCGGCGACGGCCCCGGCGAGCGCGGCCCAGTTGAGCGTGGAGGTGAAGAAGACGGCGATGACGAGGATGGCGCCGAGGTCGTCGACGATGGCCAGGGTCAGCAGGAAGGCCCGGATGCCCGAGGGCAGGTTGGTGCCGATCACCGCAAGGACGCCGAGCGCGAAGGCGATGTCGGTGGCCATGGGCACGGCCCAGCCGTTCATCGTCCCGCCGCCCGCGAGGTTGGTGGCGACGTAGAAGAGCGCGGGGACGGCCATGCCGCACACGGCGGCGACGACGGGCAGCGCGGCGGCGGCGGGTCTGCGCAGCTCGCCCGCGACCAGCTCGCGCTTCAGCTCGATCCCGGCGACGAAGAAGAAGACGGTGAGCAGCCCGTCCGAGGCCCAGTGCTCGACGGAGAGGTCGAGGCCGAGGGAGGGGATGCCGAAGTGGAACGAGCGGACCGACGCGTACAGATCGCTGAGCGGGGTGTTCGCCAGGACGAGCGCGACGACCGCGGCGGCCAGCAGCACCATGCCGCCCACGGTCTCGGTGCGCAGCGCGTCGGCCAGGTGCCGCCGTTCCCTCGCCGAGGGGCGGCCGAACAGGGAGGTCTGCCGCTCGCCGGGCGCGGTGGGTGCGGGGGAGGGGTTCATCGGTGTGCTCCGGGTTCGTGGGCGGTTTCGGACGCGACGAAGCGCCGCCGACCAGACTTCCCGGCACACCTTGACATCATTGATCTTGACGTTTTCCTTACACCGTAACCCGAACCGTACGGTTCACGACAACGGCCCCTCGCGATGGCCCGGCACCGGCCTCATGGGGCCCCGGCATCGGCCCGCGGGCCGTGTGACCTCCCGCGCAGGGTTCCCGTCGCCGCCCCCTGGCCTACGCTGAGGCCGCGGCCACCCGTGCCGCGCCGACGCCGGACACCGGGGGGCGAGGGAACACCACTTGGACGCCTCCCCCTCATATGGATGAAGGGGCGCTAGCCGGGGTGCGGACCAGCCCGGACCGGCCCGGACCAGCATTACACGTGCGGAGTTCTTGTCTCTGGGCGAGACGGCTCCGCACGTGGTGCAGGCATACGTTCTTTCGGAGAGGGGGAGTGCGTGCTTGGTTCTCGCTCCGCACCGCGCACAGTCCATGGTGGTGTGTGCGGGATGGACCAGGTGCAGGATGCGCCCGTGTTTGCGGGCCATCTCCACCAGGGCTTGTTTGGTGGCGCCGATTGCGGCGTCGGCGGCCTTCCCACTGGGCCGGGCCGCACGTCACGCTCTGGCCACTCGCCCGGTTGTGCCGGTGCACCCGCTGGGATTTGGCGACCGCTTCGTTCCAGATCCACCGGCAGCGGTCCCACTCGGCCTCCAGCGCGGACCGGGCCGTGGACGACAGCCGCAGACGATAGGTGTACCGGACATGCCCGCAACTCTCCCCCGCCCGCACTCGCGCCGTCATACCCCCGAACCTCACCGCGAGGACTGACAATTGAGCACAACGGACCGTGACAGACTCACTCGCCCCGTCACCAAGTGGACGCCGGATCGCCCTGACGGCGATCCGACTGTCCCTGCCCTGCTGCGCAGGGGGCCGATTCCTCCCCGGCCTGAACGCCGGGGCATCCTCGGAGAAGCCCGGTGAAGCGCGGCGACGCGATATCCAGCACCTTTCTGGGGGACTACCCACGGCTGCTCGCCGAGGTCTCGGAGACCGGGCGGCTGCCGCGCAGGGACGAGCTGGACGCGTTCAGGGAACTGGGCGAGCGCGCGGCCGAGGCCGGGCACGGCCTGCGCGAGCTGATCGGTCTCTACCTCGGCAGGACGCGCACGCTGTGGGGCACCCTGCCCGGCGTCGCCAGGGCGGCGGGCGCGGCGGAGCGCGGGCGTACGGGGGACGCGGTGCTGGCCGCGGTCGAGGCGGCGATCGCCGCGCTCGGCGAGGGCCACGAGCGCGCCCAGCGGCTGGCGGTGCGCCAGGAGGAGGGCGAACGCCGCGAGTTCATCGACGACCTCCTCTACGGGCGCAGCGACCTGGGCCGCCTCGCGGAACGCGCCCAGCGCTTCGGGCTGCGGCTCGCGCACGCGCACACGGTGGCCGTCGCGGCGGGCGTGGAGAAGTACGACGACGTGCACCCGACGGTGTGCCGCATCGAACGCGAGCTGCTCGGCCGCTTCGGACCGCGCGACGTGCTGCTGTCCACCAAGGAGGGGCGGCTCGTGTGCATCGCGGCGAGCGGCGACCGCGACGTGCTGGACTGCTTCGTCGCCCTCGCCGAGGACCCGGGGCCCCACTACGCGGGCGCGCGCCGCGTAGCCGTCGGCCGCGAGCACCCCGGCGCCGGCGGCGTGGTGCGCAGCTACGAGGAGGCGCTCGGCGCCCTCGACCTCGCGGACCAGCTGCGCCTGCCGCAAGCCCGGCTGAACGCGTCCGAGCTGCTGGTCTTCCCCGTGCTGCTGCGGGACAGGGCTGCGATGGCCGACCTCGTGCGCACGGTGCTCGGCCCGCTGACGGGCGCGCGGGGCGGAGCCGCGCCCCTGCTGGACACCCTGGCCGCCTACGCGGCGGCGGGCTATGTCAACGCGGAGGCGGCGCGGCGGCTGGGCGTGAGTGTGCGGACGTTCTCCTACCGGCTGGAGCGCATCCGCGGCCTGACCGGCTACAACCCGGGCGACGCGCTGCACCGCTTCACGCTGGAGACGGCGGCCATGGGCGCCCGGCTGCTGGGGTGGCCCGAGAACGAGCTGTGAGCGGCGCGCGGTGCCCGGTGCCGTGCCCGTCGGGCTGTGACGTCGAGCCGTGACCGTCGAGTCGCGTGTGGCGAGTTGTGACACGGCGGCACCGAACCTGTGGCACACGGGCGCAACCGTGCGCGGTTCCGCCGCGACCGGGACGTAAGTGCGGCGTAAAAATTGCCGGGGTCTGGCAATGTGCTGCCGCACTCCGTAATGGCACGATGACGGCACACCGCAGCACGGGGGACGTGCCGAAGCGGTCGGCCTCCGGGTGCTCGCACCCGGGCCAGCCGGTCCGCTCCTCACGGTCACGTTCCCGTCCGTGCGCGAGTTCACCGGCGTCATCGCTGGTGGGCGGCGCGGAGGCCGATGCCCCCGACGGGGGTGGGGGCATCGGCCTCGGCGCGTCGCGAACCGTTCCCGCGTTTCGCGGGGCACGCGGCGCGCGTGCGCTCCGTCCCCTCTCCGGCCGGGGAGCGACGGGCGCGAGGCGGGACCGTCGGGCCGCCGGGGTGCTTCCGGTTGCCGGGTTCACGAGAACGGGCTCTTCGGGCCCGTTCGCCCTGTCTGCCCGTTCCGGGCAAGTACGGGCGGGGGACGAGGGCATTCGGGCTTCCGGCGGACCTCTTCCGCGGATCTCCTCCGTGGATTTCTCAGGCGCCGCCGCAGCGGGTCACCGTGAACAGGCCGACATCCTCGCGACGGCTGGCCACGGAGTGCGCGGGGAAGCCCGCCTTCACCGCCCACGCCTCCGCGTCCTCCACGGAGCGGCACCTCATCCGCCAGGGCAGGCCCTCGCGCGTGGTGAGGACGTTCGCGATGAACTCCAGTTGCGGGTGCCGGGTCTGGGTGGTGAAGAGCAGCGTGCCGTCCGGGGCCAGCATTCCGCGCAGCCGCTCCAGCGACTCGCGGACCGTGTCGTCGTCGAGGACCAGTTCGTACAGGCCGGAGACCACGATGATGTCCGGCGCCCTGCCGCCCGGCAGCGGCGCGGGGTCGAAGGCGTCGCCCCGCTCGTAGGTGACCGAGCCCTCCGGGAGGCCACGTTCGCGTGCCAGGCGGCGTCCGCGCGTCAGGCCGGCAGTGGCCAGGTCGCGGCAGACGACGCGGAGCTGGCCGCCGGGCTGGTCCTCGGCCAGCAGGTCCAGGAGATAGCGCCCCGGACCCGCAGCGACGTCCAGGACGACGACCTCGCCGCCGCGCCCCGCGATCTCCTCGCGCAGCATCCGCGTGAGCAGCTCGCGCCGTGCACGTACGGCGCGCCAGCCGACGGCGTCGAGGTGGACGCGGTCGATGAGCCTGCCGATGCCGAGGAGGCCGCCCGCGCGGTCGACGTAGACGTAGTCGAGCATCGTGCCGCTGTCGAAGCCGTACCGGCAGCCGACGCGGATGCCCCTGCTGGTACGGCCGACCGTGCGGAGCAGCGCGCGGGCCGCGGCCCACTTGAGGCGGGCGAGGGGGGAGGGGCGGGCGTCAGGGGGACCGGCGGAGGTGGTGGAACTGGTCGGGCCGGTCGAGCTGGTTGAACCGGTCGTGCTGATCGGGCTGGTCGGGCCTGGCATGAGGGCTCTCCCCCTTCTCGTTCGTCGTCCCGTCCGCTGTCTGTGCGGCGAGGCCCCCGAGCACACATACGGTGCGCCACGCGGTTTCCGGATCACGGGTCGGCGGCCCGAACCGCACCGTCACGCGCGTACGGCGCAGGCGGCCGTGCGCGGGCAGGAGCGTGCGTGTTCCCACGAGGCCGACGGGCAGCAGCGGCACGTCGGCCAGTTCGGCCAGCCGGGTGGCGCCGCTGCGGAAGCGGCCGACGGAGCCGTCGCGCGAACGGGTGCCTTCCGGGAAGACCACGACGGCCTGTCCGCGCGCCAGCGCCGGTACCGCCGAGGCCGCCAGGTCGCCGAAGCCCCGCCCGCCACGGCGCACGGGGAACCCCGCGACCAGGCGGCGGCAGAGCGTGGCGCGCGCCCGCCCGGCGAACCAGTAGTCGGCCGCGGCGGCCACGAGCGGGCGCCGCCGCGCGGGCAGGGCCGCGAGCAGCGCGGCCGTGTCGGCGTGCGACGCGTGAGGAGCCACGACGACACAGCCACCACGCGGCACATGCCGCCGCCCCTCGACGCGGAGCCCGCCCGTGAGCCGCAGCACGCCGCGCCACAACAGGCGCCGCGCATGGGCGCCGAGCCGGGTGCCACCGGTGGGCGGGGGCACGTCAGCGGGCGGGGGCGCGTGTTCGGCGCGGGCGCGGGGTGCGTCCTGGCCGTGCGGCACGCCGACGGGCGGGGGCGGAAGGCGCGTGGTTCCGCGCGCCCGTGGGGTTCGTGCGGTGCGTAGGAGGCGTCGCCAGCGGGGTTGGTGGGGGTCCCGGTCTCGGTCGGTGTCGCGGTCGCGGTTCACGGCAGGGGTGCCGCCGTGTGCCTGTGGTGTCTGGGCGCGGTTCGCGAGGGGGTCGCTGCCGTGTGTCCGTCGCGTCCGTGCGGTGCGCAGGAGGTGTCGCCAGCGGGGTTGGCGCGGGTCCCGGTCTCGGTCCTGGTCCCGGTTCATGAGAGGACCACCGCCACGGCCAGGGCCACCAGCAGGGAGTCGACGCGGTCGAGGAGGCCGCCGAAGCCGGGCAGCCACGCGCCGGTGTCCTTGACGCCGGCGCCCCGCTTCAGCATGGACTCGAGCAGGTCGCCCAGCGGTGCCCCGACCGCGACGGCCAGCGCGAGCGGCCACGTCAGCGCGCCCGCGACCCACAGCACCGCGACCCCGCCCAGCGCGCCGCCCGCCACGCCGCCCCAGCGTTTCGCGGGGCTGAGCGGCGAGAGCGCGGGGGACCCCGGAAGGGCGCGACCCGCGCACCACGCGGCGATGTCGCTCACCGCGATGGCCGCGCACAGCGGCAGCGCGCGCTCCCCCAGCAGCACGAGCCCCGTCAGCGGCAGCAGCCACACCACCCCGAACACCGCGCCCTTGGCCCGCTCGCCCCCGCCCTCGGCGTCCCCCGCGAGCACGGGCACCAGGGCGACGGCGAGAAGGGCCGCGAGCCACAGCCGTACGAGGGAGCCGGGTGCCAGCCAGGCCACCACGGGCAGCACGGCGACCGCGCCCACGACGACGGCCGACTCGGCGTGCCGCAGCCCGCACAGCCGCCCGAACTCGACGGCCGCGACCACGCCGAGCCCGGCCGCCAGCAACGCGGCGCCCCCGGGCCCCGCGGCGAGCGCACCCCACACGACCGGCACGATCACGAGCCAACTGACCCACCGTTCGACGAGTTCGCGCCGCCCCGAGCGCCACACGGCGAACCCGCTCACCGCGAAGGCGCCCCCGATTCCGCTGATTCCGCCGATGCTCATGTCCATGCCTACGCCCCCGGTCACGCTCACAGGGCTCGCCAGACCCGTACGCAGCGGAGTGCCGCGGTGAGTACGGAGCCCGCGGCCAGCACCGTCAGCAGCGGGACGCTCCAGCCGGTGAGGGCGACGGCCGCGAGCAGCGCACAGCGCTCCGTCTTGCCGACGGGGCCGCCCTGGAGGCGCGGCCCTCCGGCCGCGGCCGAGGCGAGCGACACCCACGAGGGCAGCGTCGCCGCGAGCGCGGCCAGCGCCACCAGCCACCACGGGGCGACGGCGGCGCATCCGGCGAGTACGGCGAACTCCGCGAGCCGGTCGCCGAGTTCGTTGACGAAGGCGCCCCGCGCGCTGGTGCGGCCCGTGTCGCGGGCGAGGGCTCCGTCGAGGTTCGCGCAGGCCAGCCGCAGGGCGAGCAGGGCGCTTGCCAGCAGTCCGGCGACGACGCCGTGCCCGGCGAGCGCGAGCGTGGCGCCCGCGGCGGCGCCCGCCGTCACGCCGGTCCAGGTCACCGCGTCGGGCGGAACCCGCAGGGCGACGAGCCGCATCCGTACGCCGGTCAGCCGTCGCGCGTACCAGGGCTTGAGCGCGTACAGCCCTAGTCGCCCCGCCCCCGCTCCGGCTCCCGCGCCGGCCCCCGCCCCCGAGCCCGTCTCCGTACTTGTTCGCTCGCCCGTGCCCGGCCGCAGGCCGGTACGCGGACGTGTCCCCGTTTCCATGCCCCGACAGTGGTCCCGGGAGGGCTCTGGCAGCACCCGCGCCGCTACTCGTATCGGTGCTGAGTACCGCTACTCACCGCGCGTAAGCGGTCCCCACGCCCGTGCGGCACGCCCGTGCGGCCTCGCGTTCGCCGGGGCGGCACGCGATCATACGGAGGCCGGTCCGTCCGAAGCGGACGGGGAGACGTGAACGGCGTGAACGGGGAGAGACGATGGGCCTGTTGACCGTACTGAGCCGTCGCCGAGGCGTCGCCGCCCTGCTCTGCGCCCCGGCGCTGGCGTGCGCGCTCGCTTCCTGCACCGGAGGTCCGGGCAGCGGCGACGGGGACGGCGACGGCGGAGAGGCCGAGGCCCGCGCGAGGGCGAGCGCGACCGCCGGGGCCACGGGCCGCCCGCTGCTCTCGCGGAAGGCGGCGCGCGAGGTCGTCGACCACTACGTGGAGGTCAACAACAAGGCCAACGCGCGGCAGGACGCCAAGCTGCTCTCGACGGTCGAGGGCGGGACGCTGTTCGCGCGCAGTAAGGCCGGATACGAGCAGTTCGACACGCTGTCCAAGAAGGAGAAGGAGGGCTATCTCGTCCCCTTCACCTACGAGGACATCTCCTTCCACATCCCCGCCAAGGGCGACTGGTTCGCCGCGACGGCGCGCGTCGACCACTCGAAGCAGCGGCGGCTGCTGGTCTTCGACAGGGCGAAGCCCGAGACGGCTGAGGGGGAGCGCGGCGGGTGGAAGCTGACGGCGGCCGCGTTCCTGGAGGAGAGGTTTCCGCGCGTCGTCGAGGGCGCCGACGGCGCCGCCGCCGTCGCGGACACCGACGAGGCCCCCGGCGAAGCGCCCCTCGCCCCGGACCGGCTGCCCTCGGCCGTGACGGACCTGTACGTCACGGGCGGCGAGAAGGCGGGCGCGAAACTCACCCGTACGCAGCCGGTACGGCGCGCGCTGAAGATCCACCGCGAGCGGGACGAGGTGCTGGCGGAGATGGGGGTGAGGAAGCGGTTCGTCGCCGACGAACCGGAGGACCGCCGGGCCTACGCGCTGCGCACCGCCGACGGCGGCGTGCTCGCGGTCGTGCCCGTGGCCCACACCGTCGAACTCACCGCCCGGAGCGGAGAGCGCGGGAAGGACGAGGAGGCCGGCGTGACGCCCTCCTCGGCGGAGGCCGTCTACGACGGCTCGGCGCGCCGCACCATCACCGACGACCACCTCGGGCAGGCCGTCGCCCACCTGCCGCCCTCGGGCGCCCCCAGGGTCCTCGGCGCCGACTACGCGATGATCAACTCCCGCTGACGCGGCGCGTGCCCCGCCGGTCCGCGTCGCGCCGCCGTGCCGCGGCCGCGGCCCCGGCCCCGGCCCGTCGGCGGCTCCACAGCTCCCGCGACCGCTCTCGCAGCCGCTCCAGGAGCGCGGCGACGGCGCCGTTGGCGAAGAAGACCACGATCAGCGTGCCGAGGAAGGCGATCCCCGCCTCGGCCGCGCCCGGCAGGGAGTCGCAGCGCGGGCTCAGCGACTGGTAGCACCAGCGGGGAGGGACGACGGCGAGGCCGTAGAGGAGCCCCGTCACGCCGAGCACCACACAGCAGACGGCTCCGGCGAGGTCGCGGCGGTGCGCCGCCTTGCCGTCGACGGGGCTGCCGTCGGCGCTCGCTTCGTCGGCGCCGTCCGTCGAACCGTCCGAGGTGAGGCCGCGTGCGGCGAGGCGGAACGAGCCCGACCAGCCGACCAGCGCGGCCACCGCACAGGTCAGCCCGAATCCGACGGCGCCGCCCGGCCATTCGTCGACCAGTCCGGGCGAGAAGCGCACATGCCGCCACGCGACGACGAACCCCGCCACGAGCACCGTCGCACCCGCGAGTCCGAGCAGCACCCAGCCCGCAGCCCTCAGCGGCTGGGCCGTACCGGTACCGGTCCTGCTGGCCACCCTGTGCGTCCCCCCTCGCCTCGCCGCGGCTCTCCGCCCCTCCGCCCCTTCTCCGTTCACGCACGATCATATGGTCGGTGGGCCCGTACCGAGTGCCCGGCGAAGGCGGCGGGGAGGAAAGCGGGGGCGAAAAGAGCCGTGGCCCGCGCCCTCGGGGGGAAGGGGCGCGGACCACGGCGGTCATGGGGAGGGGCGGTGTCAGCCGATCCGGAGCTGCTGGCCGGGGAGGATGAGGTCCGGGTCGCCACCGACGACGGACTTGTTCTCCTGGTAGAGCTGCTTCCAGTCGGTGCCGTGCGCGGCGGCGATGGTGCCCAGGGTGTCGCCGGACTTCACGGTGTAGTCGCCGCCGGAGGACTGCCGCTGCGGCTGGACCGGAGCGGACTCCTGCTGCGGCTTCGCCTGCTGCTGGCTCTGCTCGTTCTGTCGGCTCTGACCCTGGTTCTCGCCCTGGCTCTGCTGCGAGCTGCCGGAACCGCTGCCGCTGCCGCTGCCGCCGCCCGTGCTGACGTCGGGCGAGGGGCCGCCCGCGCTCAGGTTGCCCGCACCGGCGCAGCTCCAGGCGCCCGGGCCCTGGATGGCCAGCAGCTTCTCGGCCGCGGCTATCTGCTGGCCCTTGGTGGCGAGGTCCGCACGGGGCGCGTACTGCGTGCCACCCGCGGCGGCCCAGCTCGAATTCGAGAACTGGAGGCCACCGTAGTAACCGTTGCCCGTGTTGATGCTCCAGTTGCCACCGGACTCGCACTGGGCGACCTTGTCCCAGGTGTCGACGGAGGCGGCCTGGGCACCGGTCGCGCTCATGAGCGGAACGGCGACGGCGGCACCCGCGACGCCGGTCACGGCTGCGATACGGGCGGCCTTGGTGGGGCGGCGGTGACGGCCCTTGCCGGAGAACAGCATGGTGTTTCTTTCCTTACGGTCGCGGCTGTCCGCCGTCAGGGGGGCGGCGAACGGGTCGAGCGGTGGCGACCGTAAGCACACCCGTCCTGATGCGCCAAAAACCGTCAGGCGAGATCAAATTGCCCCCAGTGCGGCGCGGAAACCGTCATCGCCGCAGGTCAATCCCTATGGGGGCGAAGCGGACAATGAGTCTTCGGGTGGCGAAGCCGGAGAGAAGCGTCACACCGGTACGGAGCGGAGCGTGGTCGCGCGCCCACGACCCGTGTGACCTGCACACCTGTCCGCGCGGACTCCTCGTGGGCCGCCCTCACGGGGTGGCGTGTGCGGGCCCGTTCGAGGGCCGCGCCGGGTCAGCGCGCGGCGGCGAGCCTGGTCTCGTGGAAGCCGGTGATCCGCTTGACGACGAGGGCCCCGAGCACGGCGGCGGGCACGCAGCAGAGGTTCTCCACGACGGCGAAGGCGGCCGAGACGGAGGTGGTGGCGTAGCCGCCGTCACCGGCCCAGCCGATGAACGAGGCGACGGTGGAGAAGAGGAGGAAGAGCAGCCACATCGCCCACCAGAGGCCGACCAGGGGGCTCTTCACGCCGATGAGCGGCAGGGCGCCGCCGCCCGTCGCGACGGGTCCGAACGCGCCGCCCGGCGGGGTGTGTCCGAGCGCGGTGCCCGCGCCGTTCCCAGGGAGGGAGCCGGGGCCCTGTCCTGGAACGGGGCCGGGGACGGCGATGGGGCCTTCGGGGCGGCTGGCGGCCCAGATGTCCTCGATGACGCGCTTGGGCAGGAAGAGATTGGCGACGGGCAGGAACCAGCCGACGACCGCCATGCGCTTCCCGTGCCGGTTCCAGCCCGGCGCGAACACCTCGGCGTTGAGCCGTACCCGCCAGAACCACATCGACCACGCGACGACGAGTGCCACACCCGTCAGCGCCCCGAGGACTTCGAGGAGCAGCCCGGCGCCGCTCGGCCCGGCCCTGCCGTTCAGCATGTTGAAGTCGAGGGGGCCTATCCGGCCTCCCGGCTCGTTCGAGACGCCGCGCGTCCCCGCCATGTGGAAGGGGAGGCTGAGGGCGGCGTACACGGCGTACGCGATCAGCAGCCAGTAGGTCCGCCGCGCCAGGTCGCGCGGCGACTTCGCCCCGGCCGTGGGCGCGTTGCCGACGGCACCGGCCCCTTGTCCGGTGTCTCCGGCGTCTCCTGTGTCCCCGGCTTCCGCCTCTACGGCGTCCGTGGCCGACGGGGTCACGCGCGGCGGTTCGTCCAGCGGGGGCCCGAAGGCGCCGACGGGCGCGGGGCCGGGCGCCGGGACCGGAACCTGGGCGTGGGCACTGCCGTACACCTCTCCGTAGGGCGCGGACCCTGGAGCCATCGCGTCCGCCGCCGCGCCCGCCGCGCCCGCCGCTCCCTGCGCGCCCCGCGCGTCCGGCACCTGCCCGTCGCCGCCCGGCCCCTGGCCCTGCCCCGGGCCGGGCAGCGGCTCCTCGTGGTCCAGCAGCTCCGCCGCGTGCCGCCCGAGCTGCGCCAGGACCTCGCCCGGCAGCCAGGCCGCGTCGATCCGCTCGTCGAGCTGCTCAGCGAGCGCGTCCAGTCCGGGCCGCCGGTGCGGGTCCTTGGCGAGACAGGAGTCGACGAGCCCGTGGAGCCGCCCCGGCACGCCCGTCAGATCCGGCTGCTCCTCCGCGATCCGGAAGAGGAGCGCGTGCATGCCGCTGCTCTCGGTGCCGAACGGCATCCGCCCGGAGGCGGCGTAGGCCAGCACGGTCCCGAGGCAGAACACATCGCTCGCGGCATGCACCGGCAGCCCGCGCACCTGCTCGGGCGACATGAAACCGGGCGACCCCAGCAGCGCGCCCGTCCTGGTGAGCGGGCCCTCCGAACGGTCGGCGGCGTCCAGGGCGCGGGCGATGCCGAAGTCGATGACGCGGGGGCCGTCGAGCGTGACGAGGATGTTGGCGGGCTTGAGGTCGCGGTGGACGAGCCCGGCGCTGTGGATGGCCCGCAGCGACTGGACGAGGCCGGAGGCGAGCGCGGTCAGGGTGCGTTCGGGCAGCGGCCCGTACGTGTCGCCGACGACCTCGGCGAGGGAGGGCCCGGCGATATAGCCGGTGGCGACCCAGGGGGTCGCGGACTCGGTGTCGGCGTCCAGCACGGGCGCCGTCCACTCGCCGCCCACGCGCGCCGCGGCCTCGATCTCCCGCCGGAAGCGGCGCCGGAAGTCGGTCTGCCGCGCCAGCTCGGAGCGGACGACCTTGATGGCGACGGTCCGTCCGCGCTCGCTCCGCGCCAGATAGACGCGTCCCATGCCGCCTTCGCCGAGTCTGCCCAGCAGCCGATGCCCACCGATGACGCGTGGATCGTCGGCCCCCAGGCTCTGCATACGCGCGCGCTCCCCACCCCGACCGGCCTCACATGGACGCCCCAGGCTAGGTGCCCTTCCTGGGGGCGTGCGAGGCGGGTGGGGCGAAGCGGGAGCCGAACCGACGCAATCCCGGGGGATGTCGCGCAATTCCGGTAGAAGGCACGAGTGACGCGCTGCCGTGCCGCTCCAGGACCGGCCGAGCGCGCACAGCGCCCGGAACTTCGACCTGCCGGACCCGGACCTTCGGCGGCACCAGACGCCGGCCGGTCGGAGTGTCTAGAGTGCGTGATCACGGGTCGGTGTGTGCAGGGCACTACAGAGGGTCAAGGGGGTTGTCGTGAGGGTCGAACTTCCACCGGAACCGGTGCACTTTGTCAACCGTGACGACGAGCGGGAACGCGCCCTGCGCGCCGTGACGGACTGGCGGAGCCGTTCCCGGCCGCTGGTGCTGGCGCTCAGCGGCCCTGGCGGCCTGGGCAAGACGGAGCTGGCAGTCCTGATCGCCCGCGCTCTCGGGGACCGCTACCCGTTCACGGACGGTGTGCTGTCCGTCGATCTGGACGACTTCCGGGTGGACGGCGTGCTGGACCCCGGTGATGTGCTTTCCCGGTTGCTGGACTCTCTCGGCGTGGCGCCGGACCTGGTGCAGGCGCAGTACGGGGCCCGGTGCAGGCAGTTCTGGAACAGGACCTCTGAAGCAAAAATGGTCCTCCTCCTGGACAACGCCCGCTACGCCTCCGAGGTCGTCCCCCTGCTCCCGTCGTCGGGCGACAGCGTGGTGATCGTCACGAGCCACGGTCCGCTCCACGATTTCGAAGCGGGCGCCGCGGTGGATCTGGCCCTGCCGCCACTGGACGACCAGGCGGCGGCAGAGCTGCTGGAGCGGATCGTCCCGGACCACCGGCTGGCCTCGGACCCGGAGGCGACGCGGAAGATCGTCCGGTTGTGCGGCGGCCTTCCCGCGGCGCTGCACGTAGCCGGCCAGTGGGTACGTACGCACCGGCTGCGTCCGCTCTCTCGTCTCCTCGCCGACCTCACGGCCGAGCTGAACGAGAAGGGCCTGTCCGGCGTGGAGCGGCTCTGGGACGCGTTCTACGCCGATCTCTCCCGCCCGGCGGCTTCCCTCTACCGCTTGCTGGCGCACCATCCCGGTGAGACGTTCACCCTGCACTCCGCCACCGCCCTGTCGGGGCTGGGGCCGGAGGACTGCCGGGACGCCTTGGAGGAGCTCGGGGGAGCCGGATTACTGGATCTGCGCCCGCTGTCGCTGACGGAGACCGGCCAGATGAGGCTGCTGGGGCTGCTGCGCGCGCACGCCCTGCGACGGTCCCGCCAGGAGACGGCGGAGGAGGAGACGGCCGCCGCACAGGCCAGGCTGCTGCGCTGGTTCGCGCGGCAGGCCCAGCTCGCCGACCGGTTCGCGGCCGGCCGTCGGCTGACCGTCGTGGACCGCCTCGATCCGGTCCCCGGCGCGCCGGACGTTCCACTGGAGGACCCGGATACGGCCGCTGACGGCGAGACCCGGGCCGGACACGCCGTACGCGCGGCTCGCTGGCTGGACGAGGAACGGCATGTGCTGTTCGCGTGCTCGCGCCTGGCGCACGCCAGGGGGATGGACACCGAGACCGTGGCCCTGTCCGAGCCCGTGTGGACGCACGCCCTCGACCACCCGCACCAGTCCGAGGTCGTCGACGTCTTCCGGCGCGCCGTGGACGCGGCGGTCCGGCACGGGGGCGACGCGGGATGGCTGGTGCGCACGCGCTGTCAGCTCGCCAGGCCGCTGTGGGAGTCGGAGCGGCTACGCGAGGCCCAGGAGCAGATCGACGGCGCGATGTCCGCCGCTGAACTGCTGGGGGACTCCGTACGGGACCGGAAGCTCGCCGCCTCGGCCGTCGAGCACCGCGGCATGCTCAAGGCCGCGCGAGGCGAGTGGGATGCCGCACTGGCCGACTTCACGGCCGCCCGCGACATGCACCGGGCGATTCCCAACCCCTACGGTGCCCTGCTCCAGACCTATCGGATGGGAGAGGCGAGCGCGAAGACGGGTGACCTTGAGACGGCCCGCCGGCTGCTGTCCGACGCGCATGCCGGGTTCGTGGAGGAAGGGCGCGAGAGGCTGATCGGACGCTCGGCGTTCGCTCTCGCCGGCGTGCTGTACCGACTCGGCCTGACGGGTGAGGCGCGTGAGCTGTACGAGCGGTCGCTCGGACAGGCCGACGGACGTCGCTCGGGCTTCGACCTGGCACGCGTCCATGACGCGCTCGCCGAACTGGACACGGCCGAAGGCCACCTGGCGGAGGCCGAAGAGCATCGCGCGGCAGCACAGGCCTTCCGGCGACGCAACGGCCTGGGATAGCTCCGGGGCAGCCCTGGGGCGGCTCTCTGGGCTAGATCACTTGCTCGGCTTCGGCGTGCGTGGCGGGGCGGAGGGTGATGTGGAAAGTCCGCTCGCCCACGAGGCAGTTCAGCGTGGTGCGGCCGTCCGCGGCGGGCTCCTGGGAGGTCAGCCCCGCGTGTACGGCCGACAGGCCGATGGCCGGGTCGATCCGTGTCACGCGGCCTGACGCGGACCGGGGCTCGGCCTGGACGGAGTAGGCCCGCTCGTGACCGCGCATCCGGAGCAGGCAGGCGCCGTTCGGCAGCACAGCCGCCGCCGAACGGCAGCCCGGGTAGGCGGACAGGGCGTACCGGGTCCACCCGTCGGCGGTCCAGGCCAGGTCCACGGGGGCGGCGGACGGCGGGAGGGGACGACGGAACAACAGGCCGGCGGAACGGGCCAGCCGTTCACTGGCGGCGCCGTGTTCCACGGCCAGGTGGTGGCCGGGGAGCCCGGTGCCGGCCGGATGTCTGGTGATCCGGACGCCGGCCGCGCCGGTCACCACGTGGACGTCGAACGCCGTCGGCACACGTGGCGCGGGCACGGGCGAGGGCAGCAGCCGGGGCGTGACGTCGTAGCCGGGTGGCGCGAGGCCGAGCAGGGCGTAGACCTCGCGCCGCAGCCGGTCCATCGCGTCACTGACGGGCGCGAACGCGGCCTGAGCTGCGGCGTGCCCGGGGCCCGGCCGGTACGCGCGCAGTGCGTCGGCGATCTTGCCGGCGCTTTCCAGCCGCGGTATCCGGTCGAGGAGTACGCCCATCGGGCTGCCGGGTATCAGTTCGCCGCCGCCGCCCGGGTGGACGCTCACGACGGGCCGGTCCCGCGCGGCGCAGTAGTACAGGGCGGCCGATCCGTGGTCGGTTACCAGGGCGTCCCCGGCGATCAGAGCGGAGGCCCACTCCTCGTGCGGGTCAGGCAGGACCATTCCCGCGTCGAGGGCCGGCGCGAGACGTTCGGCCAGCTCGTATTTCCCCAGGGAACTGCGCTCGTTCGGATGGATCACGAGCGCCAACTGATACTCGTCGTACGGCAGGTGTGCCGCGAGCTGGGCGGGCAGTCCGGGATGCCGTCGGATCAGGGATTCGGGACCCCAGGTGGAGGCCAGGACCAGCAGCTCGCGGGCGCCGGTCCCCAGTGCCGCCCGGTAACGCTCACGCAAGGGGGCCGAGGCGAGTACGCGTTCCAGGGTGAGATCGCCGATCACCTTCGCGCGCTGGGCGGCCCGCGGGTCCGCGGTGGCCAGCCTGGTGATCTGCTCGGGGTGGGCCAGGGCATGCAGCGCTGCCGGAGCGTGGTCGTGGGCGCGTCGCAGATACGCCGGGTCCAGTCCGGACGCCGCATGGGCCGAACCTTCGTTGCGGATTGTTTTGTTGAAACCCGCGCCGTGCGGCACGAGGACGCGTGGGCCGCGCAGCAGCCTGAGGTCGCCTTTCGGGCTCGCGGCGACGATCAGGTCGTACGAGTCGTCGCACGCCTCGCTCCACGGCACTGTGCGACCGCCGAGAGCGTCGATCGCCGAGAAGGCGTCGGCTCCGAAGTCGGAGCCGGGGACGAGTGTGAACAGGCGGGTGATCCTGACGTCTCCGGAGAAGACGGGAAGAACGTCGAGCAGGCGGTACAGGGCAACTGCCGAGCGGGCCGCGAACAAGACCCGTCGCCCGTCGCCCGTCGCCCGTCGCCCGTCGCCCGTCGCCCGTCGCCCGTCGCCCGTCGCCCGTCGCCCGTCGCCCGTCGCCCGTCGCCCGTAATCCTTCATTCTACCGGGGCTCGGCGGAAGGGTTCCACGGTTTCCGCAGGTCACGGTAGGTTCATTCGCGTCGTCGGGCGACATGATCCCATCCTATCGGCCGCTCTTCGAAGGGGGGCGGAGCGTGATCCGTGCCGCACGTTCGGCGGAGATGATGCGGCGAGCCGGGGCCGATCGGGAGGATGATGGCATGAGTGACTGGGTAGTCGCCCTGATCGCCGCGGGCTCGGCGGTAGCGGGCAGTGCGGTAACCGGCTGGTACACCCGCAGCGCCGGTATCCGGCAGGCCGCCGCGGCACGTCACGCGGGAGACCGCCAGGCGGACGCGCTGCTCGAATCGGTTCACACGACACTTCGCGCCGAGTCCGTGCAGCGCGAGTTCGCGCTTCGCCGCCAGACCTACATGGAATTCCTCGGTGCCGCCGAGGCGAGGATTCTCACCGAGCGGAGCGGGCGGGGCCACGCCGACGACGAGGTTCTTCTGCAACGTGCCTTGGGCGGGGTAACCCTGGAGGGCCCGCCCGAGGCCGCTGCCGCCGCACAGCACCTCGTCGACTGCCTGCGGCGCCATGAGAGGCCGGATGAACTCATGAGGGCGAAGTCGGCCTTCGTCTCCGTGGCGCAGGAGTGCTGTCGGCCCCGGTGACGACGAGGGGCCGGGGCGCCGGATCAGTCTTCCGGCGTGTCTGGGACAAGGCGCGCAAGGCGGTCTTCTCGCCGCACGGGTCGCGCACGGGTGCCGGGCAGCCGTCGCCGTGCGAGTGGGAGCCGAGCCGACGGGAACTTACGCCGTCGCTACGCAGCCAGCACTAGAGTGCCTCTGACCAGCGAAGATCAGTGAAAAAGCCCTCCCGGTGGGAGGGCTGTCCGCCGTGCCGATGATGGCGCCCCCGGCAGGACTCGAACCTGCGGCCAAGCGCTTAGAAGGCGCCTGCTCTATCCACTGAGCTACGGGGGCCAGTCCTGGTCGCGGATGGGCGTGCGCGCCTCCGGGTGACCATGGCGGGGTCAAGGATAGGGGTCCGGGTAGCTCGCACCGCTTGCTTCACGTCCGCGACACCATGTGGAGGTTCAGTGAAGCGGTCCCGATAATCGCAGGCGGGTGCGATTTGTGCAGCGGTTTTTGCGGCGCGCCGTGAGGGTGTTGCTCAGTCGTTATGGCTGCGCCCGCTGCGGCGGGGCCGTTCTTTGGGTCACATGGGGCGAATGGGGCAATTGCCGAGCGAATGCCGTTGTTTTCCATGCGCAGGGCCGTGGATACGCTTCAAAAACCCGCCAAAATTGGGCATTCTACCCATGTGGCGATCTTGGACGTACGGCCCGAAGTTCTCGACGCGTTGACCGCGCTGCGCGACCGCGTCGCCGCCGCACGCTTTCCGCTGCCGTTGGCGGGCGCCGAGCGCGCGCGCCGTTCGCGGGACGAGCTGCTCGACCAGCTCGACGACTACCTGCTCCCACGGCTGCGCGCGCCCGAGGCTCCCCTGCTCGCCGTCATCGGCGGTTCGACGGGCGCGGGCAAGTCGACACTCGTCAACTCCCTCGTCGGGCGCAGGGTCAGCGAGGCGGGCGTGCTGCGTCCCACCACGCGCACTCCGGTGCTGGTGTGCCATCCGGACGACCACCACTGGTTCGCGGGGCAGCGGGTGCTGCCCCGTCTCGGGCGCGTCTGGATGCCCCGGCAGGACGGCCGTCCGCCGGGCGTGTCGGGCTCCGGCGATTCGGGGGGCTCCGGTGGTTCCGGGGCCGCCGGGGGCACAGATGGCGGAGGTAACGGGCGTGGTCCGGGTGGCGTCGTGGACGTCACCGACGACGAACTGCTCGCCGCTGAGGAGGAGGCCGAGCGCGGCCCCGACGGCGCGGGCCAGGCCCGCGCGCTCCGTATCGAGACCGACCCCGCGCTCCCCCCTGGCCTCGCCCTGCTCGACGCCCCCGACATCGACTCCCTCGTCGCCCGCAACCGCGACCTCGCCGCCGAACTGCTCTGCGCCGCCGACATCTGGGTTCTGGTGACGACCGCAGCGCGCTACGGGGACGCGGTGCCGTGGCACCTGCTGCGCACAGCGAAGGAGTACGACGTCACGCTCGCCACCGTCCTGGACCGGGTGCCGCATCAGATCGCGCCCGACGTGGCCCGGCAGTACGGGCTGCTCCTCGACCGGGACGGGCTCGCCGACGTACCCCGCTTCACCATCCCCGAACTGCCCGAGTCCGCCGGCGGCTCAGGACTGCTGCCGGTCACCGCCGTGGCGGGGCTGCGCGAGTGGCTGACCCAGCGGGCGCGGGATCCCGCCGCGCGCGCGGTCGCGGCCGAACGTACGGCGACGGGCGCGCTCGCGTCCCTGCGCCCTCGTGTCGGCGCCCTCGCGAACGCCGCCGCCGCGCAGCACGCCGCGGCCCAGCGACTGATGGGGCACATCGAGGAGGCGTACGGGGAGGCCGCGGCGCGCGTACGGCAGCGGATCGACGACGGCGAACTGCTGGCCGGTGACGCCGCGGCGCACTGGCGCGGCTTCCCCGTGGACAGCGGCGGCGACGAACTCCTGGACGCCTTCGAGGACGGACTCACCGCGCTTCTCGCCGGTGCCGTCGCCTCGGCGGACGAGCACGCGAACGGTGCCTGGCGCGGCGAGCCAGGTGCTCCGGCGGTCGCCATGGGGGGTGCCGTGGGTGCCGTCGACGCGGGGAGCGCGGTGGGCGCGGTGGGGGACGCGGTGGGTGTCCCTGACGCGGCCGGGGGAGCCGCGAAGGCCGGGGAGGCCGGAGAGGAGGCGCGCGGGCGGATGGGCGTGCTCGTACGGCGGTGGCGCCGCTGCCTCGTAGAGCTGGCCGAGGAGGAGGCGAGGGCCGCCGAGCGGACGTCCGTCGCCGAGGCGGACGAGGCCGCGGGGCTCCTCGCCACGGCGCTGCTGGGCGGCGAACGGGCCCGGGACGCCTACCGGACGCTCCACGGACTCCTGGGCGCCGAGGGCGCGAAGCGCCTCCGTCGGAGCGGACGGCGGCTCCTGTCCACCTATGTGGAGCGGGTGCTGTATGGGGAGCGCGACCGTCGGCTGGCGCCACTGGAGGAACTGGAGGCCACCGCGGATCCGCAGGTGGAACTGATCGCCGCGTTCTCCGTGCTGCACGCCGCTCAGGCGGAACGGCCCGGAACGCGGGCGCGGGAGGTGGCGCAGTGGCAGAGGGAGAGGTGACGGGGATGTCGTCCGAGAACGCCCGTACGGGTGGTTTCCCCGGGGAGGGGGACGAAGAGCGAGACGTCGAGGCAGGGGTCCAGGGGACGTCGGCGGCCGGGGAGCCGGACCCGGGTTCGGAGCCGTCAGCAGGGGGCGGCGCCGTAACCGTGCCGGACGAGGCGAGCGCGGACGCGAGCGTGAACGGGCCCTCCTGGAACGACGGGCTGATCGCGCGCCGCGCGACCCTCGGCCCGGCCACGGCGGCGCGCAGGGCCGAGGCCCGCCACGAACGGGAGAGGGAGCGCGAGCTGGAGCGCGAACGGAACCGTCAGCGAGAACAGGAGGCGCGAGGCCCGGGGGCCCCGGTGGCGCGGGAGACACCCATGGCCGTCACCGGCCGGACCGCTGACTCGCGCCGCGACCCGTACGGCCGTGATACGTACGGCCGTGACGCGTACGTGCGCGGGCCGCAGCGGTCCGGCCCCGGCTCCGGCCCTCACCTCGGCCCCCATCCCGACGACGCGCTGCGGCAGCGGCTCGGGGCGCTGCGCGAGCTGATCGGGCTGTCGCGGGCGCGCGTGGAGGGGCGGGAACTGGCCGAGGCGGGGCGCGTACTCGACGAGGCGGGCGCCCGGGGGCGGCTGCCCCGCGCTTACACGACCGTCGCGATCGCCGGGGCGACCGGCAGCGGGAAGTCGTCGCTCTTCAACGCGCTCGCCGAAGGACGCTTCTCCGAGACCGGAATGCGTCGGCCCACCACGGCCCTGCCGGTGGCCTGCACCTGGGAAGCGGCGGAAGCGGGCGGCGCCGACGGCCTCCTCGACCGCCTCGGCATCGCGCCGGACGTGCGTCACCGCGCCACGGACCGGACGGTTCCGGAACACGGCCACCCGGCCCCGGGCCCCCAGGCGGAGCCGGAAACGGAGTCCACGGGCAGGGACGTCGCGAGCACGGACCCCGTGAGTACGGATCCCGCGAGCAGGGAGACCGCGAACAGAGGCGCCGCGCGCACGGACACCGCACCGGCCACCCCACTGGACGGGCTCGTGCTGATCGACCTGCCCGACCACGACTCGGTCGCCGAGGGCCACAGGGAGCAGGTCGACAAGCTGCTGCGGCTGGTCGACGCGGTGGTCTGGGTGGTGGACCCCGAGAAGTACGCCGACGCGGTGCTGCACGAGCGCTATCTGCGCCCGCTCGCCGGATACGCGGAGGTCACCTTCGTCGTGCTGAACCAGACCGACCGGCTGCCAGGCGAGGCCACGGGCACGGTCCTCGACGACCTGCGGCGGCTGCTGGACGAGGACGGCATGGCGCTGGGCGAGCACGGCGAGCCCGGAGCGCGCGTGCTGGCGACCTCGGCGCTCACCGGTGACGGCGTCGCGGAACTCCGCGCCGAACTCGCCGACTTCGTCGCCACAAGGAACGCGCCCGTACTGCGCCTGAGCGCCGACGTGGACGGCGCCGTGGAACGGCTGCGTCCGGTCTACGCGGACCCGGCCCCGGGCCCGGGCTCCGGCCTCGCTCCCGTCACCGGGGCGGCAGGCGTGGAGTGCGCCGAGGAACCCGTGGGCCTGACGGAGCGCGTACGGGAGGACTTCGAGGACCGTCTGGCCTCGGCCGTGGGCGCCACAGCGGCGGGCCAGGCGGCGGAACGGGCGTGGCTGCGGCACGCGGAGCGCTCGTGCGGTACGTCGTGGTCGCGGCTGCTGCGCCGGTACAGGGCGGGTGCCGAGGCGGGCGCCCGGCAGAACGGTGACGTGGCGGGACCGTCGGTTCCGTCGGGCTCGACGGACGGCGGCGTCGTGCACGGCGCGGACGAGGAAGCGGACAGGGAAGCGGACGCTCCGCGTCCGGGACCGAGCGTCGCGCGCCCTGTGGTGGCACAGGCCGTACGGGAGCTGTCGGAGCGCGCCTCGGCCGGGCTGCCAGAGGCATGGGCGCTGACGGTGCGCGAGGCGGCCTGGCGCGGCGCCGAGGCGCTGCCGGAGGCGTTGGACGAGGCCGTACGGGAGGAAGCGCCGGAGCGGGTGGGGGCGGAGGACTCCGGTTGCTCCGGCACGGGCGTCGCGCCGGCCGCCGGGGGCCCGAGGCCGCGCCCGCCGTGGTGGACGGCGGCGACCACGGCCCAGGGGCTGCTGACGGCGCTCCAGTTGCTGGGCGTGCTGTGGCTGCTCGCCGCGATGGTCGGGCTGAGCGACGGCGCGGGATGGCTTCCGGTGCTGCTGATGGCGGGCGGCTCGCTCGGCGGACCGCTGCTGGCCTGGGGCTGCCGTACGGCGGCGAGGGGCCCGGCACGCGCGTACGGGCTGGAGGAGGAGCGCCGTCTGCGACGCCTGGCGGCGGGGTGCGGCCGTACGCGGGTGCTGGAGCCGGTGGCCGCGGAACTGCTGCGGTACAGGGAGGTGCGGGAGCAGTACGTGATCGCCGCGGGGGACCGCGTCGGGATCTAGGGCCCGCCGGGTTCCGGGGCCCGCCGACACCCCCGCCTCCCTGTCTCTCCGCCTCCCCACTGGCCCCGTCTCACTCGGTCGGGTGAGGGAGTTATCCACAACTGGCACGTCATACCCAGCTTTGGGCGGGATCCGCCCGGCATTGCCGGAGACGTGCATCCTGGAATCTCCGCGGGGCCGGAGCAAGGACGGCCCGGAGAGCACGAGACGCGGCGGCCGTCGTGAAAGCGGCGGTCGCCCAGGGGGAGGCGGTTTGCTGTGCATGAGGCACATGTGACGGTGGTGGGGAACGCGGCGACGCAGGTCGAGTTCAAGACGTCGGCGTCCGGGGCCCCGGTCGCCCGGTTCCGGCTCGCGAGCACGGTCCGGCGCTTCGACCAGCAACGGGGCTGCTGGTCGGACGCGTACACCAGCTTTTTCACGGTATGGGCCTGGCGCGGTCTCGCCGCGAACGTCGCGTCGTCGGTGGCCGTCGGCGAGCCGGTCATCGTGCAGGGGCAGTTGCGGATCCGGGAGGGCGAGAAGGAGGGGCGGCGCTTCGTGGCCGCGGATCTGACCGCGTCGACGGTCGGGCACGACCTCTCGCGCGGCACCTCGGCCTTCGTCCGCGTGGTCCAGGCGAAGCCGGGCCTGACGCCCTCCCCTTCCCTTTCTCTCTCCTCTTCCCCTTCCTTCTCGGCGCCCTTCCCGGGCGTGCCGGACGAGGGCGAGCGGGGAGGCGGCGGCGCGCCGCCGGGCGGTGCGGTGCCGGAACCGGCGGCGCTGGAGGCGGCCCCTCCGGGCGGGGAGGAACGCGTGCCCCTGGCACTGGAAGAGGGGCCGGAAAAGAGGGCCGGAGGGAGGCCGGAAAAGAGGGCCGGAGGGAGGCCGGAAAAGGAGCCGGACGGGAGTGTGATGTGGGCAACTGCGGTTCCCGGCGCGGTTGTTCCAGGTCAGCGGGCCGGGTCGTGAACGTCCCGGTCCGTTCGGATTCGCTGATAACGATTGCGAGTCAGAACGCTTGTGCGCCGGGATTGATGGGGAACGTGTTACGCCTGCTCTCTACGATCCGTCGCGTAGCTGACGGGGGTTGAGCGTTCATGGGCGAGACACCACCAAGGGGGCGACTGCCATCGCCGTCCGTCTCGCCCAGAGGGGAAGACCATGACGTTTGTACGCAGGCGGGCCATCGTTCGCCGGGCTGTCGCGGCAGTGGCCTCAGCAGGGCTGCTCGCTGCCGGGACACTGGCCGGCGCGGGTCCGGCCGCCGCCGCGGGCGCGCCGTCGCCGCACGGCGGCGCGACGGCGACACTGCACGGCCTGGAGACCTACGACCAGGCGGTGGTCCGCAAGGACGGCGAGAGCAGAAAGACCGGGGCCGGGCTCTTCGAGATGGGGGTCCAGGGCGGGGGCACCCTCCAGTCCTACTGCGTGGACGTCGACAACCCCACTCAGGAGCAGGCGCGTTATCAGGAGGTGCCCTCCAGTGCTTCCTCGCTGCACGCGAACAAGGAAGCGGGGAAGATCCGCTGGATCCTGCGACACTCGTATCCGCAGGTCAATGACCTCCAGGCGCTCGCGAAGTCGTCCGGTGCCAAGAGGCTCACGCCGGACACGGCAGCGGCGGGGACACAGGTCGCGATATGGCGGTATTCCGACGACGCCGAGGTGGAGGCCCTCGATCCGGACGCCGAGAAGCTCGCCGACCACCTGGAGAAGGCCGCCCGGAACGTCTCCGAGCCCCGTGCCTCGCTGAGCCTCGAACCCGCCGAGGTCTCGGGCAAGGCGGGCGGCAGGATCGGTCCCGTCACGGTGCGCACGAGCGAGCCGAGCGTGGCCGTGGCACCCGCTGCCGACGCCGCGGCCAGCGGCGTCCACCTCGTCGGCAAGGACGGCAAGCCCGTGGACACGGCCCGTAACGGCACCGAGCTGTATTTCGACGTGCCGGAGGACACGGATCCCGGCAGCACCTCCCTCACCGTGCAGACCTCGGCCAAGGTCCCCGTCGGCCGCACCTTCGCGGGCGTCGGCGAGCACGCCAAGAGCCAGACGCAGATACTCGCCGGGTCCAGTTCCTCCACGGTCTCCGCGACCGCGACGGCGAACTGGGCAGACGGCGGAGCGATACCCGCCGCCACCGCCCAGAAGAACTGCGCCAAGGGCGGTGTGGACGTCACCGTGACCAACGGCGGTGACGAGCCCTTCGCCTTCCGCCTCTCCGGCGAGAAGCACGAGATACCCGTGGGCGGCAAGGACACGATCACGGTGCCGGTCGAGGAGGACCAGTCCTACCGGATAGCGATCTCCGGGCCTCACGGTTTCGAGAAGACCTTCTCCGGAGTGCTGGACTGCGCCACGGCGAGCGCCGTGAGCACACAGGACGAGACGGACATGGCGCCGCAGACCCAGCCGGCCACGGTCGGTGGCGGGGAGGGCATCACCGCGGACGGCTCAGCCGACCTTGCCGAGACCGGTGCCAGCAGCAGCACCCCGTGGATCATCGGCATCGCCATCGGCCTGGTGGTCGTCGGCGGCGTGGCGGTCCTCGCCGTACGCAGGCGCGGCCCCGAGACGGCCGAGGGCACCCCGAGCACCGAGGGCGACGCGAGCGCCGGGGGCACCGGGAAGGCCGACGGCAAGGAGTAGCCGCACGGCTGCGCACACGTACACGTACCGCGCTCGGAGACGGGCCTGGGTGGGACGTGGCCGGGCCCCGGAGCCGTGCCGGAAGGGCGGTCCGGGGGCCGGTGCCGGGCCGGGGCGGTGACCGCCCCGTTTCGGGCCTGGCGGGGGTGTGCGGCAAGATGGGTTCTATATGCCTACGCGGCGATGTCGCGCTCGACCACGCGGCAGCCCGTCGCGTGATGACCTGCGCGGCGGCTCCCGCCGCTTCGACACCTACAGATTGCCGGACGGTTCCTCTTGGCTGAGTACATCTACACCATGCGCAAGGCGCGCAAGGCGCACGGCGACAAGGTGATCCTCGACGACGTCACCCTGAGCTTTCTGCCCGGCGCGAAGATCGGTGTCGTGGGCCCGAACGGCGCCGGTAAGTCCACGGTGCTGAAGATCATGGCCGGGCTGGAGCAGCCGTCCAACGGTGACGCGTTCCTCTCTCCCGGTTACAGCGTCGGCATCCTGCTCCAGGAGCCGCCGCTGGACGAGACGAAGACCGTGCTGGAGAACGTGCAGGACGGCGTCGCGGAGATCAAGGCGAAGCTCGACCGCTTCAACGAGATCGCCGAAGAGATGGCCACCGACTACTCCGACGCGCTGATGGAGGAGATGGGCCAGCTCCAGGAGAAGCTCGACCACGCCAACGCCTGGGACCTCGACGCCCAGCTCGAGCAGGCCATGGACGCCCTGGGCTGCCCGCCCGGCGACTGGCCCGTGGTCAACCTCTCCGGTGGTGAGAAGCGCCGCGTCGCGCTCTGCAAGCTCCTGCTGGAGCAGCCGGACCTGCTCCTCCTCGACGAGCCCACCAACCACCTGGACGCCGAGTCCGTCCAGTGGCTGGAGCAGCACCTCGCGAAGTACCCCGGCACCGTCATCGCGATCACGCACGACAGGTACTTCCTGGACAACGTCGCCGAGTGGATCATGGAGCTGGACCGCGGCCGTGCCGTGGGCTACGAGGGCAACTACTCCACCTACCTGGAGAAGAAGCAGGCCCGTCTCAAGGTCGAGGGCCAGAAGGACGCCAAGCGCCAGAAGCGTCTCAAGGACGAGCTGGACTGGGTGCGCTCCAACGCCAAGGGGCGGCAGGCCAAGTCGAGGGCCCGTCTGACCCGTTACGAGGAGATGGCCGCCGAGGCCGAGAAGACCAGGAAGCTGGACTTCGAGGAGATCCAGATCCCGCCGGGCCCGCGACTGGGCAACGTCGTCGTCGAGGTCGAGCACCTCCACAAGGCGTTCGGCGACAAGGTCCTCATCGACGACCTCTCCTTCACCCTCCCGCGCAACGGCATCGTCGGCGTCATCGGCCCGAACGGCGCCGGCAAGACGACGCTGTTCAAGATGATCCAGGGCCTGGAGGAGCCGGACGCGGGCGCCATCAAGGTCGGCGACACGGTCAAGATCTCCTACGTCGACCAGAGCCGCGAGAACATCGACCCCAAGAAGACGCTGTGGGCGGTCGTCTCGGACGAACTGGACTACATCAACGTCGGCCAGGTCGAGATGCCCTCGCGCGCGTACGTGTCGGCGTTCGGCTTCAAGGGCCCGGACCAGCAGAAGCCCGCGGGCGTGCTCTCCGGCGGTGAGCGCAACCGCCTGAACCTGGCGCTGACGCTCAAGCAGGGCGGCAACCTGCTCCTCCTCGACGAGCCGACGAACGACCTCGACGTGGAGACGCTCTCCTCTCTGGAGAACGCGCTGCTGGACTTCCCCGGCTGCGCCGTGGTCGTCTCCCACGACCGCTGGTTCCTGGACCGCGTGGCCACCCACATCCTCGCCTACGAGGGGGAGTCCAAGTGGTTCTGGTTCGAGGGCAACTTCGAGTCGTACGAGAAGAACAAGATCGAGCGGCTGGGCCCGGACGCGGCCCGTCCGCACCGCGCTACCTACAAGAAGCTCACGCGCGGCTGAGGACGGGACGGGCGAGCTGAGCGTGCGACACACATACCAGTGCCCCCTGCGCTGGTCGGACATGGATGCCTTCGGGCACGTCAACAACGTGGTCTACCTCCGCTATCTGGAGGAGGCGCGGATCGACTTCATGTTCCGGCTGGCGCGGGAGGCGGCGTCGTCGGTGGACGCGGAAGCGAACGCGGACACGGGCGAGGGGGACGGGGCCGGTGAGGTCGCACCGTTCACGGGCGGCACCGTCGTGGCGCGGCACGAGATCGATTACCTGCGCCCGCTGGTGCACCGGCACACGCCGGTCACCATCGAGACATGGGTGACCAAGATCAGTGCGGCGTCCACGACGGTGGCGTACGAGGTCAAGGACGCGGACACGGTGTACGCACGGGCGCAGACGATCATCGTGCCGTACAACCTGGAGAAGGAACGCCCCCGGCGGCTCACGGCCGCCGAGAAGGGGTTCCTGGAGGGCTATTTCGATGACAGTGCGGCAGCGGCGGCTGGTATTCGCTGACCCCGGAGAGGCGGCGGGGCTCGTCGCGTTCCTGGGGCGGCTGCTGCGCTGGGAGAAGAACGCGGCCGTCCGAATCCAGGCGGGCGGCGGCGTCGCGGCGGTCTTCGCCAAGCCCGCGCGGTTCGAGGTGCTGGCCGTCCTGACCGGGCGTCTGCTGGAGCCGGTGGAGCTGGATGTCACGGTCTCCGCGGGTGAACTCCTGGAAGGCGTCGTGGAGAAGACCGAGACGGTGACCGTTCCCAGCGCCGTCACGGGCCCGCCCTGGGCCGGGGTGCTGCCGCCGAAGGGCGGCTGGCAGGCGTTCGCCGACGTGCCGCCGGACGCGGTGCGGGC
This sequence comes from Streptomyces sp. NPDC054796, assembly GCF_053611545.1. Classification (NCBI taxonomy): domain Bacteria; kingdom Bacillati; phylum Actinomycetota; class Actinomycetes; order Kitasatosporales; family Streptomycetaceae; genus Streptomyces; species Streptomyces sp. NPDC054796. The sequence continues at coordinate 60,944 of NZ_JBSHAO010000009.1, read as the reverse complement.
TGTCGCCGCCGCGGCGGTCGGCGAGTTCCGCGAGCGCGCCGAGAAGCTGGGGGTGGGGCCGCGCAAGCCCACCCGCGAGGAGCTGGACGCGCTCGCGGAGGAGATCTGGTCGCGGCCCCTGGGCAGGACGGAACTTCCGCTGCGCGCGGCGCACGCGGCACACGCGCTGGGGTTCCTGCGCGGCAAGGAGCCTGTGTCGCTGCTGCGGGCGGGTACGTGGCTGCGGCTGCGTACGCCCTACGGCTCCGTGGTGGTACGCCGCCCCGGCGAACGCGGCTCGGGGCTGAGCGTCACCCCCGTGTGAGTGCCACCCCCGTGTGAGCGTCACCCCTGTGTGGGCGCCCGCCCTCCCCGTTTCCCCGCCCGTTTTCCTCCGCCCCCCGCTCCGTGTCCCCGTGCCCCGGCCGGGGCACGGGAGGGGGTCAGTCCGCGGAGTTGACCATGGACCTGGCCGCGTACACGAGGTAGTCCCAGAGCTGACGCTCGTGCTCGGGGGCCAGTTCCAGGCTCTCGACGGCGTCGCGCATGTGCCGGAGCCAGGCGTCGTGCGCCGCCTGGTCGACCTTGAACGGCGCGTGCCGCATGCGCAGCCGCGGGTGGCCGCGGTTGTCGCTGTATGTGCGGGGGCCGCCCCAGTACTGCATCAGGAAGAGCGCCAGGCGCTCCTCGGCCGGGCCGAGGTCCTCCTCCGGGTACATGGGACGCAGCAGCGGGTCTTCCGCCACGCCCTGGTAGAACCGGTGCACGAGCCGTCGGAAGGTCTCCTCGCCGCCGACCTGCTCGTAAAAGGTCTGCGTCTGCAAGCTGCCGCGCGGAATCTCCATCACTCCTCCATGGTCGCAGACGCGACGACCCAGGCCCTGAGACCTAGTCCCCGGCCCGCTCCACCTCGGCCCTCGGCGTCCCACCGTGGGCACTACGCGTCGTCCCACCGGAACAGCCGCGACGCGAGCAGCGTCAGAAGCGCGGCGAAGGCGAGCAGGCCGCCCATAGTGGGCAGCGCGTCGCCCCAGCCTCCGCCGCGGCTCATGACGTCCTGCATCGCCTGGGAGAGGTGCTTGAGCGGCATGAAGTCGGAGACCGTGCGCACCCACCCCGGCGCGGCGTCCAGCGGGAAGAAGGCGCCGGACAGGAAGGCCATCGGGAGGATGACGATCTGCGCGAGGCCGTTGGCGGCCTCCTCGGTCTTCGCCCAGGAGCCGACGACCAGGCCGATGGACAGGAACGCGAGCGTCCCGCACGCGACCAGCGGCAGCGCGAGCCACCAGTGACCGGTGAGCCGCAGCCCGTAGTACGGCAGCGTGGCGACCCCCAGGAAGACGAGGGTCTGGGCCGCGGCGAGCGCGAGGTTCACCCCGACCCGCGCGCCGATCACCGAGGTCGCGCTCACCGGGGCCAGCCACAGCCGCCGCAGGATCCGCTTCTTGCGCCAGCTCACCAGGTTGAACGCGGCCCCGAACACCCCTCCCATCGCGATCGCCCAGCCCAGCAGCCCCGGGGTGAGGTACTGGATGGGCTTGACCGACCTGTCCTCCACCTGCGCCGTCGCCAGCCGGAAGGCGGGCGGCTGCCCGGTGGCACGCTGGTTGGCCTGCTGGACGACGGAGTCGATGACGCCGCGCACGGTACCGGCACGTACGGAGTCGGCGGCCGAGTAGCGCAGCTCGATCGCGGCACCCTCGGCGCCGTCGGCCCCCTTCGCGCCGTCGGCCCCCTTCACGCCGTCTGCCCCCTTCGGGGCGGAGCCGCGCTGGAAGACCACCGCGTCCATGTCGCCCTCGCGCACCCGCTCCATGGCCTGCGCGCGGGCCTCGGCCGAGCCGTCCGTCTTCTCGACGCGCAGCACGTCGCGCAGTTGGGCGCGTTCCTTGTCCGGGATGGCGTCCAGTACGGCGACGTCGCCGACCTGCACGATCTTCGCCTGGGTCGTCGAGTCGCCCTTGAACAGGGCGCCGAAGAGGACCAGGAACATCAGCGGGAAGACGAGCGTGAAGAAGACCGCAGTGCGGTCGCGGAACATGCCCAGCGCCATGGCCCTGGACAGGCTGAGGAAGGCCGTCATTCCCTGTACTCCCTCCCCGTGAGCTGGAGGAACACGTCCTCCAGCGACGCGACGGCCAGCTCCTCCACCAGCGCGGCGGGCGTCCCCACGCGCAGCATGCGGCCGTGGTCCATGACGGCGACCCGGTCGCACAGCACCTCGGCCTCGTCCATGTAGTGCGTGGTCAACACGACCGTGCGGCCCTCGGAGTTGATCCGTCGCAGCAGGTCCCACAGGTTGCGGCGCGCCTGCGGGTCGAGCCCCGTGGTGGGCTCGTCCAGGAACACCAGTTCCGGGTCGTGCACCAGCGCGCACGCGATCGACAGCCGCTGCGCCTGCCCGCCGGAGAGCTTGTTCTCGCGGGTTCCGGCCTTCTCCGTCAGCCCCACGGTCTCCAGCATCGCGTCGGCGCGTGCGGCGGGGACGCCGTAGAGCGAGGCGAAGGTGTGGATCTGTTCGCGGGCCGTGAGCCGTTCGAAGAAGGACGAGGACTGGAGCTGTACGCCGACGCGCCGCAGCAGCGCGGGGTCGCGCGGCCAGGAGGGGCGCCCCAGCAGCGTCGCGGAGCCCTCGTCGGGCTCGCGCAGTCCTTCGACCAGTTCCAGCGTGGTGGTCTTGCCCGCGCCGTTCGGTCCGAGGATGCCGTAGAACTCGCCGCGTCCGACCTCGAACGAGACGCCGTCGACGGCCTGTGTCTCCCCGTACCGCTTGCGCAGACCCTCGACCTTGATCGCGGCGTCCGTCATGCGGCGAGGCTAGCCGCGGATCGTCGCGGAAGGACCTCTTCCGCGACGACGCCCCGCCACGACGCCCCACGACGCTCTCCCGCGACGCCCCTCGCGGGCCCGCTCCCCGCCCCTCCCCGGAGCGGGGCCCGTGTCGGCCCTCGCGTCCTGGGGCCGTGCGCCGCACAGTGGAGGTATGGGTGGAGCGTCGGACCTCGTAAAGGAGATCGTCGCGGGCGGTGCGCTCACGGACCCGGCCTGGCGCGCGGCCTTCGCCGAGGTGCGGAGGGAACTGTTCGTGCCGTACTACTACACGGTGTCGCCGGGCGGCGCCCGGGAGCGGCTGTGGCGCGACGACCCCGATCCGCGGCGCAGGGAGCGCTGGCGCGAGGGCGTGTACGACGACGTACCGCTGGCCACGCGGATGCGCGACGGCGAACTGATCTCGTCCAGCAGCCAGCCCTCCCTCATGGCCCGGATGCTGGAGGCGCTGGAGGCCGGTGACGGCATGAGCGTGCTGGAGATCGGCACGGGCCCCGGCTACAACGCTGCCCTGCTCTCGCACCGGCTGGGCGACTCACGCGTCACGACCATGGACCTGGACCCGGACATCACGGAGGCGGCACGCGCCCATCTGGCCGCCGCCGGCTACCGGCCCCGGGTCGTGACGGGGAACGGGGCGCGCGGCTGCCCTGCCCACGCGCCGTACGACCGGATCATCGCCACCTGCGCGCTGCCGCGCGTACCGGAGGCGTGGCCGGAGCAGTGCGCGCCGGGCGCCCTCGTGCTGGCCCCCATCGCGACGGGGCTCCTCCGCCTCCGCGTCACCGGCACGCGCTACGCCACCGGGCGCTTCCTGGAGACCCCGGCCTTCTTCGTACCGCTGCGCGGGGGCGGCCCCGCGACGCCCACGGGCCAGGCGGCGGCAGCGGCCACGGAGCCGGGCGCGCCGACGGAGCGGACGGAGCCGACGGCCGGGGGACCTAGCGGATCCGGCGCGTCCGGCGAAGAGGACCAGGCGGAGGGCCGGGACGCCGAGGAGGCCGAGATCCCGCGCCGCGTGCTGCGCGACGACTCGTTCCGCTTCCTCCTCACCCTCAGCGGCGGCTCCCTCGACCGCCCGCGCGCCTACGCACTCTGGCGCCGCGCGGGCCGCCCAGCGCGCGAGCGCTACGGGGTGACGTTGCGGGACGGCGCCCAGTGGGCCTGGCTCGACGACGAGGACGGGCCCGACACCTGGCCGCTCGGCGAGCAGCCGACGGCGCGGTCGCGGGACTGAACCGTCAAGAGCACCAAGAGCACCAAGAGCACCAAGAGCACCAAGAGCGCCAAGAGCGTCAAGAGAGCCGAGAGCATCAAGCCGGTCAAGGGCGCCAACTCGGCCGAAACGCGGGGATTACCACCAATGGCTGTACGGCCCACTGACCTGTGGCCGTGCGGCACCTAGCCTCAAAAGGTGGCCTCCGCCTGGTACTTCCTCGTGCTGCTCGGCGGTGTCGTGCTGCTCGGCTCGTCCGTGCAGCGGCTGGCCGGGATCGGGTTCGGACTGGTCGGGGCGCCGGGCCTCGTGCTGCTCATGGGGCCCGTGCAGGGGGTCGCGCTCGTCAACTGCGGGAGCGTCGCCATCAGCGCCGTGGGGCTCGCGGCCACCTGGCGGCTGGTGCGGCTGCGCACCATGCTGCCGCTGGTGGCGGCGGCCGGGGTGAGCGTCCCGCTGGGCGCCTACGTGGCACGGGCGCTGCCCGAACCCGTGCTGCTCACCGGGCTCGGCTCGCTGGTGACCGTTGCCGTCCTGCTGGTCATGTGGGGTGTGCGCGTGGGCGGCCTCTATGGCACCGGGGGCGCGCTGGCCGCCGGCGCGGTGAGCGGCTTCATGAACTCCTCCGCCGGTATCGGCGGCCCCGCGCTCTCCCTCTACGCCGTCAACGAGGGCTGGTCGGCGCGGGACTTCGTGCCCAACGCGCAGTTCTACGGCCTGGTCGTCAACGTACTCTCGGTCTTCGCCAAGGGCGTGCCCCGGCTCACCGGGTCCGCCTGGCTGCTGGTCGCCGTGACCATGACCGTCGGCATCCTGCTCGGCGGCGTCATAGCGGCCCGTACCCCCGAACACGCGGCCCGTCGCGTGATCCTGGGCCTCGCCCTCGGGGGCGGGGTGGTCACCCTCGCGAAAGGGGTGTGGCTGCTGCTGTGAGGGCCGGGTGCCTTCAGGGCCCGGCCGGGCCCAGCCGGGTCCGTCACGGGAACCGGACGTGTTCGAGCCGCGTGGTGAGGAGCAAGGGGGCTCTCCGCAGATCGCGGCCGGCACGGGATGGCCCGTCTCAAAACGGTGTCGTTGTCAGCCGCTGCGGCCATACTGCTTGCCGTGGACTCCATGCCCGCCGCCGACGGTGCGCCGCAGGGCACGGGGCCCCGTCAGCGACCAAGGGGGAGGTCTCGAAGTGACACAGCCGCCGGGCGCGCGACCACCGTCGCCGCCTCCCGTCACGCCGCCCGCCTCCTCACCCTCCGCCTTCCCGCTCCCGTCCGCGGCCTCGGCGCCCGCCTCCGCCTCCGCTCCGGGGCCCGCTCCCGATCCTGCTTTCGTCCCCGTCCCCACCCCCGTCGTCCCCCAGGGCAGGCGCCGCAGCGCCTGGACCGAGGGTGTGCACAGGGTGCGCGCCGCCGCGACGACGGAGCCGGGCCGGCTGCGGGCCATCGGCGCCGTGCTCGCGGCGCTGATCGTGCTGTTCGGGGTGGTGACGGCCTGGGAGGTCTCCGAGCGGGAGGCCGCGGCCGAGGCCGTCGTCGAGCACAGCCAGCCGCTCAGCGTCGACGCTGCCCGCATCTACCGCTCACTCGCGGACGCCGACACCACGGCGGCGAGCGGCTTCCTCGCGGGCGGGGACGAGCCGCGTGCCGTGCGCGAGCGCTACGAGAAGGACATCAGGGACGCCTCCGAACTGCTCGCCAAGGCGGCGGCGAACTCGGACAGTTCACGTTCCGCGCAGCGCCAGATAGCGAAGCTGAACAGGACGCTGCCCGTGTACACGGGCCTGGTCGAGTCGGCCCGAGCCAACAACCGGCAGGGCCTGCCGCTGGGCGGTGCGTATCTTCGCTACGCCAATGAACAGATGCGCGAAGAGATGCTTCCTGCCGCCCGCGTGCTCTACACGGCGGAGACGGCACGGCTCGGAAACGACTACGAAGAGGCGAAGCGTTGGCCATGGTTCGCGCTCGGCACGGGAGTGCTGGCACTGGGCGCGCTCGGCTGGGCCCAGCGGCGCAACTACCGCCGCACGAACCGAGTGTTCAACCTCGGCCTCGTGGGCGCCACGGCCGCCTCCCTCGCCGTCATGCTCTGGCTGACGGCGGGGCACGGGGTCGCGCGCTGGAACCTGAGCGAGTCCGACGAGAAGGGCGCGCGCTCCCTCCAGGCGCTCAACGAGGCGTGGATCGGCGCGCTCCAGGCCCGTGGCGACGAGAACATGACGCTCGTGGCCCGCGGCGCCGGGAGTGCCTACGAGGAAGCGTTCCAGAAGCAGATGGGCGATGTCGCGGGCCGGGGCACGGACCGGGCGGGCCAGGGGCTGCTGGAGGACGCGCTGTTCCTTGCCGACGACAGAGCGGGCAGCGAGCCCGTCGAGGAGGCGCAGCACGCGGTCGGCATCTGGAAGGACCGGCACAAGGACGCCAGGGGCGAGGACGACGCCGGGGACTACGACGCGGCCGTCGAGGGCGTCATCGGGGCCGAGGGCTCGACGGGCGAGTGCTTCGACAACGTCGACGCCAGCCTGAGCAAGGCCAGCGCGCACGAGCAGGAGGAGTTCGAACGCGCCGCCGACGACGGGCGGGGCGGCTTCGCGGGGCTCGCCGTGGGCGCGGCGGTGCTGGCGGTGCTGGGCGCGGCGGCCGGGGTGCTCGGCGTCGGGCGCAGGCTGTCGGAGTACAGGTGACGGGGAGGGGGACGGGCATGGACCGCTCAGGGCCAGGACGAGTACAGGGGCGAGGTCAGGGGAGCGGACGCGAACCGGCGCTGTACCGCCGCCGTTCCGGTTCCGGCCGCCCGTACGTCGCGGGGGGCCGGGAACGCGAGCGCTACGGGAAGCCGGTCGCCGTCGCGGCGGGCGGGCTCGCCGTCGTCATCGCGGTGCTGGTCTCCACGGTGCTGTCGGTGAGCGCGTCCGGCACGCACGAGCACGAGCGCGGGCGCGGCGGTGACGGCCCGGGCGTCGGCGTCCAGGACGGGACCGGAACCGGAAACGGCACCGGTGACGGCGTCGGCCCGGGCACCTCGCAGGTGCGGTCGGCCGCCGCTCCCGAGCAGGAGACCTGCGAGGACGGCAAGGACCCGGCGGAGAGCCTGCGGCCCTCGGACAAGGCGGGCGAGGCCGTCGAGCGCATCCGGAAGCGGGACCGGCTCATCGTCGGCGTCGACCAGAACAGCTATCTGTGGGGGTTCCGTGACCCCTCCACGGGCAAGATCGACGGCTTCGACATCGACCTCGTCCGCGCCCTCGCCGAGGATCTGCTCGGCGAGGACCCGGAGATCACGTACAAGACCATCCCCACCGACCAGCGCATACCCGCGGTCCAGAAGGGCGAGGTGGACATGGTCGTGCGGACCATGACCGTCAACTGCGAGCGCATACGCGAAGTCGCCTTCTCCACGGCCTACTTCGAGGCGGGCCAGCAGCTCCTCGTCCCCAAGGAAAACGCGCGCGTGAAGGGGTTCGACGCGAGCATGCGCGGCAAGCGGCTGTGTTTCGCCGACGGGTCCACGGCGCAGGCGCTGATGGAGAAGGGGAAGTACAAGGCGCTGGGCGCGAAGCCCGTCGTGGTGCCCAACCAGCTCGACTGCCTGGTCCGCATGCAGTTGGGGAAGGCCGACGCGACGCTGACCGACAGCGCGCTGGGCGCGGGGCAGGCCGCGCAGGATCCGTCGGTCGAACTCATCGGTGACCCGGAGACGATTGAGCCGTACGGTATCGCGATGAACCTGGAGGACGAGGACTTGGTCCGATGGGTCAACAAAAGACTGGACGCGTACCGCTCCGGCGGCGACGACAGCGAGTGGCGCCGGTCCTACGACAAATGGTTCGCCGACGACATCATGAGTGCGGCGGACGGGAAGGATCCGGCGCCACCGGAACCGAAGTACCGCGACTGACCGACGTAGCCGACGTAACCGATGTGACCAACGGAACCGACCGACTGACCGACTGACTGACCGACGCAGCAGACCGACTGACGTAGCCGACCGACTCGGACACACGCCGATCCGTACGCACGGACGAGAGAGCAGTGAGGTGATCGATGGGGCCCGCGGGACCCACCGGGCCGGTGATGAGCCGGGAGGAGGTCGACCGCGCTCTGGAGCGGCTCGGCGCTGAGCACGAGGCCGTGGAGTCGTCGCTGTTCGCACTCCAGGACCACGCCGGACGCCGCCTGCTGGAGGGCGCCCACCTGACCGGCATCACCGCGCACCGCTGGGCGCAGGCCGAGCAGGCGGTCACCATGCTGTGGACGGGCTTCGAGACGTACACGCGCGCGCTCGACCTCGCGCGCGAGGTGCGCGGGCGCCGCCGCTGGCCCAGCCGTGACGATCTCGTCGAGCTGACGCAGTTGCTGCGCGGCACCCTCACCATCTCCGGCGGCGCGCTGAACGGCGGCACGCTCACGGGCGGAGCGGGCGCGGGCGCGGGAACCGGCGCGACGGGCGGGCAGGCGACGCCGGTCCGGCTGGCCGAGGAGGTCACGCTGACGGAGCTGGTCGAGCGGATGAACGGCTGGTACGCGCAGGCCCTGGACGTGGTCGCCGCCGCCGACTCGGTGTGGTCGGCGCTCCCGGCCCGTATCGACATGCTCGCGGCCGAACTCCAGCGCGTCCGTTCCCTGGCGCATTCCGTGGGCGTCCGGCCCGGCGAGCACCCCTCGGGCGACGATCTGGAGCGGACCACGGCCGAACTGACCTCGCTGCGCGCCGAGGTGGTCGCCGACCCCCTCGCCTTCTGGACCCCGGCGGGCGGCAGCAGCGCCCCTGGCGGCGGACGCCCCGACACCTCGCGCTACGACACGGCCGCGCGCGGCCTGGAGGACATCCGCCGCGAGATCGACGCCGTGCTCAACGTGCGGCAGGACTCCGAACAGCGGCTGATGAGGCTCCGCGACATCCTCTCGCGCGCCGACCGCACCCTGGCCGAGGCCCGCGAGGCGCGCGTCGAGGTGCTGGCGAAGATAGCCGCTTCGGAGGTGCCTGCGGTCAGCGGCCCGCCGACGGCGCTCTACGAGCAGTTGTCGGCTGCGGCGGAGTACCGTCGTCATGCGCGCTGGCACCGGCTCTCCCCGCTGCTGGAGAGCCTGGAGCAGCGCGCCGAGGACGAGTTGGACAGGGCGAGGGCACAGCTCTCGGCCGTGACGGCCCCGCTGGCCGTACGGGCCGAGCTGAGGGGCCGTCTGGACGCCTACAAGGCGAAGGTGGCACAGCACGGCATGGCCGAGGACCGGTTCCTGATGGAGCGCTACGACGTGGCGCGCCGCATGCTCTGGAGCGCGCCCTGCGATCTGCGGGCCGCCGAGGACGCGGTGCTGCGCTACCAGCGGGCAGCCCAGGAGGTTCTGGTGCCCCGGCAGGGCGGCGGCGCCGCCACGGCCGACCGCAAGGGGGAACCGTGACCGAGAAGCCGGACCAGGAGACGCGGGTTCCGCCGGGCGCGGCGGGCGAGGAGCGGGGCGCGCAGGCGGCGGGGGCAGGGGAACCGGCTCAGGCCGGGGCGCCTGTTGAGGCCGGGCAGCCGACGCCAGGTGGTCAGCCGGACCAGGCGGCGCGGCCCGCGCACTCCGCGCAGGGTGAGCAAACGGTTCAGCCGCCGGAGGTCGCGTCGGCCGGTACGGCGGAGACCCACGTGGCAGCGCGCGCCGAGAACCGCACCGAGAACCGCGCCGAGAACCGCGCCGAGAACAAGGGCGCGGGCCCGGAAGCCGCGAGCACCGAGGGCGGCGGTCCGGGCACAGGCCCTGGCGCGGGGGCCTCCTGCCAGCGCCCCGGTTGCGCGGGCGCCTACGAGGACATGGGCGAGGGCGAGCTGTACTGCGACACGTGCGGGCTCGCGCCCGTCGTCGCGCGGGGCGGCATGCTCGGCTCAGCGCCGACGGGCATCACGAACGCGGCCCGGACGCCAGGCTCAGGACGCTCGGGCTCCGCGCGCCGTCCGGGCCCCTCACCCGCAGCACCGAACACGCCGGGCACACCGAACACGCCCGGCACACCCAGCACCCCGGGCCCGGGAGGCTCGGGCAGCTCAGGGGGCTCGTCGCGTTCCTCCCGTGCCTCCTCCAGGACCTCGTCCCGCTCCGCCTCCTCCCGGCGGTCCGTCTCGGGGCGCCTCTCGCGCGACCTCTCGGGCCGCAGCACCGCCCGTTCCGTCTCCGTACGCAGCTCCTCGCGCTCGGCCGCCGGGAGTTCCAGCCGGGGCAGGCTCGGCGCCGGGCTGGTCACGGTGCCGGACGTGCCGAAGCCCGACCCCGGCACCGTCGTGCTGGAGAACCCCGAGGTGCCCGAGCGCAAGAGGTTCTGTAGCAGCGGCGAGTGCGGCGCCCCCGTGGGCCGTTCGCGCGGGGACCGGCCTGGGCGGACCGAGGGGTTCTGCACCAAGTGCGGCCACCCCTACTCCTTCGTGCCCAAGCTGCGCCCCGGCGACATCGTGCACGGGCAGTACGAGGTGGCGGGCTGTCTGGCGCACGGCGGGCTCGGCTGGGTCTATCTGGCCGTCGACCGCGCGGTGTCCGACCGCTGGGTCGTGCTGAAGGGCCTCCTCGACACGGGCGACGAGGACGCGATGGCCGCCGCGATCTCCGAGCGGCGCTTCCTCGCGGAGATCGAGCACTCCAACATCGTCCGCATCTACAACTTCGTCGAGCACCTCGACCCGCGCACCGGCAGCCTCGACGGCTACATCGTCATGGAGTACGTCGGCGGCAAGTCGCTCAAGGAGATCGCCAACAGCCGCCGCACCCCTTCGGGGAAGCGCGATCCGCTGCCCGTCGAGCAGGCGTGCGCGTATGGGATCGAGGCGCTGGAGGCGCTCGGCCATCTGCACAGCCGGAACCTGCTGTACTGCGACTTCAAGGTCGACAACGCCATCCAGCAGAACGACCAGTTGAAGCTCATCGACATGGGCGCGGTGCGCCGCATGGACGACGAGGACAGCGCGATCTACGGGACGGTCGGCTATCAGGCCCCGGAGGTCGCCGAGGAGGGCGCCTCCGTCGCGTCCGACCTCTACACCGTGGCCCGCACCCTCGCCGTCCTCACCTTCGACTTCCAGGGCTACACGAACGTCTTCGCCGCGGCCCTGCCGGAGCCGCAGCACATCGAGGTCTTCCAGAAGTACGAGTCGTTCTACCGCTTCCTCGTCCGCGCCACCGACCCCGACCCGCAGCGCCGCTTCGCCTCGGCGGAGGAGATGTCGGAGCAACTGCTGGGCGTGCTGCGCGAGGTGGTCGCGCTCCAGACGGGACAGCCGCGTCCCGCCATGTCCACGCTCTTCGGGCCCGAGCTGCGCGTCGTGGACACGACGCTGCTGGCCCAGATCACGGGCGACGCGTCCTCGCTGGGCGCCCGCGCCCTCGTCCCGGCGCGCGGCGGACGCAAGGGCAGGGGACGGGCAGTCGCGGGCCAGCAGGCCCAGGGCACCGGCGCCGGGCCCGGCGCGATGGTGCCCGCGCAGCGCGTGCCCGTGGGGCCCGGCTCGACGGTGCCGTCGCTGCCCGCACCAGGCGGCCAGGGCGGTGGCCAGGGCGGCGCGCCCGCCACCACGCTCGCCGCGCGCAGCCAGGCGGCGGAGGCGTACGGTCCGTACGGGACCACGCCCACGCACGTACGCCTGCCGGGTCGCCCCGACCACGCGTCGGAGCCCGGCGCCGACACCGGACCCGGCAGCGCGGGCACGGGCGAGAACAGGGGCCGGGGCGAGGGGGCCGTGCGGCTCGCGCCCCTGCACACCCGGTCCACCGCGCTGGCGCTGCCCGTACCGCTCGTCGATCCGGCCGACCCCAACGCGGGCTTCCTCGCGGGCCTGATGACCTCCGCACCGGCCGAGCTGATCGGCGCCCTGCGTGGCGCGCCCGCCTCCTCCAGCGAGCTGCGGCTGCGCGAGCTGCGCGCCCGGCTGGAACTGGACACCACGGAGGACCGCGCGGCGGCGGCCGAGACGCTCGCCGCGCTGGAGGCGCGGCACCCGGACGACTGGCGGGTCATCTGGTACCGCGGCCTGTCCGCGCTCGTCGCCGGGGACAGGGAGACGGCGGCGCTCTCCTTCGACGCCGTCTACGACGCGTTTCCCGGCGAGCCAGCGCCCAAGCTGGCGCTCGGCGTCTGCGCGGAGGTGCTGGGCCAGTTGGACAACGCCGCCGAGTACTACCGCCTCGTGTGGACCACCGACCCCTCCTTCGTCAGCGCCGCTTTCGGCCTCGCCAGAGTGCGTCTCGCGGCGGGTGACAGGCGGGGCGCCGTGGAGGCGCTGGAGTCCGTGCCGGAGGCGTCGATCCACTTCACCGCGGCGCGCGTCGCCGCGATCAGGGCCAGACTGCGGCAGCGTGCCCCGTACGAACCGCTGCTCGACGACCTCCGCGCTGCGGCGGACCAGACGGAAAGGCTGCGCGAGGTGGGTCTCGACGCGCTGCGCCGGGAGGAGTTGACCACCGAAGTGCTGGGATGCGCGCTGGACTGGGTGCTCGCGGGGCGCCGCGGGGCCCCGCCGGGAGCAGGATCCGGCGCCGGCGCCGGATCCGGGCAGCTCGGGACACTGCTCGGCAGTCCGCTGGACGAGGAAGGGCTGCGCTTCGGACTGGAGCGCTCCTACCGGCTGCTCGCCCGGCTCGCGCAGTCCGGCACCGAAAGGATCGAACTGGTGGAACGGGCCAACCGCTTCCGCCCCAGGACGTGGGTGTGACCATGCCACAGCTCGACCAACTGTCCGTATGCCCCAGCTGCGCTGAGCCGCTGGAAGCGGGCGACCACTTCTGCGGGGCCTGCGGCACCGATCTGGGCGCTGCGCTGCGGTACGCGTCAGGCGCGGGGGCCGGGGAGCCGGAGGAGGACAACCCGACCATTCCGATCAACGGGATCCGCCTGCCGCCGCCGCCCGCCGCGCAGGCGTCGCCCGTCGTGCCGCCGTCCCCCGCGTATCCCGTGAACCCGGCGGCTCCGGGCGCACCTGGCGTGCCGGGCACACCGGTGTCCCCGGCGCCTCCGCCTCCCACGCCCCCCGCGCCTCCCGTGTCCCCGGGGGGTTCGTCCGCGCCGTCCGGCCCTCCTGGGGCGCCGTCGGGTCCGCCGTCGGCGCCCGTGCCGCCCACGCCGACGCTGCCCTCGATGCCCTCGCCCGTGGCGGCCCCGTTTCAGGGCCCCAGCTCCCCGGTCTCCCCGGCCTCCCCGGTCCCTCCGGGCCCACAGGGTCCGCAGGGCGCGGCTCCGGGGTACGGGCAGGCGCCCCCGTCCGTAGCGTCCCAGCAGACGGCGACCCCCCAGAACCCCGCGCCGGGACAAGCCCCCACGCCGACCGAGCCCGACTTCACGCTGCCGCCCGCGGCACCGGCGCCCCCTCAGCACGGGGGCACCGCGTCCGCGCCCGTGTCCGTTCCCGCGTGGAACACCGCAGCACCGGCACCCGAAGCCGCACCGGACGCCGGGGCTCCGGACGCCGGGACCGAGGCGTCGCCCGACCCGCGTACCGCCGACCCCCGCGCCATGCTCGACGACTCACCGCCACCCGCCAGCAAGATCCGCTCCCTCATCGACCTCGTGGACCAGGGCGGCAGTCAGGGCGGGAACCGGGGCGGTGCCCGCAGTTGGGAACGCCCCGCGAGGGCCGAGTCGGCACCGTTGGTCCCGACGCCCGCGACACCCCCACCACCCCCTCCCGTTCCGGCGGAGAGGCAACCGGAGCCGGAACCGGAGCCGGAACCGGAACCAGAGACGGAGGCGGAGACCGCCGTTCCGGGGCCGCGCTGTGTCGCCTGCGGCACCGGCACCATCGACCACGACGGCTACTGCGAACACTGCGGTCACAAGCAGCCCTGCGAACGGGACCACATGGAAAGTGAGCTGGCGACCGTCGCCGCGGCCAGTGACCGCGGCCTGCGCCACCACCGCAACGAGGACTTCTACGCGGTGGCCGAGACCGCCTCCGAGGAGGGCACCCCGGCGACCATCGCCGTCGTCTGCGACGGGGTCTCCTCGGCCACCCGCTCCGACGAGGCGTCGGCCGCGGCGGCGCGCGCCGCCAGTGCGTCGCTGCGGGAGGCCGTGCCCCAGGGCACGCACCCCCAGCAGGCCATGCACGACGCGCTCCTCGCCGCGGGCGACGCCGTCACCGCGCTCGCGGCCGACGGGCCGAACGAGCCCAACAAGAACGCGCCCGCATGCACCATCGTCAGCGCGCTGACCGCCGACGGCATCCTCACCGTCGGCTGGGTCGGCGACAGCCGCGCGTACTGGGTGCCCGAGGACCGCACGACGTCCTCCTCCCGGCTGACCGAGGACGACTCCTGGGCAGCGCAGATGGTGGCGGCGGGACTGATGGAGGAAGCGGAGGCGTACGCGGACTCGCGGGCCCACGCCATCACCGGCTGGCTCGGCGCCGACGCGTACGAACTCGAACCGCACACCGCTTCCTTCAAGCCGGACCGGCCGGGTGTAGTGGTGGTGTGCACCGACGGGCTGTGGAACTACGCGGAGTCCGCCGACGAGATGGCCGCCGCGGTCCCGCCGGACGCCCGCGCCCGCCCCCTGCACGCGGCGCAGCACCTGGTCGGCTACGCGCTGGACGGCGGTGGCCACGACAACGTAACGGTGGCGGTGCTTCCGTTCCCGGCGCTCGTGGGAGGGGCAGGATCAGCCTGAGACCGGGACCAGGGGACACCGGCGCATAACAGCAGCACGCAGCACGCAGCACGCAGCACCGCACAGGCACCGCACAGGCACGGCGCAGGCACACCGCACACCGCACACCGCACACCGCACGCGGAACGGAGCACACAGCACGGGGGGAAGCACCGGGGACGCCGCTGGCATGCGGCGTTTCCGCCCGCCCCTTCATCTCCTTGTCGACATGGAGCAGGAGCGGAACAGATGGCCAACATCTCGAAGTCGAACGTGCCGCAGTTCTCGGTGGACATCTATCAGAACGAGTACCTGTCGGAGGGCGCGAGCGAGGTCAACGCGATCGTCACCGTGACCTCGACGGGCGGGGGGACGACCGGCGGGCAGCCGCTGCCGGTCACCGACCCGTCGCGCGCCCCGCTCGGCGGCGGGGGCCTCCACACCGACGCCGCAGTCGTGATCATGGTGGACTGCTCGGGCTCGATGGACTACCCGCCGACGAAGATGCGCAACGCGCGGGACGCGACGGCCGCGGCCATCGACACCGTGCGCGACGGGGTGCGGTTCGCGGTGGTCGCGGGCACCCACCAGGCCAGGGAGGTCTACCCGGGAGCCGGCAGGCTCGCCGTCGCCGGCGCGGCCACCCGCGACCAGGCCAAGCAGGCGCTGCGCAGACTCGGCGCGGGCGGCGGCACGGCCATCGGCACCTGGCTGCGGCTGGCCGACAGCCTGCTGGCCTCCGCCGACGTCTCCATCCGCCACGGGATCCTGCTCACGGACGGCAGGAACGAGCACGAGGAGCCCGAGCAGCTCCAGGCCACCCTGGACGCCTGCGCGGGCCGCTTCACCTGTGACGCGCGGGGCGTGGGCACCGACTGGGAGGTGAAAGAAGTCACAGGCATCGCCTCCGCACTGCTCGGCTCCGCCGACATCGTGGCCGATCCCGGCGGCCTCGCGGACGACTTCACGCGCATGATGGAGACGGCCATGGGCAAGGAGGTCGCCGACGTGGCGCTGCGCCTGTGGACGCCGCTGGGGACCGGGATCAAGTTCGTGAAGCAGGTCGCGCCCACCGTCGAGGACCTGACGGACCGCCGCACGGAAGCGGGCCCGCGGGCCGGTGACTACCCCACGGGCTCGTGGGGCGACGAGTCCCGCGACTACCACGTATGCGTCGAGGTGCCCCCCGCCGAGGTGGGCCAGGAGATGCTCGCCGCACGGGCCTCCCTGATCGTCCCGGCGCCGGACGGCGGGAGTCCGCGCACGCTCTCGCAGGGGCTGATCCGGGCCGTGTGGACCGACGACCTCGGGGCCACCACCAGCATCAATCCGCAGGTCGCGCACTACACGGGCCAGGCGGAGCTGGCGCAGGCCATCCAGCAGGGGCTCGATCTGCGCAAGGCGGGCGACGAGGAGGGCGCGACGGCCAAACTGGGCCGGGCCGTTCAACTGGCGAGCGTCTCGGGGAACGCGGATACTGCGAAACTGCTTTCGAAGGTCGTCGACGTCGTGGACGAGGCGACCGGTACTGTTCGGCTGAAGGCACAGGTTGCCGAGGCCGACGAGATGACCCTGGAAACGCGGTCCACCAAGACGGTCCGCGTGAAGAAGTAGCGAGTACCGAAAGGTACGGACAGCAGGAGCACGGAGGGGGAGGCACTCACCATGCCGACTTGCCCGAACGGCCACCAGTCGGCGGCCGACGACTGGTGCGAGGTGTGCGGTCACCGCATGACCGACGCGTCCGGCGCGCCGGCCGGCGGGGTGCCGCAGCCCCCTGCTCCACCGGGACAGGGCGGTTACGGCTACCCCGGGCCGCCCCAGGCCCCCGGTGTCCCCGTCCCGCCGGCGGCCCCTGGCCCGCCCGGTCCCGGTGGGCAGGGACAGGGGCAGGGGTACGGGTATCCGCAGCCCGGGGGTCCGCAGGGCCCGGGGCAGGGTCCGCAGGGCGGGGGAGAGCTGTGCCCGCAGTGCGGTACGCCGCGTGAGGCGCAGGCGCCGTTCTGCGAGGAGTGCCGCTACAACTTCCTGACGCACTCGCCGACCACCTACGTGCCGCCGAACCCGCAGCACACGGCGGGCGGCCCCGGCGGTCCGCCCGCTCCTCCCGGTCAGCCCGGTCAGCCTGGTCCGCCCGGTCCCGGTGCGCCGGGGCAGCAGCAGCCCGGCGGCTTCCCGCAGCAGGGCCCGCCGCCCGGTTTCCCCGGCCAGGGCCAGCCGCCTCAGCAGGGGCAGCCTGGCCAGCCGGGGCCGCCGCCTCCGCCGCCCTTCCCCGGGCAGACGGACCCGAGCCAGGAGCAGCGGTTCGACTACCAGGCGTCGCGCCCCTCCCAGATCAACCGTCCCGCCGAGCCGCTGACGCCCGAGCAGAGCGCGCCCGGTGGCCCCGGTGGTCCTGGGCCGTACGGTGCTGACCAGAACGGCCAGGTACCGGGTCCGCCCGGTCCGCCCAGTCCGCCGCCAGGGCCCGGCCAGCAGGGGCAGCACGGCCAGCACGGCCAGCAGATGGCGCCGCCCGCTCCGCCGCAGCAGCCCAGCGGCGACTGGATGCTGTCGCCTCCCGGCGGCCCCGGACAGGATCCGCAGCAGCAGCCGCAGCCTCCTCAGCAGCAGCAACCGCCCCAGCAGCCGCCTCAGCCCTTCCAGGCGCAGGCCCAGGGCGCCCCTCCCCAGGCGCCCCCTGCCCCTGCCCCGGAGGGACCGCAGCCGCCGCCCCCGTACCCTGGCCCGCCCGGTTTCCCCGGCCAGGCCCAGCCCGAGCAGATGCCGGGCCAGGGCCAGCCGGGTCCCGGCTACCCGGGTCAGCCGGGTCAGCCGGGTCCGGGCGGCGAGCAGGGCCAGCAGCACCAGCCGCCCCAGCAGAGCCAGCACCCGGGCCAGCAGGGCCCGTACCCGGATCAGCAGGGCGGCCAGTACCCGGGCCGGCAGGACCCCGGATACCAGGAGCAGCAGCCCTCCTCCTGGGTGGCGGTCATAGCGCCGGACCGCGAGTACTTCACGGCGATGATGGGCCGCAGCGGTCCCGAGGCCGCGAGCCTCAACCTGCCCGCGTACTCGCCGGAGCAGCAGCTTCCGCTGACCGGGAACCAGATCACCATCGGCCGTCGCCGCCACTCCACGGGCGAGGCGCCGGACATCGATCTGGGCCGGGCCCCGGAGGACCCTGGCGTCTCGCACCAGCACGCCGTGCTGGTGCAGCAGCCGGACGGAAGCTGGTCGGTCGTGGACCAGGACTCGACGAACGGCACCACGATCAACGGCGCCGACGACCCGATCCAGCCCTTCGTCCCGGTCCCGCTGACAGACGGCGACCGCGTCCACGTCGGCGCCTGGACGACGATCACCCTGCACCGCGGCTGACCCTGACCAGCCGGACGACGGCCCCCGTCGGCCCCGCACCCGCGGGCCCGCCGGGGGCCGCGTCGTCCCCTGCGCGGCCCCGTCTCGCCGCCCGACGGCTGCCGCCCGCTGCCCGCCGCCGTCAGCCGTAGTACGCGCGCAGCGCCGCGTGCGCCTCGGGGCGCGCCCCCGTCGCGTCGAGTCCGAGGAGGCCCGCGCCCAGGACCGGGGGCGCGGTGACGATGCGTGGGTCGGCCTTGGGCGCCTGGGCGGCGAGCTGTTCCGTGAGGCGGTCGTGGAGCAGCGGGTGCCGGGCCGCGACGACGCCGCCGCCCAGCAGCACCGGCGTCACCGTCGCCAGCAGGCCGAGGCGGTCGAGGGTGACGGTGACCAGGGAGACGATCTCGTCGGCCTGCCGCCGCACGAGCGCGCGGGCCACCTCGTCACCCGTCGCGGCGACCTCGAAGAGGACGGGGGTGATCTCGTGCCTGCGCCCGGCCGGTACGTCCTCCATGTGCAGGGCCTCGATCAGCGCGTACATGGAGGGCAGCCCGAAGTGTCCGGGCAGGGCCCGCGCGAGTTCCGTCGGCCCGCCCCTGCCGTCCTCCGCGCGCGCGGCGTGCCACAGCGCCTCGGCGGCCAGCCCGGCGCCGCCGCCCCAGTCGCCCGAGAGGCGGCCCACGGCGGGGAAGCGGTGGGTGCGGCCGTCCTCGGCCCGGCCCACGCAGTTGATTCCCGCGCCGCAGACGACGGCGACGCCATGGCGCACCGTCCCGTCGTCCGGCAGCCCGGCGCGCAGTATGGCGAAGGTGTCGTTGACGACGTGCGCGGTCAGGCCCCAGTCGTACGCGTCGATCCTGGCCGTCAGATCGTGTTCCTCGCGGGGCAGGTCGGCGTTGGCGAGGCAGGCGGAGACGTGCGCGAAGCGCGGGGATCCGTCCGTGCCCCCGCCGCCCGCGCCCGCCGCCTCGGCCGCGTGCGCCACGGTGCGCGCCAGTTCGCCGACGGCCGCCTCCGCGCCGACCGTCGGCGGCTGGAAGCCGCCGCCCCGCGCGGTGCCCAGCACGGTGCCGTCGACGGCGACGACGGCCACGTCCGTCTTGCTGTTGCCCGCGTCGATGGCGAGGCAGGCCCCGCCCGGGTTCAGGCCCACGCGAGGTGCTCCCTGTTGTGCGCGAGGAGGAGGTCGGTCAGCGCCTCGGCCTGCGTGTACTGGCCGACGAGGGGGTGCGCGAGGAGCGCCTTGAAGACCCGTTCGCGGCCTCCGCGCAGCGCGGCGTCGAGCGCGAGGCGCTCGTAGGCCGTGACGTGGGCGATGAGGCCCGCGTGGAGCGGGTCGATGGCGGGCGCGGGCAGGGGCCGCGCGCCACCGGGCGTGATCCGGGCCGGGACCTCGACCACCGCGTCGTCGGGGAGGAAGGGCAGCGTCCCGTTGTTGTACGTGTTGACGACCCGCACCGGCGCGTCCTCCCCCTCCGCGTCCTCCCCCTCCGCGTCCTCCCCCTCCGCACCCAGCAGGGGCGCGGCCAGCTCCACGGCCGCCTCGGAGTAGAAGGCACCGCCGCGCCGGGACAGCAGCTCCGGCTTCTCGTCCAGCGCCGGGTCCGCGTACATCTCCAGCAGCCGCTTCTCCATGGCGGCGACCTCGGCCGCCCGGGAGGGCTTGGTGCGCAGCTCGTCGACGACCTCGTCGTGCGCGTAGTAGTAGCGCAGGTAGTAGGAGGGGACGACGCCGAGCCGCTCCAGCACGGCGGGCGGCAGCCGCAGGTCCTCGGCGATGCGCGGGCCGTGCGCGGAGATCAGCCGGGGCAGCGCGTCCTCGCCGCCGGGTCCGCCCAGCCGCACGCCCAGCTCCCAGGTGAGGTGGTTGAGGCCGTAGTGGTCGAGATGGACCTCGTCGGGCTCCGCCTCCAGCAGCGCGGCGAACTTCCGCTGGAGGTGGATCGCCACGTTGCACAGCCCGACGGCCTTGTGCCCGGCCTCCAGCAGGGCGCGGGTGACGATGCCGACGGGGTTGGTGAAGTCGATGATCCAGGCGTCGGGGCTGACGCGGCGCACGCGCTCCGCTATGGAGAGGACGAGCGGCACGGTGCGCAGCGCCTTCGCGAGCCCGCCCGCGCCCGTCGTCTCCTGGCCGACGCAGCCGCACTCCAGCGGCCAGGTCTCGTCCTCGTTGCGTGCAGCCTGGCCGCCGACGCGCAACTGGACCAGCACCGCGTCCGCTCCCTCGGCGCCCGCTTCCAGATCGGCCGTGGTGGTGACCAGCGCGTCGTGGCCCTGCCTGGCGAGGATGCGCCGCGCGAGGCCGCCCACCAGGCGCAGCCGCTCGGCGTCCGGGTCGATGAGGACGATCTCCGCCAGGGGCAGCGTGTCGCGCAGCCTGGCGAAGCCGTCGATGAGTTCCGGGGTGTAGGTGGAGCCGCCACCGACCACCGCGAGTTTCATGGCTGACATGGAGGAGCCCTTCGCTATGAGCGCTATGAGGGGGATCAGCGGGCGGTGTCGAACACCTCGTCGCGGGTCGTGGCCAGGGCGCTCTGGAGCGCACCGTTCAGCACGGGGTGCTCGGTCACCGTGCCCAGCACCAGTTCGGGCCGTGGCACGGCGAGTTCGGTGAGTTCGGCGCGCACCAGCGCGCGCAGCGGCTCGCCGCCCGCGGTGTGCACGCCGCCCGAGAGCACGATGAGCTGGGGGTCGAGCACGGCCACGAGCGAGGCGAGGCCGACGGCGACGCCGGTGGCGGTGCGGCGCAGCAGCTCGCCGTTCGCGCCCGAGCCGGCGCCCGGATCCGCGTCCGCCGCGCCCGCTTCGGGGCCCGCCACCTCGGCGTCCCCGGTGACCCGCGCCGCGCGTGTCAGCAGCTCGGCCGCCGCGTCCTTCATCCGCGCGTCCCTGTCGTAATCGAGGCCCAGTTCACGGGCGAGACGCAGCACCGCGTTGGCCCCGGCCAGCTCCTGGAAGCCGCCGCTGTTGGTCCGCGCGGGACGGCGTTCGAGCGGCGCCCCTGGCACCGGCAGGAAGCCGACCTCGCCCGCGCCGCCCGTCCTGCCGCGGTGCAGCCTCCCGCCGATGACGAGGGCCGCGCCGATGCCCTCCTCGTTCCACAGCAGGACGAAGTCCTCGTGCCCTTCGGCAGCGCCCAGCCTCTGCTCGGCGACGGCAACGAGGTTCACGTCGTTGTCGTAGTCCAGCGGCATCGGCAGCGCGGCGGCCAACTCGTCCAGCAGGGCGGGGGAGTGCCATCCCGGCAGGTGGGAGGCGTAGCGCAGCCGCCCCGTGCTCGGGTCGAAGGCGCCCGGGGTGCCGATGACGACGCGGCGCAGGTCACCCCGGTGCACCCCCGCCGCCTTGGCGGCCCCGTCCACGGCCCGTACGACCAGCTCCACTGTGCCGTCCGCCGCGCGCCGCCCCGGAGTGGGCAGCTCGTACGTGCCGACGGTGCGCCCCGCGATGTCCGCGACCCCCGCGAGGACGCGCCCCGGTGTCACATCCAGCCCGGCGACGTAGGCGGCCCCGGGGTTGACCGCGTACAACTGCGCGCCGGGTCCGGGGCGGCCCGCGCTGGTGCCCGTGACGACGACGAGGCCCGCGGCTTCGAGGCGGGCCAGCAACTGGGAGGCGGTGGGCTTGGAGAGGCCGGTGAGCTTGCCGATGCGGCTGCGGGAGAGGGGGCCCTGACTGAGCAGCAGATCGAGCGCGGCGCGGTCGTTCATCGCGCGCAGCACACGCGGCGTCCCCGGTGTGCTCCCCGCCCCCGTACCCGCCATGGCGTCTGCCCCCACCCCGCACTGTTAGGAAGGTTTCCTATTGAGTGCCCCGACAGTAAGGCCACGCGCCCGCACCGTCAATGGAACCGGCGCGGGCGCGTGGCCTCGTGAAACGGAACGCGCGCTACTTCTGGAGGGGCACCCCCGAGCCCTTGCCCAGCTCGACGCGCCCCTCGCCCCGCGCACCCCGCTCGCCCTGCCGCCCCGCGGCGGCCTCCAGCGCCAGCGACTCCTCGTCGACGATCCGGATGCCGCGCC
The DNA here is from genome assembly GCF_053611545.1 of Streptomyces sp. NPDC054796. Lineage (NCBI taxonomy): Bacteria > Bacillati > Actinomycetota > Actinomycetes > Kitasatosporales > Streptomycetaceae > Streptomyces > Streptomyces sp. NPDC054796. Next base: position 38,954 of record NZ_JBSHAO010000009.1, on the reverse strand, counting down.
GGTCCAGCGCCTGCTTGATGCGCCAGCGCAGTTCCCGCTCCACCCCGAGCGCCTTGCCCGGCATGGTCTTGGCCGAGACCCGGATGACCATCGAGTCCAGGGTGACGGAGTCCAGACCGAGCACCTCGACCGGCTCCCACAGCAGTTCGTCCCAGGGCTCGGTCTTCCCCAGCTCCTCGCCCGCCGCCGCGATGGCCGCGCGGACCTCCTCCATGTCCTCGTCCGCCCTGACTTGGACGTCCAGCGCCGCCGTCGCCCAGCCCTGGCTGAGGTTGCCGACGCGCTTGATCTCGCCGTTGCGGATGTACCAGATCTCGCCGTCGTCGCCGCGCAACTGCGTCACGCGCAGCCCGATCTCCAGCACCGTGCCCGACGCCTCCCCGACGTCGACGCGGTCGCCCACCCCGTACTGGTCCTCCAGGAGCATGAACATACCGGCCAGCACGTCCGTCACCAGATTGCGCGCCCCGAAGCCCAGCGCGACACCCGCGACACCGGCGCTGGCCAGCAGCGGCGCGAGGTTGATGCCGAGTCCGGAGAGGACCATCAGCACGGCGGTGCCCATGATGACGAACGAGGCGACGTTGCGGAGCACCGAGCCGATGGCCGCCGAGCGCTGTCTGCGCCGCTCGTGGTTGACGAGCAGTCCGCGCAGCGCGTTGCCGCTGTCCGTGGCCGCCGCGCGGCGGTTCATCCGGGTTATCAGCTTGGTGATGGCGCGGCGTATCACGTAGCGGAGGACGACCGCTATCACCGCGATCAGCAGGATGCGCAGCCCGGAGGTGAGCCAGGTCGACCAGTTCTCCTCGATCCACCCGGCCGCGTTCGTCGCGGTCTCGTGGGCGTCCTCAAGAGAGGTGGCCCCCGCGCTCCCGTCGGGTGAGGGGGCGGCGCCGATCAGCCAGAACACAGCAGAACCTTCCGTGTGCGGGAGCGTCGGCGCGGACGGAGCACGCGGACGCGGCCACCACACTAACGGCGCACGGCCTTCACATTCGGCCGCACGGACGGGCGCACGGCGGCATCCGGCCCCCGTCGAGGGGGTGTTGAGGGTGCGTTCGGGGGAGAAGCCCTGACGCGAGGGGGCGCACGGGGTATATGCGGTGTGGTTGAAAACACGCTCAGTGCGTTACGCGGTCGTGGTGGCGCACTCGCCGGGCCACGGGACACACTGAGGGGAGATCGTCACGGCGCGAGCCACGCGCCGCCGACGTACAAGGAGGCACCGTGCCGCATGTCCTGGTCCTCAACGCGTCGTACGAGCCGCTCGGCGTCGTACCGCTACGCCGCGCGCTCATTCTCGTCCTCAACGACAAGGCGATCAGCCTGGAGGAATCGGGCGCCCTTATGCACAGCGCGACCCGCGTCATACCCGCACCGAGTGTCGTCCGCCTCAAGCGGTTCGTGAGGGTGCCCTTTCGGGGCACCGTGCCACTCACGCGCCGTGCGCTCTTCGCGCGCGACGGCGGCCGGTGCGCGTACTGCGGTGGCGTCGCAACCAGCGTCGACCACGTCATTCCGCGCAGTCGCGGAGGACAGCACACCTGGGAGAACGTGGTGGCCGCGTGCCGCCGCTGCAACCACGTCAAAGCGGACCGGCACGTCGGCGAGATCGGCTGGCGGCTGCGCCATCAGCCCGCGCCGCCGTCCGGGCTCGCCTGGCGGATCATCGGCACGGGGCATAGGGACCCGCGCTGGCTGCCTTATCTCCAGCCATACGGCGCGGACGACGCTCTCGCCCGGATCGACGGCAGATCCTCTGCCTGAGACCGGGCTTTGTTGTGTCCGGGTGGTGTCCGGGCGGTACGCCGCCCGGACACGGCGTGAACGGGTGTCAGCACTGCGTAAATTTTCGCGGCCCGAGCGGCGCCGCCCCCCGGTTTCTCCGTCCCCGGAGGGGCCCGGCCGCGAAATCGCCTGCCCGGAACAAACGTGAGCTGGACCACGTTCACCCCGTAGATACGTCTGCGCTCGCGCCGACTGGGTAAGGCCAGACATGACCACCCGTTGTCAACGAACGGAGGCCCGTCGTGGCCGCGTCCGCTGAACTACTGATGTCCGCCCTCACCCCGCTGCCGCGCCAGACGCTCTCCAAACGAGTGCACGAGCCGGTAGACCTGCCCGGTGTGTCCGACCCCGATTCCGGGCTGGACGGCTCGTGCTCCTGCGGATGCTTCGAAGCCCCGCTCACCAGTGAGCCCCCTCTGGCCGACGCCACGCCGCTGACCAGCGAACCGCCCCTGGCCGAGCCCCCGCTGACCAGCGAGGCGACCGGCGTCGGGTTCGGCACGGAGTTCGCGGACGTCTGATGGGCCGCCTCGCGCGGCTCGCCGCGGCGCACGGTGTCTGCACCTCCTACGAGCCCGCACCGGGCTCGACGGTCGAGGTGCCCGACGAGACGGTCGTCTCCGTGCTCGCCGCGCTCGGCGTGGACGCCTCCACGCCCCAAGCCTTACGCGAGGCCCTGGAGCGGCACGCCCAGGATTCCCTGCGCCTGCTGCCGCCCACCGTCGTGCTGCGCGCCGGGTCCGCGGTCACCACGCTCCCCGCACTCCCCGAAGGCACCGTCCTGCGGGTCATCACCGAGAGCGGGGACACCCTTGACTGGGGTCCCGGCGCCACCCTCCCGCTCGGCGCGCACACGCTGCACGCGCAGGCCCCCGACGGCCGCGCGGCCCACGCCACGCTGCTCGTCGCGCCCGACCACTTCCCGGCGCCCCGTGGCCGCGGCGCCGCGGGCCGTGGCTTCGGCCTGCTCGTCCAGCTGTACTCGCTGCTCTCCTCCCGCTCCTGGGGCATGGGAGACCTGGCGGACCTCTCAGATCTGGCCGACTGGGCGGGCCGCGTCCTGGGCGCCGATTTCATCCAGCTCAACCCCCTGCACACCGCCGTGCCCAGCGCCTCGGGCGGTCCGACGGACCCCTCCCCTTACCGCCCGTCCTCGCGCCGCTTCCCCGATCCCGTGCATCTGCGGGTCGAGGACGTGCCCGAGTACGCCTATCTGGAGGGCATCGACCGCGAGCGCGCCGAGTCGCTGCTCGGCCGGGCCGCGACGCTGCGGGGCGCCGTGCTCGGCAAGGGCGCGCACATCGACCGCGACGCCGTCTGGAACCTGAAGCGCGAGGCGCTGGAACTGGTACGCAAGGTCCCCCTCGCACCGGGCCGCCGCGCCGCCTACTGCGACTATCTCGCCGAGCGCGGCGATTCCCTGGAGGACCACGCCACCTGGAGCACCTTCGCCGAGCTGCACGGCCCGGACTGGCGCTCCTGGCCCACAGGGCTCGACGATCCGCACTCGGCCCGCACGGCCCGTACGCGGCGTGAGCACATGGAGCGCGTCGATTTCCACAGCTGGCTCGCCTGGCTCACCGACACCCAGCTCTCGCGGGCCCAGCAGAGCGCGCGGGCCGCCGGGATGCCCGTCGGCCTCGTGCACGACGTCGCCGTCGGGGTGCACCCGAGCGGCGCCGACGTATGGGCCCAGCAGGACGTCTTCGCACCCGGCATCTCCACCGGGGCCCCGCCCGACGCGTTCAACCCGCACGGCCAGGACTGGGGCCTGCCGCCCTGGCGGCCCGACGCGCTGGCCGTCTCCGGCTACGCGCCGTACCGCGAGGTGCTGACCAGCCAGTTGCGGCACACGGGAGCCCTGCGCATAGACCACGTCATGGGCCACTCCCGCCTCTGGTGGATCCCCGAGGGCCGCCCACCGACGGAGGGCGCCTATGTGCGCTACGACACCGAGGCCATGCTCGGCGTGCTGGCCCTGGAGGCGCACCGCGCCGGGGCCGCCGTCATCGGCGAGGACCTGGGCACGGTCGAGCCCGGCATGCGCGAGGATCTGGCGGCGCGGGGGGTGCTGGGGACCTCGGTGCTGTGGTTCGAGCGCGACTACGCGGCGGGCGCGGACGCGGACGCGGACCCGGATGGGGGCGCGGGATCGGGTGCTGCGGGGGACGGGGGCGAGGCGCCGCCGCTGCGCCCCGAGCGGTGGCGCGCGGACTGCCTCGCCACCGCCACCACCCACGACCTCCCCAGCACGGCGGCCAGACTCAGCGGCGAGCACGTCGCGCTGCGCCACAAGCTGGGCCTGCTGGCCCGGCCCCTCGCGCACGAACAGGCAGCGGCGGCGACGGAGACCGACGAATGGCTCGCCTTCTTCGGGCAGCTCGGACTGCTGCCCCGCGGCACGGCGAGCGGCGAGGAGGAGGCCGTCAAGGCGGTGTACCGCTTCCTCGCCCGCACGCCCTCGCGGATGATCGGCGTCTGGCTGCCCGACGCGCTGGGGGACCGCCGCCCGCAGAACTTGCCTGGCACCTGGGACCAGTACCCCAACTGGCGGCTGCCGGTGGCCGACGCCTCTGGCCGCCCCGTCAGCCTGGAGGAACTGGCGGCGACGCCGCGCGTGCACGAGCTGTTCGCCGACCTGCGCACCGCGCTCGCCGAGGACTGACCGGCCCGGCCCCCGCACCGCCTGTGGGCGCGCACCTGTAACGCCGACCCGGGCGCGCGGGGCCCGTACCCGTCCGCTATGTTGAATCCGTGAGCAACAAGGTCAACAAGAACGCCCTGCGCGCCGGCACTGTCACCGCCGGTGCCACGCTGATGCTGCTGCTGTCGTCCCCCGCCTTCGCGCTCACCCGCGACGACGGCGACGACCCGGGTCCTGGTCTGAGTGTCATCGAGACGCTCGGCCTCTACGTCGCCGCGCCGATCGTGCTCTTCCTGGTGATCGCCGGTCTGGTGATGGTGGGGGACAAGTCCCGCAAGCAGTAGCCGACACCCGCCGCACACCGTGCGTCACGAGGGCGTCCCGCCATGCGGGGCGCCCTTTTCGCATGCTGGACCGTTCAGTTTCGCTGAAAGTTCGCCGCGAAAAGATTCGATGGACCTGAGCGGTCCGCGCGGCGAGGCTGGTTCCCGTGAGCGGTCCCGGAACGAACGGGGCCCGGAACGGGAAAGAGGACAGCACAACAGTGGACGCTCCACACCATGTCCGTAGCGTCAGCGGTGACCGTAGGGTTCATCCGGCGGCCTGGGGAGGACTCGCGCTCGCCGTCACGGCGACGCTCGTCTGGTCGGGCAACTTCGTCGTCGCCCGCGCCCTGCACGCGCAGGTGCCGCCCGTGCAGACGGCCTTCTGGCGCTGGATCATCGCGCTCGTCGCCGTCGCCCCCTTCGCGCTCGGGCAGGTGTGGCGGCAGCGGGCGCTGATCCGGCGGCACGCGGGCTTCCTCACCCTCGCCGCGCTGCTCGGCGTCACCCTCTTCAACACCCTCATCTACCTCGCCGGACAGACCGCGCCCGCCACCAACATGGCGGTGATCGCCGCCGCCTCGCCCGCGCTGATCGTCCTCTTCGAGGGGCGCCGCGTCGGCGGACGGCGGCTGGCCGGGATGCTGCTGGCGCTCTGCGGAGTGCTCGCGCTCGTCGCCAAGGGGTCGCCCGCCGCGCTGCTCGGGCTCGACTTCACCGGCGGCGATCTGCTGATGCTCGGCGCCACGGCCGCCTTCGCCGGGTACAGCGCGCTGCTGCGGCGCAGGCCGGAGGGCATCTCGGGGCTCGCGCTGCTCTTCGCCACCTTCGCGATCGGGGCGCTGCTGCTGGCGCCGGTCTACGGGGTCAGCCTCGCGCTCCAGGGCGGGTTCAGCCCCTCGGCCGCCACGGTCGGGCCGCTGCTCTACGTCGGCGTCTTCTCCTCCGCCGTCGCCTACTTCACCTGGAACAAGGCCGTCGCCATGGTCGGCGCCGCGCGGGCCGGTGTCGTCTACTACCTTCAGCCCGTCTTCGTCGCCCTCCTCTCGGCCCTGCTGCTCGGTGAGCGCGCGACGCCGACGCAGGCCCTGTGCATGCTCCCCGTCGTCGCGGGCGTGGCACTGGGCGCGACGGGAGGGGGTACGGGGGCGGCGCGGGAGGCCGGTGTACGTTCCCCGCATGGCCGACTGGGACGTCAAGAAGCTGCGCATCCTGCGCACACTCGGTGACGTAGGAACCGTCACCGCGACCGCCGAGGCGCTGTTCATGACGCCCTCGGCGGTCTCGCAGCAGCTCTCCGCGCTCAGCAAGCAGCTCGGGGTGCCCCTGCTGGAGGCCCAGGGCCGACGGGTGCGGCTCACCCCCGCCGCCGCGCTCGTGCTGCGGCACGCCGAGGCCGTCTTCGCCCAACTGGAGCGCGCCGACGCCGACCTCGCGGGGTACCTGCGGGGCGAGGTCGGCCGGGTACGGGTCGGCGCCTTCAGCACGGCCGTGCCCGCGCTCGTCGTCCCCGCCGTGCGGGCGCTGCGCGAGGAGCACCCCGGGCTGACGGTGTCCGTGCGCGAGGCCGAGGCGGCCGAGGCGTACGGGATGCTCGCGGAGGGCGCCGTCGATCTGGCGCTCTCGCTGGCCGCGCACGCGCCCACGGCCCGCGATCCGCGCTTCACCGGGTTCGCGCTGCACGCCGACCCCCTCGACATCGCGCTGCCCGCCGGGCATCCGCTGGCGGGGAAGTCCGGGCTGCGGCTGGCGGAACTCGCCGACGAACCCTGGATCTTCGGGCACAGCGGACCGTGGTCGGAGATCACGACGACCGTGTGCGAGACGGCCGGGTTCGCGCCCGAGCAGGCGCACACGGCCGCCGACTGGTCCGCGATCCTCGCGATGGTGGGCGCGGGGATGGGGGTGGCGCTGCTGCCCCGGATGGTGACGGCGGAGTGCGGTACGGGCTCGCTGCGCGCGGAGTCGGCGGCGCGTGTCGCCGTGCGCGTACTGGAGCACGACAGGCCGCGGCGGCACGTGGTGGCCGCCGTGCGCAGGGGCGCCGAGGAGTGGCCCGGACTGGGGCGGGTCGTCGAGGCCCTGCGGAACGTTCAGTTGAACTGAACGGTGGGCCTAGAAAGTCTCGATGGACCTGATGAGTCGGCTGCTGCCAGGGTCGTTCACGAGACGGGCCGGGGGCTGTGCCGTCGCACGGCCCACCCGCACCACACCGCACCGCACCGCACCGCGCCGCGCCGCTTCCGACGGAAGGCTCCAGTTGTCCCAGCAGCAGCCCCACCCCCACGACGCCCACCCCCACGACGCGCCGCCCTGCACCACGGGCGACCCGTACGCCGACTACCGCGCCGCCGCGTTCCCCTTCACCGATCTCGTCGACCTCGCGGACCGCCGCTTCGGCGGGGGCGTCGTCGCCGCGAACGATGAGTTCTTCGCCGAGCGCGAGAACCTGCTGCGGCCCGGCGCCGCGCACTTCGACCCCGAGGCGTTCGGCCACAAGGGCAAGGTCATGGACGGCTGGGAGACCCGCCGCAGGCGCGGCGTCTCGGCCGAGGCGCCGCATCCGGCGGACGGGGACCACGACTGGGCGCTGATCCGCCTCGGTGCCCCCGGCGTCGTCCACGGACTTCTCGTCGACACCGCGCACTTCCGCGGCAACTACCCGCAGCGCGTCAGCGTCGAGGCGGCGGCCGTCGAGGGCACCCCGAGCCCCGAAGAACTGCTCTCGGGCGAGGTGACCTGGCACGAGCTGGTCCCGCCCACCCGCGTGTACGGGCACGCCGCCAACGGCTTCCCCGTGGACGACGGCCGCCGCTTCACCCATCTGCGGCTCAAGCAGCACCCCGACGGCGGCATCGCCCGCCTGCGCGTCCACGGCGAGGTGCTGCCCGATCCGTCCTGGCTGGCGCTGCTCGGCACCTACGACCTGGCCTCCGTCCTCAACGGCGCGCACGTCGAGGACGCCTCCGACCGCTTCTTCTCGCAGCCCGTCAACATCACCCTCCCCGGCATCTCCCACAAGATGGACGACGGCTGGGAGGGGCGGCGGCGCCGCGACACCGGCAACGACTGGGTGCGGCTGCGGCTCGCCGGTGAGGCGCAGCCGCGCGCCGTCGAGATCGACACCGCCAACTACAAGGGCAACGCGGCGGGCTGGGCGGCGCTGCACGGCTCCGTCGACGGCGGCAGGACCTGGTCGGAGCTGCTGCCGCGCACCCGCCTGGAGCCCGACACGACGCACCGCCTCGCGCTGCCCGAGGGCGCGACGGCGACCCACGTACGCCTCGACGTCCTCCCCGACGGCGGCATCGCCCGCCTCCGGCTGCACGGCGCGCTGACCGAGCGCGGCCGGGCGGGGCTGCGCGAGCGGTACGCGCGTGCCACGAGCTGACGGGACCGGGCGAGGCTGACGGGACGGACGGGACTGACGGGACGGACGGACCGGACCGGGCCAGAGCGGCGCGGCGCCGGGGCTCCGGTCCTGTGCCGGAATGGGGCGAGATCATCGGCAGTCGAACGTCCGTACTTTAGGACGGCGTTGTCCGGCTTTGTCGACGGCCTCGTAACAGAGGGTGGACCCGGTACCAGAGGTGGGAATCGGCCCGGCATGACGCACAACGCACCCCTCTCCCCCCGCCCCCTCAGCGAACTGACGGACGCCGTGCGGCAGCGCGTCCTCACCGCCCGCGCGCTGCGCGAGCACGGGGTCACCACCGCGGTGGCCAACGAGCGCTGCCGCCCCGGCGGCCCCTGGCAGATGCCGCTGCCCGGCGTCTACGTCCTGCACGCCGGACCGCCCACGAGCGACGAACGGCTGCGCGCCGTACTCCTCTACGCGGGACGCCAGCTGATCCCTCCGCAACCACGGCCCGACGGCGCCCGCGGAGAAGACCGCGAAGGCCACAGCGGCGCGGGCGCGGAGGAGGCGCTGCCGCGCGGGTGCGTCGTGATGATCACCGGGCTCGCCGCGCTCGCCCTGCACGGCTTCTCCTCGGCGCCCCCGCTGCGCGCCCTCGACCAGCTCGACGTGCTCGTCCCGCGCACCCGGCGGCTGCGCTCCCACGGCTGCGCCCGCGTCGTGCGCGACGAGCAGCCGCCCGAGCCCGAGCAGGTCACCGGGCTGCCGGTGGCGCCCGTGCCCCGCGCGCTCGCCGACGCCGTCCTGCGGCTCACGGACGCGGTGACGGTGCGGCGGCTGCTCACGGAGGCGGTGCGCGGCGGACACTGCGAGGCGCAGGCCGTCGTGCGCGAGCTGACCCGGGCCAGACTGCTGGCGAGCCCCCACGTCGTGGACGCCGTCGACGCGCTGCTCGCCGAGGGCAGGGCGCTGGCCGAGGGCTCCCTCTACGCGATGGTGCGGTGCCACGACCTGCCCGACCCCTGCTGGAACGTGGACCTCCGCCTCCCCGGCGGCCCGCACCTGGGCGGCGTCGACGCCTTCTGGCCCGACCACGGGGTCGCCGTCGAACTCGACACCCGTGCGCCCCGCCACCAGCAGAGCGGCGCGCAGTGGTCCTCGCTCGCGCGCAAGCGGCAGGCGCTGGAGGAGATCGGTATCGCGGTCGTCCACCTCACCCCGAAGAGGCTGCGCGAGTCGCTGGAGTCGCAGGCGGCGATCGTGCGTACGGCACTGGTGACCTCGGTGGAACGGGCCCCGGCCGAGTATGTGGTGGTCTCGCCCCGCTGAGGCGCCTCCGGGTGGGCTCAGGCCGGGAGGGGCGTACGGGACAGGGCGGTGCGCAGCGCGAAGACGCCGAGCAGACCGCCCGCAGCGAACCGCTGAGCGGCCATCACACGGGGCCGGGCGACCAGAAACCCGGACACCCGCGCCGCACCGAGCATGACCAGAGCGTTCACGGAGATCCCCACGATGATCTGCACACCGCCGAGCTGGAGCAGTTGTGCCCAGGGCGGGCCCGCCTGCGGATCCATGAACTGGGGCAGAAGGGCGGCGTAGAGGAGCGCGATCTTGGGGTTGAGCAGGTTGGTCAGGAGCCCCGTCGAGAACAGGCGGGCGTCGGAGACCGGCGGCAGGTCCTGGGCCGGGGCGAAGGGTGAGCGGCCACCGGGCTTGAGCATGTCCCAGGCCAGGTAGGCCAGATAGGCGGCTCCGGCGAGCTTGACCACCATGAACGCTATCGGCACGGCGGCGAACAACGCGGACAGGCCCGCGGCGGCGGCCAGCAGGTAGCACAGGAATCCCACGGCGGTCCCGCTCAGGCTGACCAGGCCCGCCCTGCGGCCTTGGGTGATCGCACGAGAGGCAAGGTGGATCATGTTCGGTCCCGGGGTCAGGGCCATGCCCAGTTCGATCAGGGCCACTCCCCCCACTGCGGCCAGGCTGATCACCGGTCAACTCCTGATCGTTCGCCGGGTACCCGGTACCCGGAGCTGTGCGGCACCCGGCTGTGACGGGCGGTTGCGACGGGCGGTTGCGACGATCAACATCATCGGCTGCGGCGGCCGCGTCGGCTGCTCAGGATACGTCCCTAGCCGCAGAACTCCGCTTCCAGGAGCTTCCCCGGATCGCCCGACCAGTCGCCGTTGATGTTGAACGCCGCGGTGTGCACACCGTCGGGCGTGGTGGCGGCGATGGTGCGGGAGCCCTGGATGGAGCCCTCGTGCCCCCACACCTTCTGGCCGCAGGGCAGGGTGCGCTCGGTGAGGCCCAGGCCGTAGCGGTTGCCGTCCACGGCGGGGACGGTCGTCCTCATCTCGCGCGACTGGTGCGGCGGCAGCAGCTCGCCCGTCGCCAGCGCGCGGAAGAAGCGGACGAGGTCGCCGGTCGTGGAGATCATCTCGCCCGAGGCGCCCGCCATGGCCGGGTTCAGGACCGTCACGTCGTGCACCTTCGCCCCGTTGCCCGGCGAGAGGAGGGCGGAGTACGCGTGCCCGTGCCGCCCCGGTACGCGCGTCGAGGCGCCGGGCAGCGAAGTGTCCCGCAGGCCGAGGGGGCGCAGCACGCGGCGCTCGATCTCGTGGGCGTAGGAGTGGCCCGTCACCCGCTCGATCACCATCCCGGCCAGCACATAGTTGGTGTTGGAGTAGTGCCAGGCGGCGCCGGGGGCCGAGACAGGCGGGTGCGAGGTCGCCGTGCGCACCAGCCCCTCGGGGCTGACGGGGCGGAAGCGGCTGGTCATGAAGGCGTCGGTGAAGTAGGCGCGCTGGAAGGCGGCGTCCTCGGTGTAGTCGTAGATCCCGCTGGTGTGGCCGAGCAGTTGGCGCAGCGTGATGCGGCGTCCGTCGTAGCCGTCGCCGCTCACCGTGCCGGGCAGCCAGCGCTCCACCGGGTCGTCGAGGCGCAGCCTGCCCTCGGCTTCGAGCTGGAGCAGCACCGTCGCGACGAAGGGCTTGGTGAGGCTGCCGATGCGGAAGCGGTCCTGGGGGAGCCTGGGGCGCTCGGTGCCGAGCCGGGCCACGCCCGAGGCGCCGTTCCACACCCCGCCGCCGTCCTCGGCACGCGCCAGCACCCCCGGCGCGCCGTCCTCGGTGACGGCGGCGTCCAACGCGCCCTGCGTCGTGGCATGGCCCCGGTCGGCCGCCTCGGAGGAGCTGATGGAGAACGCGACGACGGCAGCCGTGACCACCATGGCGACGAGGGTGGTGCGCAGGGGCATGCGACAGCACCCTAATGATCGGTGCGGCTCGCACGCCATACGGTGAGGACGACCAGGGCGCACCCGGCGTACTGGGTGAGGGTGGGGCGTTCCCCGAGGAATCCGATGCCGAAGCCGATGGCCATCACCGGCTGGAGCAGCAGCGTGGAGCCGGTCGGCGGGGGCGGCGCGAGGTGCGGGCCGCGTGGCGGGCGCGCGCTGAGAACCCCTCGGTCCGCGCCTGCGTCGCCGCGCTGGCCGAGAGCGCGGGTGCGGATGCGGGGGCGGGGGCGGGGGCGGGCGGCTGAGCGACGGGGGAGGGCTCACGGCTTGCGCAGCAGCAGCTCCGTGTTGCGGTCCTCGGGGTCGCCGGTGAGGGTCTTGCGGGCGGCGGGGGCGTTGAAGGACAGCTCGCGGTAGAGCGCGGCCAGCCCCGTCTGGGACAGGTCGTCGAACGCGGTGCGGTGCGGGGCCGCCGACTCGATGAGGGTGGTGAACAGGGAGAGGGTGCCGTCCCCGTTGTCGGCCACCTCCACCACGCGGGCCAACTGCGGGTAGTCGATGTGCGAGGCCGTCGAGACCTCCCAGAACGTGCCGCGCGGAGTGATGGCGTTCTTGTGGCTGTGCCCGTTGATCCAGGCCAGGACGTGCGGGTTGCGCTGGAACAGCGAGACGAGTTCGGCGCCGCCGTCCGGGGTCGTCGCGCTGGTGTGGTGGCTGAAGACCAGCACGTACGAGCCCTCCTCACGGTGCTTCTCCAGCTCCCGCTCCAGCCAGCGGCGCTGGGCCGCGCCGACCCTGCCTCTGTAGTCGCCGTCCGAGCGGGTCGTGTCGAGGCTGATGCCCACCACGTCGTCCGAGACCCGGAACGCGTAGTACATCCGCTCCTCGTCCAGGTTCTCCTTCGTGTAGCCGTGCCCGACGGGCCCTGGACCCTCGTAGCGCGGGTTGAGGTGGGCGCGCAGATACTCCTCGGGTGTGAAGGGCGCGCGGGCCGGGTCCGGGGTGACCGCGCGCATCTGCTTCGCCCGCGAGCGCAGCATCGCCTGGAACCGCTCGCCCTTCGGGTCGCTCCCGTCCTGCACCGTCTGCCACAGCCGCTCGGCCTCCGCCTCCGAGCCCACGTCCATCAGCTTCCTGCCGCCGACGGCGAACTCCGCGAAGAAGCCGTCGCCCGAGACGAAACAGCCGCCCGGCAGGGAGTCGTGGTTGCCGACGGTCGAATACCACGGAAGCGTCAGCCCCGGGCTGTTCACCTCGCGGATCGCCGCGTCGAGGAAACCGTCGATACGCGGGAAGCCCAGCGCCTTGTCGTCGTCGCGGAGTTCCGACTCGGGCTGCCAGTACAGCTTCAGCCCGCTGTCCTGCACCCCCTCGTACGCGCGCGGGTCACCCGTGTTCGGGGTGATCCGGCCGCCGCTCATCGCGGTGAGGAACCAGTCCAGCTCCGCCTTGCTGTTGTTGTCCGTGTTGTCGCCCGTCGTCACGACGAAGGACAGCGGCGCGCCCGTGGCCGGGGCACCCTTGAGCCCGTTGACGCGCTCGATGAGCGAGACGACGCCCGCGACGGAGAGCGCCTCCTGCGGGCGCCAGGCGCTGGCCGTCTCCGCGCGCAGGTACTCGTAGCGCAGCGGGTGCTGCACGTCCACCAGATGCAGGTCGGTGAACTGGGTGAACGCGGTCAGCGCCGTCCGCTTCTCCGCCCTGCCGCCGCGCGCGGGGGCCAGCTCGGTGCGCACGACACGGTCCCAGGCGGGGCCCTCGCCGAGTCGCTGGTAGCCGCCGGAGGCGCCGCGCGGGGTGGCGACGGATTCGAGCGTCGTGCCCGACGTCGACGGCTCGCGGGCGGGGGCGCCCGCGGCGAGGGGGTGTGCGCCGACGGCGGCGCGGGCCGTGGCGGGCTGGTTCGCCGTCGCGGACCCGCCGCCGAGCCCGAGCCCGGCGCCGAGTCCGGTGGCGGCGCCTGCGGCGGTGGCGGCGAGGAGCGTGCGGCGGTCGAGGGTGTGGGGGTGGGTGCGGGTGCGGATACGGGTGCGGGACATATGCTGGCTCCCCGAGTGCGAACGCGACGTGGTGCGTTGGGTGAGCGGGGTGGGCCCGCTCACCAGTGAGCCTTGGCAGCCGGGGTGACCTGCGTCTTAACTGCGCGGGAACGCCGTAAGCCCATCGGGGCGCAGGGATCATGACAGTTCGCGCCCGTTACGCACCCCTCGTCACCCCCTCCCCGGATCGTGAACCTCCGCTCACGCGCCGTTCATGTGACGGGGTAGGGGGTCCCCTTCGCGGGCGGCGCCAGGAAACGCAGGGTTGCCCCTTCACGGGGGCTGCACTCCTTCACGGGGTGCGGGGTGATGGCTTCACGGGGTGCCCGGTTCTCGCAGGGGTGCGCCTTGGCTGGTGCCCCTTGGGGGTTCGTTCGCGTGCTGCGGGCCGGTGGCACGGGTTGTGCCCACCCGTCCCGCCCTGCGGGACGATTGCCCACAACTTTTGGGTGCCGTTGCCCGGCGCGGGCGGCGATGTGGCTTGGCGCCGTGTTCGGCTGCCTGGCCTGTGGCTTCGGCGCGGCGTGTGGACCGGTTGTTCGCGGCTGGCGCCGCGTGATTCTTGGCTGGCCTCGTGGTTATGGGGTGCCTGTGTGGTGGGGGTCGGCGCCGCGCCGGGGTGTCTCCTCGGCGTGAAGCCATCGTCGTCAACTCTCCGCCGGTGACTTGCTCGACCTGCGGGGACACCCCGCCGCGCCACCTCCCACCCGGTGGCCACCCTCCGGCCGGAGGCCGCTCCCGTTGTTCCCACGCTCTGGGCCCGTGAAGTGGGGACCGGAGGTCCCGCGCCGGGGGTGGGCATTGGCGGACCCGGAGGGGCTGTGGGCCACCGGCGGGACGGGGACGCGGTGGGGTGTCCCCGCAGGTCGAGACGAACGACGGCGGAAAGCCGAAAACGAAAGCTTCACGCCGAGGAGACACCCCGGCGCGGCACCGGACACCCCGCACCCACGCGCCCACAACCACGGCCGAAACCCGGAATCACGCGGCGCCAGCCGCATCGCACCGCAACCACACGCCGCGCCGAAGCCACCCACCCGCACCCGCGCAACGAACCCCCAACACGCACCCAGGGACGCCCCCACTGGCGACGGCGCCAAAACTGTTGTGGGCAAACGTCCCGCTGGCGGGACGGGTGGGCACAACCCGTGCCACCGGCCCGCACCACGCGAACGAACCCCCAAGAGGCACCAGGGAAGGCGCACCCCTGCAAGAGACGCGCACCCCGTGAAGCCATCACCCCGCACCCCGTGAAGCGGCACAGCCCCGTGAAGGGGCAACCCCCCGTTTCCTTCCGCACCCCGCGAAGGGAGCCGCACCCCGCGAAGGGGCCCCGTGGAAGGATGGCCGGAACACGCCATATACAGAGCCATGAGAGTGGGGAGATCACCACGTGCCTGGCACAAATCTGACGCGCGAAGAGGCCCAGGAGCGCGCACGGCTGCTCACCGTGGACTCCTACGCCATCGAGCTGGACCTCAGCGCGGCCCAGCAGGGCGGCACCTTCCGCTCGGTGACGACGGTCACCTTCGACGTCGCGGAGACCGCCCCCGGCTCCGAAACGTTCATCGACCTGATCGCCCCGACCGTGCACTCCGTCACCCTCAACGGTGACACCCTCGACCCCGCCGAGGTCTTCGCGGACTCCCGCATCGCACTGCCCTCGCTGCTCGCGGGCCGCAACGAGCTGACGGTGGTCGCGGACTGTGCGTACACGAACACGGGCGAGGGCCTGCACCGCTTCGTCGATCCCGTCGACGACCAGGCGTACCTCTACACCCAGTTCGAGGTGCCGGACTCGCGCCGCGTGTTCGCCAGCTTCGAGCAGCCGGACCTGAAGGCGACGTTCCAGTTCACCGTGAAGGCCCCCGAGGGCTGGACCGTGATCTCCAACTCGCCGACGCCGGAGCCGCAGGACAACGTCTGGCGCTTCGCACCGACGCCGCGGATCTCCTCGTACATCACCGCGCTGATCGTCGGCCCGTACCACTCGGTGCACAGCAGCTGGGAGGGCGGCGACCGCAGCGTGCCGCTGGGCCTGTACTGTCGTCCGTCGCTCGCCGAGTACCTGGACGCCGACGCGCTCTTCGAGGTCACGCGCCAGGGCTTCGACTGGTTCCAGGAGAAGTTCGACTACCCGTACCCCTTCGAGAAGTACGACCAGCTCTTCGTGCCCGAGTTCAACGCGGGAGCCATGGAGAACGCGGGCGCAGTCACCATCCGTGACCAGTACGTCTTCCGGTCCAAGGTGACGGAGGCCGCGTACGAGGCCAGGGCCGAGACGATCCTGCACGAGCTGGCCCACATGTGGTTCGGCGACCTCGTCACCATGGAGTGGTGGAACGACCTGTGGCTCAATGAGTCGTTCGCGACGTACACCTCCATCGCCTGCCAGGCGCACGCGCCGGGCAGCCGCTGGCCGCACGCCTGGACCAGCTTCGCCAACCAGATGAAGACCTGGGCCTACCGTCAGGACCAGCTCCCCTCCACCCACCCGATCATGGCGGAGATCCGCGACCTGGACGACGTCCTCGTCAACTTCGACGGGATCACCTACGCCAAGGGCGCTTCCGTGCTGAAGCAGCTCGTCGCCTACGTCGGGATGGACGAGTTCTTCCAGGGCGTGCAGCGCTACTTCAAGCGGCACGAGTGGGGCAACACCCGGCTCAGCGATCTGCTCGGCGCGCTGGAGGAGACGTCGGGCCGGGATCTGAAGACCTGGTCGACGGCGTGGCTCCAGACGGCGGGCATCAACATCCTGCGCCCCGAGATCACCACGGACGAGGAGGGCGTTCTCACCTCCTTCGCCATCCGCCAGGAGGCCCCCGCGCTGCCCGCGGGCGCGACGGGCGAGCCGACGCTGCGCCCGCACCGGATCGCGGTGGGCGCGTACGAGCTGGTGGACGGCAAGCTGGTGCGCACCGACCGCGTCGAGCTGGACGTGGACGGCGAGCTGACCGAGGTGCCCTCGCTGGTGGGTCGCCCCCGCCCGGCGGTGCTGCTGCTCAACGACGACGACCTCTCGTACGCCAAGGTCCGCCTCGACCCGGAGTCGCTGGCGGTGGTGACCGCGCACCTCGGCGACTTCACCGAGTCCCTGCCGCGCGCCCTGTGCTGGGCCTCGGCCTGGGACATGACCCGCGACGGCGAGCTGGCCACCCGTGACTACCTCGATCTCGTCCTCTCCGGGATCGCCAAGGAGTCGGACATCGGCGTCGTGCAGACCCTGCACCGCCAGGTCAAGCTGGCCCTCGACCTGTACGCGGAGCCCGCGTGGCGCGAGACCGGGCTCAGGCGCTGGTCCGAGGCGACGCTGGAGCACCTGCGCGCGGCCGATCCTGGCAGCGACCACCAGTTGGCGTGGGCCCGCGCGTTCGCCGCGACGGCCCGTACGGACGAGCAGCTCGCGCTGCTGGCCGGGCTGCTGGACGGCGGCGAGAGCGTCGAGGGCCTGACGGTGGACACCGATCTACGCTGGGCGCTGCTCCAGCGGCTCGCCGCCACCGGGCGCGCGGGCGAGGCCGAGATCGACGCCGAGCTGGCGCGGGACGCGACGTCGGCGGGCGAGCGCTACGCGGCGATGGCGCGGGCCGCGCGGCCGACCGCCGAGGCGAAGGCGGAGGCGTGGGCGGCCGTGGTGGAGAACGACACGCTGCCCAACGCCGTCCAGGAGGCCGTCATCGGAGGCTTCCTCCAGACCGACCAGCGCGAGCTGCTGGCCCCGTACGCGGAGCGGTACTTCGCCGTGGTCAAGGACATCTGGGACGCGCGCAGCCACGAGATGGCCCAGCAGATCGCCGTCGGCCTCTACCCGACGCTCCAGATCGAGCCCGCCACGCTGGAGGCGACGGACGCCTGGCTGGACTCCGTCGAGCCGAGCGCGGCGCTGCGGCGGCTGGTGACGGAGTCGCGCGCGGGCGTCGAGCGGGCGCTGCGAGCGCAGGCAGCCGACGCGCGGGCCGCTGACGCGACGGGAGGCGTGGCGGGCTGACCCGGTCCCGCGTCCCTGGCCCGTGAGGGCGTGCGAAGGCCCCCGGAGGAGGAAGTACCGGGGGCCTTCGTGTGGGAGGTGGCGACTGGGAAGCGGTGCGGGTGCGGGTGCGTGTGCGGGTGCGGGGTTCAGATGGTGTCCCGGGCCAGGTCCTTCCGGGTGGAGCGACTCAGCGGGTGCCGGAGAAGGCGGCCTTGTCGAAGGCGGCGCTGGCCACCCCGTTCGCCCACAGCTGGTTGACGCGGGCGGCTTCCTGCGCGTTCGGCCGGTCGTTGGTGCAGGACGTGCCGGGCCCGCCGCCCGACATCAGCTCGGAGCAGGGGCCCGAGTAGTGGTCGGGCAGCCCGAGCACGTGGCCCGTCTCGTGGGCGACGACGCGGTTGGAGCTGTACTGCTGGTTCTGCCGGTAGTCCAGGAAGATGTAGCCGCGGCCGTGCCCGTCGGTGGAGGCGTACGAGCCGCGCGCGTCGTTGCCCTCGCGGTAGCTGAAGCTGGCGCCCGAGCCCTCCTGGAGCTTGACGTTCGTCACGGACGAGTTCCAGACCGCGGTGCTGTTGGCTATCTGGCTGCGGAACGACGGAGCGCGGCTGGTGTCGTACTTGACGGTGACGGCCTGGATGCCCGGCTTCGCCGCCTGCTTCTTGAGCGCGTCCTTGACCACGGCGTTGAAGAACGCCTCGGTGCCCTTGTCGCTCTCGCCGACGTAGCCGGCCTTGGCGGGGGCGATGGTGCCGTGGTTTTCGTCCGCGCCGGTGGGGGCCGCGGTCGCGGGGCCCGCGCCGAGGCCGAGGGACACGGCCAGGCCGAGGCCGAGCGTCGCGGAGAGTGCCGTTCTGCGGTGTCTCATGGGGGGTCTCCTTCTGTCCGCGGAAACCGTCCGGTCGCGGTGTGGTGTGCGGCGCGACCGCCGTTCCGCCGGATGAACTCCTGCCGAGGCAGAGTCTCTTGGAGCCGGGGGTGCGCGGGATGATGCCATCCGGGGATAGGACGGGCCTATCCCCGGGGGCTCCGGGGCTCGCGACGGCCGCCGCGTTCGCTGCCGCCCTCCTCGTCCCCTCCGTCACCCCTTCCTGGCGCGCCCCCGTCGGGCGGCGGAGAGTGTCTGGTGTGACATGCTCATGCGCCGTTATGCTCCGGCCTGTGGAGCTCGAAGTGAGGCACCTTCGCGCCCTGTGTGCGATCGCCGATACGGGCAGCGTGCACAAGGCAGCACGCCAACTGGGCATGACACAGCCGTCCCTGACGACACAGCTTCGCCGCATCGAGCAGGCCATCGGCGGCCAGCTCTTCTCCCGGGAGCGCACCGGAAGCAGGCCCACCCCGCTGGGGCGCTCCGTGCTCAGCCGCGCCCGGCCCCTCGTGGCCGAGATGAACGCGCTGGTCAGCGAGGCGAAGGAGGCGGCGGGGCGCGCGGGCGGACGACGCCTGCGCATCGGCAGCACGGGCAGCCGTGCCGTCTCAGGCTGGCTCCGCAGGCTCCACGCCCGGCTCCCCGAGACGGACACCACGATCCACATGGACGTCTCCGCGAACACGCTGCTCCAGATGGTCGCGGCCAATCAGCTCGACGCCGTGTTCGTGCACGAGGTCGAGGGCTCGCCGCTGCGGTTTCCCGAGGGCCTGGAGCTGCGGGTACTCGTCGAGCGCGAGCCCCAGTTCGTCGCCCTCCCCTCGGCGCACCCCGCCACGGTGAAGGAGGAACTGGACCTGTCCGACCTCGCGGCCGACCGCTGGATGGTCGATCCGGCCGTCGACGGCGACTGGCCAGGGCTGCGCCGCGTCTTCATGGCGGCGGGGCTGGAGCCGCGCGTGGTGTACGGGGACTATCTCGCGGCCTCCGACCTCGTCGCGGGCGGCGAGGTGGTCACGCCGTGCCAGCCCACGTCGAGGCCGCGGCCCGGCATGACGATCCGCCCGTTGCGGGGCGATCCGCTCGCGGTCCGGCTGGTGATGGTGTCCCGCGCGTTCCGCGCGGGGCCCGGTTCCCCCGACGTGCCGGGCCTGGACGCCGACGCGCTCTTCGCCGACCTCCAGTCGGCATACGCGGAGGTCGCCTGGGCCAGCGAGACGTACCGCAACTGGCTCCGCCGCCACGGCGTCTCCCGCCCGGAGGGCCCGCCCCCCAAGGGCACGGCCCCGAACCCTCCGGCCCTCCACATCCCCCTGCTGCGCCCCCTCTCGGCACCGATACCGGCCTGACGGCCCCTTCGCGGGGTGCGGAAGGAAACGGGGGGTTGCCCCTTCGCCGGGTTGTGCCCCTTCACGGGGTGCCCGTCTCTTGTAGGGGTGCGCCTTGGCTGGTGCCCCTTGGGGGTTCGTTCGCGTGGTGCGGGCCGGTGGCACGGGTTGTGCCCACCCGTCCCGCCCTGCGGGACGATTGCCCACAACATTTTGGCGTGCCGTTGCCCGGCGGGGCGGCGACGTGTGGCTTGGCGTCGTGGTCGGGTGCGGGCCGGTGGCTACGGCGCGGCGTGTGGTGACGGTGCGACGCGGCTGGCGCCGCGTGATTCTGGCTCGGACCGTGGATGTGGGGTTGCTGTGTGGTGGGGGTCGGTGCCGCGGTGGGGTGTCTCCTCGGCGTGAAGGTCTCGTTTACGGCTTTCCGCCGGTGACTTGCTCGTCCTGCGGGGACACCCCACCGCGTCCCCTCCCGCCCGGTGGCCAACAACAGGTCGGCGACCCCTCCGCTTGTCCCCATGCTGTGGACCGGTCCATCGCTGGTACCGGCGCGCCACCACCATGCGCCCGCCCCTGGCACGCGAACGAGACCCCAGGGGGCACTCGGGTAGGCGCCCCCTGCGAAGGGGGTGTTGCGCGGGACGGTTTGCCCGTGGAGTGGGGACCGTAGGTCCCGCGCTGGGGGCGTGCCGCCGCACGTCATGGTGTCGGCCCTGGCGGACCCGGAGCGGAGGTGGGTCACCGGCGGGACGGGGACGTGGTGGGGTGTCCCCGCAGGTCGAGACGAACGACGGCAGAAAGCCGACAACGAAAGCTTCACGCCGAGGAGACACCCCACCGCGGCACCGGACACCCCGCACCCACGCGCCCATAACCACGGTGGAAACCCGGAATCACGCGGCGCCAGCCGCAACGCACCGCAACCACACGCCGCGCCGAAGCCACCGGCCCGCGCCCGAATACGGCGCCAAGCCACACGACGCCGCCCCCGTGACGCGGCGCAAAAATCAGCGCGGGACCCTACAGTGCGCACCACACCGGCCAACCGTCCCGCGCAACACCCCCGGACAACCAGAACCCCCCGTTTCCTTCCGCCCCCCCGCGAAGGGGACCCGCTGGGAGGATGGCGCCATGGACACGGACATGGGCGGGGCACAGTTGCGGACGGTGCATACAGGGGCGCTGGACGGCGGGACGCTCACCGCAGTGCGGAAGCTTCTGGACGACGCGTTCGAGGGGGACTTCTCCGACGATGACTGGGACCACACCGTGGGCGGCCTCCACGTCCTCGTCCTGGAAGGGGACGCCGACCTCGTCGGCCACGCGGCCCTGGTCCAGCGCCGTCTGCTGTACGGGGAGCGCGCGCTGCGTACGGGCTACGTCGAAGGTGTGGCCGTCCGCGAGGACCGGCGCGGGTTCGGCTACGGTGCCGCGATGATGCGCGAGGTGGAGCGCGTCGTGCGCGGGGCGTACGAACTGGGTGCCCTCAGCGCGTCCGAGGACGCCGTGGACTTCTACGCCGCACGGGGCTGGCACCCGTGGCAGGGGCCCACGTCCGTCCTCACCCCCGTCGGGGCGCGACGTACGCCCGAGGACGACGGCGGCGTCTTCGTACTCGCCGTGAACGGAGCCCTCGATCTGTCCCGGCCCCTGACGGCGGACCCCCGCCCAGGAGACGCCTGGTGACCCCTCGGCGCTGGCCCCGACTCACCAGCCCACCGTCCCGCGCAACGTCTCCGTGAGGGGGGGGCAACCCCACCCGTCACCTTCCGCACCCGCGAAGGGTCGCGCACCGCACAGGGCAGCCGTACCGCGCACCCCCCCCGTGAAGGGGGAACCCCCTCAGCGGTAGCCGAAACACCAGCCGCACGCCGCAGAGGCGCCCCCTACGAGGAGGCGGCACCCGTGAGGGCTTCACCTCGTACCCCGTGAAGGGGTGCAGCCCGGTGAAGGGCTAACCCTTCGTTTCCTTCCGCCCCCCGCGAAGGGGACCGTCACGGCGCTGGGCGCGCAGTGCGCGGGAGAGGTCGTCGCGGGACTCCAGGACGAGGCGCCGCAGCGCGGGCGCGGCGTCCTCGTGCGCTGCGAGCCACGCGTCCGTGGCGTCGAGCGTGGCCTGGTCGCCCTGGAGCGCGGGGTACATGCCCCGCACGATGGCCATGCCGATCTCGATGGAGCGTGTGCGCCACACGTCCTCCAGGACCTCGAAATACCGCCCCGTGTAGGGCGCGATCAACTCGCGCTGCCCCGGCTGCTCGAAGCCCGAGATCGTGGCCTCGACCAGCGCGTTGGACAGTTGGTCCGACTCGATGACCGCGACCCACGCCTGGGCCTTGACCTCGGCCGTGGGGCGCGCCGCGAGGCAGCGGACCTGGTGCCGCTTGCCGGAGGCCGTGTCGTCGCGGGCCAGCTCCGCGTCGATCTCCTCGGCCCCGGCGACGCCCTGCGCGGCGAGGGGTTCGAGGAACGTCCAGCGCAGCTCCTGGTCGACGTCGAGGCCGTCGACGCGCGCCGAGCCGTCGAGCAGTCCCCGCAGCAGCCGCAGGTCCTGCTCGCGCACCGCGACGGAGGCGAAGAAGCGGGCCCACGCCAACTGGTGGCCGCTGCCGGGCTCGGCCAGCCGCAGTTGGGTCAGCGCGCCCTCGGACAGCAGGCGCTCGCCCTCCTCGCGCCACTGGGGCGCCGCGTAGTGGACGACGGCGGTGCGGGCCCAGGCGTGCAGCATCTGGAGCACGCCGATGTCCGACTCGGCACCGGCGAACCGCAGCACGAGGCCGAGGAAGTCGCGCGTGGGCATCAGTCCGTCGCGCGTCAGGTTCCACACAGCCGACCAGCACAGGGCGCGCGCGAGGGGGTCGGTGAGGGAGCCGAGGTGGCCGCGCAGGGTGTCCAGGGAGCGCTCGTCGAAGCGGACCTTGCAGTAGGTGAGGTCGTCGTCGTTGACGAGGACCAGATCGGGCCGTTCGGCGCCCGCCAGCTCCGCCACGACGGTGCGGGCCCCTGTGACGTCGGTCTCCGCGCGTGCGTAGCGGACGAGGGCGCCGCCGGGCGCTTCGTGGCGGTAGAGGCCGACGGCGACGCGGTGGGGGCGCAGCGTGGGGTGGCCTTCGGCGGCCTCCTGGAGGACGGCCAGTTCGGTGACGCGGCCGGCGGAGTCGTAGGTGAGCTGGGGCGTGAGCACGTTGACCCCGGCGGTCTGGAGCCAGGACTTGGCCCACTCGCCCATGTCCCGGCCCGAGGTCTCCTCCAGCACGGAGAGGAGGTGCTCCAGGCGGGTGTTGCCCCACTCGTGGCGCCGGAAGTAGCGCCGCGCGCCCTCCAGGAACGCGTCCCTGCCGACGTAGGCGACGAGCTGCTTCAGTACGGAGGCGCCCTTGGCGTAGGTGATCCCGTCGAAGTTGAGCTTGGCGTCCTCCAGGTCCCGGATGTCCGCCGTGACGGGGTGGGTGGAGGGGAGTTGGTCGGCGCGGTAGGCCCAGGACTTGCGGCGGTTGGCGAAGGTGATCCAGCCGTCGGTGAAGCGGGTGGACTCGACGAGCGAGAAGGCGCCCATGAAGTCGGCGAAGGACTCCTTGAGCCACAGGTCGTCCCACCACTCCATGGTGACGAGATCGCCGAACCACATGTGGGCCATCTCGTGCAGGATGACGTTGGCCCGGCCCTCGTAGGACGCCTGCGTCACCTTGCCGCGGAAGACGAACTCCTCGCGGAAGGTCACACAGCCCGGGTTCTCCATGGCCCCGATGTTGTACTCGGGCACGAACGCCTGGTCGTACTTCCCGAAGGGGTACGGGTAGTCGAAGTGGTCGTGGAAGAAGTCCAGGCCCTGCTTGGTGACGGTGAAGATGTCCTGGGGGTCGAAATACCTGGCCAGGCCCTTGCGGCAGAGCGCGCCGAGGGGGATCTCCAGCTCGCCGCCGCCGGGGAGGGCGCGGCGGTAGGTGTCGGTGACGCGGTGGTACGGGCCCGCGACGACCGCCGTGATGTACGTGGAGATGGGCCGCGTGCGCGCGAAGCGACGTACCGAGAAGGTGCCGTCCTCCAGGGGCTCCGCCTCGCCCTGCTGGGCGCCGTTGCTGAGCACGGTCCAGCGGGCGGGCGCGGTCACGGTGAAGTCGAACGCCGCCTTGAGGTCGGGCTGCTCGAAGTTGGCGAAGACGCGGCGCGCGTCGGCCGGTTCGTACTGCGTATAGAGGTAGACCTCGCCGTCCTCGGGGTCGATGAAGTGGTGCAGCCCCTCGCCCGTGCGGCTGTAGGCGCAGGAGGCGTCCACCAGCAGTTCGTTCTCCTCTGCGAGCCCTTCCAGCGCGATGCGGGTGCCGTCGAAGACGGTGTCCACGTTGAGGGACCGGCCGTTCAGGGTGACGGAGTGGACGGCGGGCGCCACGAGATCGGCGAAGGTGGCGGCGCCGGGTTCGGCGCAGCGGAAGCGGATCGTCGTCGTGGAGCGGAAGGTGCGGGGGCCCTGGGCCGGAGGGGGAGCGACGGCAGAGCGCAGATCGAGCGCCACCTCGTAACCCTCGACGGTCAGCAGCGCCGCGCGGGCGCGGGCCTCGTCTCGGGTCAGGTTCTCTCCGGGCACGACGTGACTCCCTCGTCTCGCATGGTGAACGATCTCAGTCAGCATCGCACGCGGTACAGACAACGCATACCGGGGAATGGGCGCGCCCTCCCGCGCGTTTTCCCTGCGTCCGTACCGCACGTTCGTAGCGTGCTCCGGTACCGTCCGTTAATCGTTCGTCCGAGGAGACCCTGGCCATGGCCGAGAAGACACCGGCAGACTTCTGGTTCGACCCCCTGTGCCCGTGGGCGTGGATGACTTCCCGCTGGATGCTGGAGGTGGAGAAGGTCCGGCCTGTCGAGGTCCGCTGGCATGTGATGAGCCTGTCGGTGCTCAACGAGCCGAAGCTGGACGAGCTGCCCGAGGAGTACCGAGAGCTGCTGAAGACCGGCTGGGGCCCGGTGCGGGTGTGCATCGCGGCCGAGCAGAAGTACGGGAACGAGGTGCTCGGCCCCCTTTACACCGCCCTCGGCACCCGTTTCCACAACCGTGCGCAGGAGCGGACCCGCGAGACGTTCGTGGAGGCGCTGGAGGAGGCGGGGCTGCCCGCCGATCTCGCGGACGCGGCCGATTCGACGGAGTACGACGAGGCGCTGCGTGCCTCGCACAAGGAGGGCATCGATCTGGTCGGCCAGGAGGTCGGCACCCCGGTCATCGCCGTCCCGGGCGCGGACGGCGGGCAGGTCGCCTTCTTCGGCCCCGTCGTCACCCCGGCCCCCAAGGGTGAGGCGGCGGCGAAGCTGTGGGACGGGACGCTGCTGGTGGCGTCGACGCCGGGCTTCTTCGAGATCAAGCGGACCCGCGACGTCGGCCCGATCTTCGACTGACCCCGGCCGGCCGAAGCGGCCCCGGCCACTGACAGGAGGGCCCCGTACGTCACGTCCGTACGGGGCCCTCCCGCTTTCCGCCTGCCCGGTGAAGCGGTGAGAAGACGATCACGAGGCAGGAGGCCGGTCCCCCTGGTCGACGGGGGGCCGGAGCATCAGGGCGCGAGGAGCAGGTTGTTGGCGCGCTCCTTGGCTGCGGTGTAGCGCCTGGCCACGTCCTGCCAGTTGACGACGCGCCACATGGCCTCGACGAAGTCGACCTTCTGGTTGCGGTACTGGAGATAGAAGGCGTGCTCCCAGGCGTCGAAGACCAGGATGGGCACGCTGCCCTGGCCGACGTTGCCCTGGTGGTCGTAGACCTGCTCGACGATGAGGCGGGCCGTCACCGGCTCGTAGGCGAGGACGCCCCAGCCCGAACCCTGGGTGGTGGCCGCGGCCTTCGAGAGCTGGGCCTTGAACTTGGCGAAGGAGCCGAACGACTCGGCGATGGCGTCCGCCAGCTCGCCCGTGCCGTCCTTCTCCAGCGGCTCGCCGCCGCCGTCGCCGGTCATGTTCTGCCAGTAGATGGTGTGCAGGATGTGCCCGGAGAGGTGGAAGGCCAGGTTCTTCTCCAGGCCGTTGATGGAGCCCCACGCGTCCTTGTCACGGGCCTCCGCCAGTTGCTCCAGGGTGTCGTTCGCACCCTTCACATACGCGGCGTGGTGCTTGTCGTGGTGCAGCTCGATGATCTCGCCGCTGATGACCGGCTCCAGCGAGGCGTAGTCGTACGGCAGCTCTGGAAGTGTGTAGGTCGCCATTCTGCTTGCCCCTCCGCTATTGCACATTACTTGCAAGAAGAAGGTAGCAGCAACAGTCCGGGGCGGCCCCTCCGGGAGGGACCGCCCCTGACGTGTGTCGCGGCGCGCGCCGCGGGTGTGCTGTGCGCGGGTCTGGTGTGTGTGCCGTCAGCCCTCGGACTTCTCCGTACCGGCGCCGGCCGCGCCGCCGACGGCCGCGCGCTGCCCGGCCAGCCGCTGCCGCAGCAGCCCGACCAGCGCCAGCACGATCGTCAGCCCGCCCGTGAACGCGAGCTGCGTACGGGTGTCGCTCTCGCGCAGCATCAGGGCCAGCACGGCGAGGATGCCGAGGATCGCGAGGCCCGTCAGCCACGGGAAGCCCCACATCTTCACGACCAGCTTCTCCGGCTCCTCGCGCTCCAGGCGGCGGCGCGTGATGAGCTGCGAGACGGCGATGAAGCCCCACACGACGAGGGTGGCGGCGCCGACCATGTTCAGCAGCCACTGGAAGACCGTGTCGGGCCACATGAAGTTGAGCAGCACCGCGACGAAGCCGAAGAAGGACGAGGCGATGACCGCGTAGCGCGGGACGCCGCTGCCGCTGACCCGGCCGAGGAAGGCGGGGCCCTCGCCGCGCGCGATGAGGGAGTACGACATCCGGGAGGCGCCGTAGATGTTCGCGTTCATGGCGGAGAGCAGCGCCACCAGGACCACGATGTTCATGACCTGGGCCGCCGCAGGGATGCCGATGTAGTCCAGCGCGGCGGCGTACGGGCCGGAGAGGACCGACTTGTCGTCCCACGGGATCAGGGTGACGATCACCAGCATCGAGCCGACGTAGAAGACACCGATGCGCCACATCGCGGTGCGCACCGCCTTCGCGACGCCCGAGACGGGCTTCTCGGACTCGGCCGCCGCGATGGTCACCGTCTCCAGCCCTCCGTACGCGAACACGGAGGCCAGCAGGCCGATGACCAGCCCCTCCGAGCCGTTCGGCAGGAAGCCGCCCTCACCGGTGAGGTTGTCCGTGCCCGGGGCCTCGGTGCCCGGCAGGACGCCCACGATGGCGAGGACGCCGAGCAGCAGGAAGGCCGTGATGGCGAAGATCTTCAGCGCCGCGAACCAGAACTCGTACTCGCCGAAGTTGCGCACGGCGGCCAGGTTCGTCCCGCAGAACATCACCATGAAGAGGGCGACCCACATCCAGGAGTCGGTGCCCGGCAGCCACTTCACCATGATGTCCGCCGCCGCCGTCGCCTCCGTGGCGATGGCGACGCAGAGCAGCACCCAGTAGATCCAGCCCGCGGTGAAGCCCGCCCACGGGCCGATCGCGCGCTCCGCGTGCACGGAGAAGGAGCCGGAGGCCGGGTGCGCCGCCGACATCTCGCCCAGCATGCGCATCACGAGCATGACAAGCAGACCCGAAGCGGCGTACGCGAGGACGATGGAGGGGCCCGCGGCCGCGATGCCCGCACCCGATCCGACGAAGAGCCCGGCGCCGATGACACCGCCCAGGGCGATCATGGACAGATGGCGCTGCTTGAGACCCTGTGCAAGCGCGGGCCGCGCGGGGTCCTGGCCTGCGGAACCCTGTGGTTCCCGGGGCGGCGGCGCGTCGTCGGACAGCTCGGTGCGCGTCATGAGAGGCCGTTCCTGGTGGGGGTCGGAGAACTGATCGTTGTGGCGCTCGGGACAGTCTCGGCAGGCTCACCCGGCGCTGCAATAGTCGTGGATAACGTTCCGGTATACGGACACGGGTCTCCCCCCACGTCGCCGCACGATACATGGTGCATACACGTGCGGATCCCACCAAGGCTCCCGGCCGGGCTTTGTCGCCAACGTCACGCTGGAACACGCGCCGTGGTCGGCTAGCGTCGAAAGGTCCAGCACCGACGACGAACGACTCGGAGTCGCCCTGATGAGCGCCCTCACGTCCACCGCCAGCACCACCCGCCCCGGAACCGTCCTCGCCGACCTGCTCCCCGCCTCCACGGCGGCCCGCGCCCGTGTCCGCGACGTGGCCCTGGTCGTCGGGGGCGCCGCGCTGACCGGTGTGGCGGCCCAGATAGCCGTTCCCGTCCCGGGCTCCCCCGTCCCGGTCACGGGCCAGACCTTCGCGGCCCTCGTCGTGGGCATGGGCCTCGGCGCCCGGCGCGGCTTCCTCTCCCTCGCGCTGTACGCGCTGGCCGGGATCGCGGGCATGCCCTGGTTCGCCGAGGGCGCCTCGGGAACCGCCATCCCCTCGCTCGGCTACGTCCTGGGCATGCTGCTCGCCGTCGCGGCCGTCGGCGCGCTGGCGCGGCGCGGCGGTGACCGCGGGGTGCTGCGCACGGCCGGGACCATGGCCGTGGGCACGGTGATCATCTACGCGATCGGCGTCCCCTACCTCGCGCTGGCCACGGGCATGTCGGCGGGCGAGGCGCTCGCGGCGGGCCTCGTCCCCTTCCTCGTCGGCGACGTGCTCAAGGCCGCGCTGGCCATGGGCGCGCTGCCCACGGCCTGGAAGCTGGCGGGCCGCCGCGGCTGACGCCACGCACCGGCCGCGCACCGGCCACGCACCGGGTGACGCCGGGCCGCCCCTCGCCGGGCGGCCCGGCGTTTCCGCGTACGAGGCCCCGCACGCTGCCGTCCCGGGACCCGCCAGGACCGGCCCGGACGAGCGGCCGTACCGTCCCGTCATAGACTCGACGGCATGCGCGTGTACCTCGGCTCCGATCATGCCGGTTACGAACTCAAGAACCACCTCGTCGAATGGCTCAAGGCCGCGGGCCACGAGCCCGTCGACTGCGGCCCGCACATCTACGACGCCGACGACGACTACCCGCCCTTCTGCCTCCGCGCCGCCGAGCGCACCGTCGCCGACGGCGAGGCCCTGGGCATCGTCATCGGCGGCTCGGGCAACGGCGAGCAGATCGCTGCCAACAAGGTGAAGGGCGCCCGCTGCGCCCTGGCCTGGAGCGAGGAGACGGCGGCCCTCGCCCGCGAGCACAACAACGCCAACCTCGTCAGCGTCGGCGCGCGGATGCACACCACGGACGAGGCGGTGAAGTTCGTCGAGACCTTCCTCGCCACCCCCTTCTCCGACGGCGAGCGCCACCAGCGCCGCATCGACATGCTCTCGGCGTACGAGGTGACGGGCCAGCTCCCGCCCGTACCCGCGCACCACCCCCAGCAGGACTGAGCGGGCGGGCGCCGCACCCATGCCCGAGGGCCACACGATCCACCGGCTGGCCGCCGACCACGAGGAGAGGTTCGGCGGCCGGGCCGTGCGTGCCGCCAGCCCGCAGGGCAAGTTCTCCGACGGCGCCGCTCTGCTGGACGGCCAGGTGCTCTCGGGCGCCGACGCGCACGGCAAGCACCTCTTCCTCGGCTTCGAGCCGAACGGGTGGGTCCACGTCCACCTCGGCCTCTACGGCAAGTTCACCTTCGGCGAGGGCCCGGCGCCCGCGCCCGTGGGGCAGGTACGGCTGCGGCTCTCGACCGACGACGCGTACGCGGATCTGCGCGGGCCCACCCGCTGCGAGCTGATCACGGGCGAGGAGATGCGCGCCGTACGGGACCGGCTGGGTCCCGACCCGCTGCGGGCCGACGTGGACGCGGACCCCGGGCTCGCCTGGGCCCGCGTCTCCCGCAGCCGCACCACGATCGCGGCGCTGCTCATGGACCAGAAGATCGTCGCGGGCGTCGGCAACGTCTACCGCGCCGAGGTGCTGTTCCGGCACGGGATCGATCCGTACCGGGCCGGGCGTGATCTGCGGCGCGCCGAGTGGGACGCGATCTGGGCCGATCTCGTCGGGCTGATGAGGGAAGGCGTACGGCTGGGGCGCATCGACACCGTCAGGCCCGAGCACACGCCCGAGGCGATGGGGCGGGCGCCGCGCGTGGACGACCACGGCGGCGAGGTGTACGTCTACCGCAGGGCGGGCCGGCCCTGTCTCCTGTGCGGCACGGAAGTCCGGGCCGCCGAACTGGCCGCCCGCAACCTCTTCTGGTGCCCCACCTGCCAACCCTCGCGGGGCGCGCCCTAAAACGCAGGGTTGCCCCTTCACGGGGTGCGGGGTGAAGCCATCACGGGGTGCTCCCTTCATCAGGGGTGCGCCTACCCGGTTGCCCCTTTGGGGGTTCGTTCGCGGGTGCGGGCCGGTGGGTGGGTTGTGCCCACCCTCCCCCAGCTACCGCTGGGAGGTGCCCCCTCGCCATGCGGAACGCTTGCCCACAACAGTGGGAGCGGGCCGGAGGTTGGCCACCGGGTGGGAGGGGACGTGGTGGGGTGTCCCCGCAAGTGGTGGCGACGAGTATGTACAGGCAGCCGAAAAGCCGACCCGCACTTGTCGCCGCCCGAGGAGACACCCCGGCGCGGCACCGACCCCCACCACACAGCAACCCCACATCCACGGTCCGAGCCAGAATCACGCGGCGCCAGCCGCGTCGCACCGTCACCACACGCCGCGCCGTAGCCACCGGCCCGCACCCGAAGAACAGCGCCCAGGCACAAAAAATGGCGCGGGACCCTACGGCACCCACCACACCGGCAAACCGTCCCGCGCAACACCCCAGACGAACCGGCAACCCACCGTTTCCTTAGAAGCCGTGCGGCAGCCAGGGGAGCGGGTCGGACAGGAAGGCCGACGAGGCCGTCGCGAGGGCGCCCTCGCGGAGCTCACGGACGCGCCCCGTGAAGGCCATCGTGCCCAGCGACTCACCCCCCAGATACGCGGCCCCCAACTCCCGCACTGACAACGCCACATCCGCCCCGTCCCGCGTCCGCTCACAGCTCGCGCCCTTCGCGTCGCCGCTGAGCCGCCACCGCCCCGCGTTCCAGGGGCAGAACGCGTCCTCGACCTCCAGGACGACGTCCACGGGCACCGTGTACGTCCGCGAGGCGAGCGCGGCGCCCACGTCGACGGGCCGCAGGAACAGCGCGTCGCAGTAGCGAAGCCCGCACTGCCGCACGTCGCTGACCATGTGCTGCCACGCGTCGTCGACGGGCCGGTTGTGCGTTACGAGCGTCGTGGTGAGGTCGAGGTCGAAGAGGTAGCGCCACAGCGCACCGTACGAGGCCGGGTCCAGCGCCTCCAGATCGCGGAGCCGCACGGTGCCGCGCGGCACGCCGTAGGCGTCGGAGCTGTCGCGCGCGAAGTAGCGCGCGTAGCCCGTCACCTCGCCGTCGCGCTCGGCCAGCACGCAGGCCAGCGGCAGCGACCCCTCGCGCTGCCCTTCGGGATCGAGCAGTGGGAGCCGGTGCAGGAGCCGCCCGCGCTCCAGCATCCCGGCGCGCGCGCCGACCCGCCGCGCGTACACGGCCTCGCACCGCTCCCACACGGAGGCGGGATCGGCGACGAACCGCAGCCGTACGTCGTCGGCTTCGGGCGGCACGTCGAGCGTGACGCGGCTCGTGTCGATGTCGGCGAGGAGTTTGCGGGTGGCCAGGCCGTAGCCGAACCGGCCGTAGATCTGCGGCTCGGAGGCGGTGAGCGCGGCGAGCGGCTCGGTGCCCGCCTCGTGGATGTCGTCCAACTGCCGCCGCATCATGGAGCGCAGCACGCCCCGGCGCCGGTGTGTCGCCGCGACGTGGACCATCGTCACGCCCGCCGTGGGCACCACGGCGCCGCCCGGCACCGACATGCGGAAGGAGAGCGCCGAGGCCGAGCCCACCACGTCGTCGCCGTCCCACGCGGCGAGCGAGCGGTCGAACTCGGTCAGTTCCCGCCACAGTTCGCGCTCTTCCGGCGGCTCCGTGTCCACGAGGAGGGCGCGCAGCAGGCCCTCGGTCCAGCTCTCGTACTCCGCGGGGTCCAGCACCCGCAGCTCAGTCGTCATGGGCCCATGAGACCAGGGACGCGGTGCGCGGGCGAACGAAATTACGGGTGCCCGATCAAGGGGGCCCGCGCGGCCCCGGCCCGGCCGGGGCACAGCCGCCGCACTGCCCCCTTCCGGCCCTGGCCGCACGGCCTACGACGCTTGTATGGCGCATGCACGTGCGTATGCACGGTCTGTTCCACTGGGGAGCCGTGCCGGGAATCGACGGGTTGCCGAACGTGTGGATAAGGTCCCGAAGCATGGTGGTACGTCGACCGGGCCTGGCTCCCACGGCGGCCCGGTTGCACCAGGCGCGCAAGGCGCTGCACCGGGCCCGCACGACCGTGCGTCGATCCGCCGTCGACTACTTCCGCGGCGGTGCCTCCGACTGGGTCGCACTCGCCGCCCTCTTACTGACGATCCCCACCCTCACCTGCGCCACGATCGTGATGCCCCTGTGGGCCGCGCCCGAGGCGCTGGTCCTGCCGATCATCGCGGGCGGGCTGCTGCTGCGCCCGGCCAGCCTGATCACGCTGTACGCCGCCGCTGCCTTCGCCCTGATCGTCGAGTCCGCCGTGCTGGGCCCCTACGACGACGGCGCGGGCCGTGTCACGCCTGGCACGATCCTCGTGGTCGCCGCCGCCGGGCTGTCCGGGCTGCTCGTCGCGCAGTTCCGCAGCCGGGTCGGTGTGCCGTGGCGCAGGGGCGGCACCATGCTCTTCGACCTGCGCGAACGCATCAGGGTCCAGAGCAAGTTGCCCCGGCTGCCGCAGGGCTGGCACCGCGAGATGGCACTGCGCCCGGCGGGTGGGCAGTCCTTCTCGGGCGACTTCGTCGTCGCGGCCAGGACAGGTCCGGGCGGGCGCACCCTGGAGGTCGTCCTCACCGATGTCTCCGGCAAGGGCATGGACGCCGCGTCCCGCGCGCTGCTGCTCTCCGGCGCCT
Source organism: Streptomyces sp. NPDC054796 (assembly GCF_053611545.1). NCBI lineage: Bacteria > Bacillati > Actinomycetota > Actinomycetes > Kitasatosporales > Streptomycetaceae > Streptomyces > Streptomyces sp. NPDC054796. The sequence continues at coordinate 6,484 of NZ_JBSHAO010000009.1, read as the reverse complement.
TCGGCGGCCTGCTGGGCTCGCTGCCCCCGCACGCGTTCCTGCCCGCGGCCAACGGCTATCTGCTGCGCCAGGACTGGGAGGAGGGCTTCGCGACCTCCGTGCACCTCGTCCTGGACCTGGACAGCGGCGACTACGAACTCTTCTCCGCGGGGCACGTCCCCGCCGTGCAGCGCGGCGCCGGCACGGGCACCTGGGAGGAGAAGGCCGCCGAGGGCCCGCTCCTGGGGGTGTACGACGGCGCCCAGTTCGACCCGGTCAAGGGCACGCTGCGCCCCGGCGACGTGCTGATGCTGTTCACCGACGGCCTGGTCGAGACGGCCGAGCGCGATCTGTCCGACGGCATCGACCGCCTCACGGGCGAGGCCGACCGCTATGTCGCCTCCGGCTTCCACGGCGCGGCGTGGCACCTCATCGAGGCCGTGGCCCGCGACGTCAACGACGACCGCGCCCTGCTGCTGCTCTCGCGCGGCTGAGGCGGCTGAGGCGGCTCGCGTGGCCGAGGCGGCTGAGCCGACGGGGAGCGGGGGAGGGGCGGCGGGTATCCTGGACGACGGCCCGGAACGCCGGGCCGTCGGACGGAGACGTCGGACCAGGAACGTCAGGGCCCGCCGGTGACCCCGGCGACGGCGAGCGGAGGAGGTGGTCCGGATGCGCAGCGAGCCTCCCAGTCGACCACCGCGCCCCGCCGCCGTGACCTCCCACAGGCCCCTTCCAGAACCCGGCACAGGCACCCCCAGATAGCCCCCAGGTAGCCGGGCAGCCAGCCAGGCAGCCGCCCGGTGCGGTGAAGGGCGGGCGCGGCGTGCGGCGCGCGCGTACGGACACAGCCACAGCGCCCACCCACCGTTTCGTAAGGGATGCCTGCCATGACGCAGTCCCAGCTGCCCGACGAGCTGCCCACCGGCCTCCGGAGCGCCCTTGAGCGCCACGACCTGCGCGACGCGCAGCACTGGCTCGGCGAGAACCCGCCCCACCTGATCGCCGACGAACTCGCCCGCATGGACACGGTCGACGCCGTCGTCGCCTTCCGCCTCCTGGACAAGGACCAGGCCATCACGGTCTTCGAGGAGCTGGAACCCGTCGACCAGCAGGCCGTTCTCATGGGCCTGCGCGACGTGGCGTTCCGTGAGCTGGTCGAGGGCATGGACCCGGACGACCGCGTCCGCATGCTGCGCGAGGCCCCCGCCAAGGTCGCCCAGCGCGTGCTGGCCGGGCTCAGCGCCCACGAGCGCCGCATGACGGCCGCGCTGCTCGGCTACCCCGAGGGCTCCGTCGGCCGCTACATGACCCCGGAGACGGTGCCGCTGAACCAGGACCTGACCGTCGAGCAGGCGCTGGAGCGGGTGCGGGCCAGGGGCGAGCACGCCGAGACCGTCTACACCCTGCCCGTCGTGGACGACGGGCGGCGGCTCACCGGGATCGTCGAGCTGCGGGAGCTGGTGCTGAGCCCGCCGGACCGCACCGTCGCCGATCTCGTCGTCACCGAGGCCCCGCGCGCCCACGCCACCGACCCGGCGGAGGACGCGTCCCGGCTGATGCGCGAGACGAACGTCCTGGACCTGCCCGTCGTGGACAGCGAGAACCGGCTCCTCGGCCTGCTCACCATCGACGACGCCGTCGAGGTCATCGAGGCGGCCGACACCGAGGACGTGGCACGCCAGTCGGGCTCGGCGCCCTGGGCCGGGCACTACATGGCGGCGACGGTGTGGCAGCTCGCCCGCTACCGCGTGGTGTGGCTGCTGCTGCTCCTGCTGGCCGCGACGCTGACGGTGAGCGTGACCCAGGCGTTCGAGGGGACGCTGGAGCAGGTCACGCAGCTCGCCATGTTCATCCCGCTGCTGATCGGCACGGGCGGCAACACAGGGGCCCAGGCGGCGACGGCCGCGGTGCGCGCCCTGGCGGTGGGCGAGGTGCGCGGCTCCGACCTGCTCGCGGTCATCTGGCGCGAGTGCCGCGTCGGGCTGGCGCTCGGGGCGCTGCTGGCGGTGCTCGCGCTCGGGGTGGGCTCGCTCTTCGTGGGCCTGGACATCGCGGTCGTCGTCGCCGCCGCGCTGATCATCATCTGCGGCTGGGCGGCGACGGTGGGCGGCGCGATGCCGCTGCTGGCCAAGCGGCTGCGCATCGACCCGGCCGTGGTCTCGGCACCCATGGTGACCACCCTCGTGGACGCCACGGGCCTGGTGATCTACTTCCTCACCGCGCGCGCCGTGCTCGGCCTGTGACGGGGTCCCGGCGGGCACGGGCACGGGGCGCGACGGGGCCGCGACGGAACACGCGACACGGGACCGCGACGGGGCGGGGCGGGGCACGCACGGCCGAGGGCCGCCGCGCACGGGATGTCTCCCGCGGCGCGACGGCCCTCAGCCGTGTCGTACGTGATGCGTGGCGTGTGCGTGCGTCTAGTAGTAGCCCTGCGTCGACCGGTGCGCCGCGTGCCGCCCGTGCTGCCCGTGCTGCCCGTGCTGCCCGGCGCCACCGCTCCCGGACGCGCCGACCTGGCCGGAGCCCTGACCGGGGCCCTGGCCCTGGTTCTGGCCTTGCGAGGGTGAGGACTTCTCGCGCTCGCGCGCGGCGGCGCCCGCGTCCCGCTTGAAGAACCAGTCCATCGTCGGCTCCATCGCGAAGCGGAAGATCCGCTGCACGAGGGGCGTGCACAGGACGGTCATCATCGCCGCGGCGAGCAGCGTGATCACGACGCGGCTCAGCGGGTGGTCCACCCAGTCCATGTCGTACCAGTCGAACTCGCGCGAGATCTTGATCGGGTAGATGTGCAGCAGATACGCGTACAGCGTCCCGGACCCCAGCACCGTGAACCACATGTGGCGGCGCGGCACCCAGGACAGGAAGCACGCGGTCATGACGAGCCCGCAGCCGAACACGGCGAGGAACATCACGGCGCCGACCCAGGCGGGGACGCCCAGTTCCTGCGCCGCCTTGTCGTGCAGGAACCAGCCCTTCGACATCCGGGGCACGGCCCAGTAGGCGAAGACCAGGGCCGCCAGCGTGACGGGGACGGCGATGAGCCGCATCCTGCGCTGCTTCACCAGCTCGAAGTGCTCGGGCTTCAGCTTGAGTCCGAGGACGAAGAAGGGGAGGAACTGGCAGACGCGCATCAGGTTGAGGTCGCTGCTGATGGTCGGCGTGACGCTCGCGGCGACGGCGATGGCCAGGGCGACGGGGAGCGGCCAGCGCAGGTTCTTCCAGACCGGCGTGGTCAGCCGCCACAGGAAGAGCGCGATCAAGAACCAGAGCGCGAAGCCGGGCTCCTGCATGTGGAACTCGCGGTCCGGGCTGTCGCTGGCCCAGCGCATGAAGAAGGTGTAGGCGACCTGGAAGATCACGTACGGCACGAGGACGCCGGTGATCAGCCGCTGGATCTGCCGGGGTTTGCCCTCGAAGCTCCGGGAAAGGTAGCCGGAGATGACGATGAACGCCGGCATGTGGAAGGTGTAGAGCACGAAGTAGAGCGCTTCGGCGGTCCGGCTGTCGCTCCGGATCGGGTCCCACGCGTGACCTATGCCGACCAGGAGGATCGTCAGGTACTTCGCGTTGTCGAAGAACGGGTCCCGGGGCTTGTTCTTGGCTGCTGGCCTGGGTGCTGCCTTGGCAGGGGGCTCCGTCGACGCGTCCTTCGGCGGCGTCGCGGAGGGGGACTCCTCGCGGGCAGGGGGGAGCGGCGCCCGCTCATAACCAGCGTGCAACATCTGCCGCACCTTAGCGTTCAAACCTGTGAGTCGTAAATTCTTCGCGTCCTCATGTACGCGTGCCCGAGGGCTAATTCGTCACACCCCGAATCGGCACGAGTATTCGATGCTCGTTATCGCTGACTGTGTCGTGTGATGTCCCACATAAGCAACGCATATGAGTCCACGGCGACCGCCTCACGACGCCCCATGCGTCCCGGTCTGTCACCCCTGTGACCGACCCCACAAAGGGAGTTGGACCTCTCATGTGCGTCCGTGAATTCGACCGGAGAGTGCCGCGCCGACCCGGGCTATTGCACATGTTGCATGACTGCTGCACACCGCATTGATCAGGCCGAATTCCCCGTGCAATTACCTGTGTACGCGCTGTCTTCCGTGTACACGGTCCCATCGCGTGGGGCGGGTGGGGTGTACGCGAAGGGCATCCGGGGGAGGAACGGCATGATCAGGGCCGGGACCTTTGGCCGATGATTCGTCACTCGGGTCGGCCCGCGCGGAAGTTGGTGGCACGATGGTGCCGGTGCGGGGGCATGGCCATGGCGACGGGTCCCCGGGCACGGCGAGGCGTTGCGACCGCGAGGGTGTGATCAGTTATGGCCATTTCACTGTCTGTAGTTGTGTTGTTGCTTGTCATCCTGATCGTGCTGATCCGTGGAGGCTCGCTCAAGGCGGGACCGGCCGTCGTCGCCGTCCTCTTCGGCTTCTTCCTGGCCTCCACGGGCATGGCTCCGTCGATCAACCGCTTCATGAACTCGCTGGCGGACATGATCAACCAGATCAGCTTCTGACGGCCCCGCCTCCCGTCACCGCAGCCTGACGCGACGGGACCCGTGCGGCCCGAGCGATCCGTGCGCGCCGACGCGAAGGGCCCGGCTCCCCTCGGGGAACCGGGCCCTTCGCGTGTGTGGAGCGGGCGACGGGAATCGAACCCGCGTAGCTGGTTTGGAAGACCAGGGCTCTACCATTGAGCTACGCCCGCATGCGCCGCCGCAGAGCGTATCGGGACCCTGCCGGTCCCGTGCTCCCGGAGCTGTCCCCCGGAGCGGCACGGACTGCATCGTACGGCATGTACTCTACGTGTCGCACCGACGGGGTGTGGCGCAGCTTGGTAGCGCGTCCGCTTTGGGAGCGGAAGGTCGTCGGTTCGAATCCGGCCACCCCGACCACGTACTATGAAAGACGCGCGTGCCTGTGTCGTGTCCGCAAACTCGTCGTGTCGCATACGGGGCGCCCCTCTCAATCGTGAAACCCCCAGAAGTCAGCCCCAAGGAGACCGACCGTGAAGAGCGCCGTTGAGAACCTGAACCCCACCAGGGTTCGGCTCACTGTCGAGGTGCCCTTCGAGGAGCTCAAGGACAGCCTCGACGCGGCGTACAAGAAGATCAATCAGCAGGTCACGGTGCCGGGCTTCCGTAAGGGCAAGATCCCTGCCCGCGTCATCGACCAGCGATTCGGCCGCGGCGCGGTGCTGGAAGAGGCCGTCAACGACGCGCTCCCGAAGCTGTACCAGTCCGCCGTCGAGGAGGCCGAGCTGAACACGCTCGGGCAGCCCGAGGTGGACATCACCGACCTCAAGGACAACGAGTCGCTGGCCTTCACGGCCGAGGTCGACATCCGTCCCGAGATCGAGATCCCGGACTACTCGGACATCGAGGTCGAGGTCGACGCCACCGTCGTGTCCGACGAGGACGTGGACAAGGCCGTCGAGCAGCTCCGTGAGCGCTTCGCCTCCACCAGCGTCGTCGAGCGCGCCGCCGCCGAGGGCGACGTCGTGAAGGTCGATCTGGAGGCCAAGGTCGACGGCGAGGTCCTGGAGGACGGCGTCGCCCAGGGCGTCGACTACACGATCGGCTCCGGCGAGCTGCTGGAAGGCATCGACGACGCCGTCACGGGCCTGGAGGCCGGCGGCACCGCCACCTTCACCTCCGAGCTGAAGGGCGGCTCCGCCGCCGGCAAGGAGGCCGAGGTCAAGGTCGACGTCGAGAGCGTCTCGGCCCGCGAGCTGCCCGAGCTGGACGACGAGTTCGCGCAGATGGCCAGCGAGTTCGACACGCTGGAGGAGCTGAGGGCCGACAGCCGCAAGCGCCTCGAGCAGCAGAAGAAGTACGACCAGGCCACCCAGGCCCAGGAGAAGGTGCTCGACGCCCTCCTGGAGCGCGTCGAGGTGCCGATCCCCGAGAAGCTTCTCGCGGACGAGGTCGAGACCCGCAAGCACAACCTGGTCAACCACCAGCTCGGCCAGATGGGTCTCGACCTCGCCACCTACCTCCAGATGCAGGACAAGTCGGAGGAGGACTTCGACGCCGAGCTGAAGGAGCAGGCGGAGAAGGGCATCCGCACGCAGTTCGTGCTGGACGAGCTGGTCAACAAGGAGAAGCTGAACGTCAGCCAGGAGGAGCTCACCGAGCACCTCATGCGCCGCGCGCAGTCCTCCGGCATGAGCCCGGACCAGTTCGCGCAGGCCGTCGTCGAGGGCGGCCAGGTCCCGATGCTGGTGGGCGAGGTCGCCCGCGGCAAGGCCCTGGCGACGGTCGTCGAGGCCACCACGGTCAAGGACACCAACGGCGAGATCGTCGACCTGGACGACGAGGACGAGACCGCCGAGACGGTCGAGGCCACCGAGTCCGGTGACGCCGAGGAGGCCGCCGAGGCCAAGGCGGACGAGAAGGCCGACGCCGCCGACGAGAAGGCCGCCGACAAGGCCGAAGAGAAGTAGCACCACGAGGGCGGGCGGCTCGCCACGAGCCGCCCGGGGCCCCAGGGCCTCCTCCTCGCCGACA
>NZ_JBSHAO010000008.1:230255-230862 GCF_053611545.1 Streptomyces sp. NPDC054796 | reverse complement strand
TCTCCGGAGCAGCCCGCGGCTGAGCGTGTCTCTCGTCGGTGGCCGCCTCAGCGGACCGCCACCGCTCGCAGCCGGACGTCGGCACGCCGCTCGGCGGAGGCGTCCGTCTCGGCCTTCGCCTGCTCACGTGCCCGCTCGGCACGCTCGACGTCGATCTCGTCGGCCAGCTCCGCCACCTCGGCGACCAGCGACAGCTTGTCGTCGGCGAAGGAGATGAAACCGCCGTGCACGGCGGCGACGACCGTGCCCTCGCCGCTCTCGCCCGTCGTGCGGATGGTGACCGGACCCGATTCCAGCACACCGAGCAGCGGCTGGTGGCCGGGCATGACGCCGATATCACCCGACGAGGTGCGCGCGACGACCAGGCTGGCCTCGCCGGACCAGACCTTACGGTCGGCGGCGACCAACTCGACGTGCAGCTCAGCCACAGTGGCTCCTCAGACTGGGATGTGGAAAGGATAAGGGGTGCGGGGCGGGGGGGGGGCCCGGGGGCCCCCCCCCCCCCCCCCCCCCCGGAGGAGACCCCGATCTCCATGGGCTTTGCCATTAAGGCGGGCCTGCCACCGCCCCTGAAATAAGCCAGCTCCGGGTAGTGGTGGGAATAAAC
>NZ_JBSHAO010000008.1:77534-230245 GCF_053611545.1 Streptomyces sp. NPDC054796 | reverse complement strand
TTCTTTGGTGGTTGGCTGGTTCTTTTTTTATTTCTTTCCCGGGCTCCTGTGTCGTGTGTTTGGTTCGCTGTGGGGGGGGGGGGGGGGGGCGGCCCCGTGCCCCCGCCCCCGCGACGAGCACGCGTCAGGAGACGCCGAGCTCCTTGGCCTTGGCCTTGAGGTCGTCCAGGCCACCGCACATGAAGAACGCCTGCTCCGGGTAGTGGTCGAAGTCACCGTCGGCGATCGCGTTGAACGCGGCGATGGACTCGTCCAGCGGAACGTCCGATCCGTCCAGGCCCGTGAACTGCTTGGCGGCGTGGGTGTTCTGCGACAGGAAGCGCTCGATCCGGCGGGCGCGGCTGACGGTGAGCTTGTCCTCTTCGCTCAGCTCGTCGATGCCCAGGATGGAGATGATGTCCTGGAGGTCCTTGTACTTCTGAAGGATCGTCTTGACGCGCGAGGCGCAGTCGTAGTGGTCCTGCGAGATGTAGCGCGGGTCCAGGATGCGGGACGTCGAGTCCAGCGGGTCGACCGCCGGGTAGATGCCCTTCTCGGAGATCGGCCGGGACAGCGTGGTGGTCGCGTCGAGGTGCGCGAACACGTTCGCCGGGGCCGGGTCGGTGAGGTCGTCAGCGGGCACGTAGATCGCCTGCATCGAGGTGATCGAGTGACCACGGGTCGAGGTGATGCGCTCCTGGAGCACACCCATCTCGTCCGCGAGGTTCGGCTGGTAGCCCACGGCGGAGGGCATCCGGCCGAGCAGCGTGGAGACCTCGGAACCGGCCTGGGTGAACCGGAAGATGTTGTCGATGAAGAACAGCACGTCCTGGTTCTGCACATCGCGGAAGTACTCCGCCATGGTCAGACCGGCCAGCGCGACCCGGAGACGGGTGCCCGGGGGCTCGTCCATCTGGCCGAAGACCAGCGCGGTCTGCGGGAGGACGCCGGACTCGGCCATCTCCTCGATGAGGTCGTTGCCCTCACGCGTACGCTCGCCCACACCCGCGAAGACGGAAACGCCCTCGTGCAGCTTCGCCACACGCATGATCATTTCCTGGATGAGGACGGTCTTGCCGACGCCCGCGCCGCCGAACAGACCGATCTTGCCGCCCTTGACGTACGGGGTCAGCAGGTCGACGACCTTCAGCCCGGTCTCGAACATCTCGGTCTTGGACTCGAGCTGGTCGAAGGCCGGGGCCTTGCGGTGGATCGGCCAGCGCTCGGTGACCTCGGACTCGGCCTCGGGCTCGTTCAGGATGCGGCCCAGGGTGTTGAACACCCGGCCCTTGGTCACGTCGCCGACGGGCACCGTGATGCCGTCGCCGGTGTCGGTGACCGCGGCCTGACGGACCAGGCCGTCGGTGGGCTCCATCGCGATGGCGCGCACGACACCCTCGCCGAGGTGCTGCGCGACCTCCAGCGTCAGGGTCTTGCGCTTGCCCTCCTCGGCCGGGTCCGCGATCTCGACCGTCAGCGCGTTGTAGATCTCCGGCATCGCGTCGACGGGGAACTCCACGTCGACGACCGGGCCGATGACCCGCGCGACGCGGCCCGCCGCTGCGACCTCCCGGGGGGCCGTCTCAACAGAGGTAGTCATTATGTCAGTCACTCCCCGAAGAAGCGTCAGCCAGCGCACTGGCGCCACCGACGATCTCGCTGATTTCCTGGGTGATTTCGGCCTGGCGGGCCGCGTTGGCGAGTCGCGTGAGCGACTTGATGAGCTCTTCGGCGTTGTCGGTCGCCGACTTCATCGCACGGCGCGTGGCGGCGTGCTTGGAAGCCGCCGACTGAAGCAGCGCGTTGTAGATGCGGCTCTCGACGTACCGGGGCAGCAGGGCGTCGAGGACGTCCTCGGCCGACGGCTCGAAGTCGAACAGCGGGCGGATCTCGGGGCCCTTCTTGGGGGCACCCTCGACGCCCTCGGCCGACTCCTCCGCGCCCTTCTCGAGGGTGAGCGGCAGCAGCCGGTTCGCGACCGGCGTCTGCGTCATCATCGAGACGAACTCGGTGTAGACGACGTGCAGCTCGTCCACGCCGCCCTCGTCCGCCGTGTCGGCCGTGATCGCGTCGATCAGCGGCTCGGCGACGGCCTTGGCGTCGGCGTAGGTCGGGCTGTCCGTGAAGCCCGTCCAGGACTGCTCGACGGCGCGGTCACGGAAGCCGTAGTACGCGACACCCCTGGCGCCGACGACGTAGTTGACGACGGCCTTGCCCTCGCCGGCCAGCCGCTCACTGAGCTGCTCGGCCGCCTTGATGGCGTTGGAGTTGTAGCCGCCCGCGAGCCCGCGGTCGCTCGTGATGAGCAGCACCGCGGCACGGGTGGGCTGCTCCGCCTCCGTGGTCAGGGGGTGGTCCGTCTTGGAGCCCTGGGCGACGGCGGTCACCGCGCGGGTCAGCTCCGTCGCGTACGGCTCGGAGGCCGCCACCCTGCGCTGCGCCTTGACGATGCGCGAGGCAGCGATCATCTCCATCGCCCTGGTGATCTTCTTGGTCGCAGAGACGGACTTGATCCGCCTCTTGTAGACCCTCATCTGGGCGCCCATGGATCAGTCCTCGCCCAGGAGCTTGCCGTCCGAGGTCTCGAACTGCTTCTTGAACTTGTCGACCGCGTCGCTCAGGGTCTGGACCGTGTCGTCGGACATCTTGCCGCCCTCGACGATGCTGGTCATCAGGCCCTTGTTCTCGCGGTGCATGTAGTCGAGCAGCTCGCGCTCGAAGCGCCGGATGTCCTCGACCGGCACGTCGTCCATCTTGCCCTTGGTGCCCGACCAGATGGAGACGACCTGGTCCTCGGTGGCGAACGGGGCGTACTGCGACTGCTTCAGCAGCTCGGTCATCCGCTTGCCGCGCTCCAGCGCCTTCTTGGAGGCGTCGTCCAGGTCGGAACCGAAGGCGGCGAACGCCTCCAGCTCGCGGAACTGGGCGAGGTCCACACGGAGCGACCCTGTGATCTGGCGGATGGCCTTGTGCTGGGCCGAACCACCGACACGGGAGACCGAGATACCGACGTTCAGCGCCGGGCGCTGGCCCGCGTTGAACAGGTCGGACTCCAGGAAGCACTGGCCGTCGGTGATGGAGATGACGTTGGTCGGAATGAACGCCGACACGTCGTTCGCCTTGGTCTCGACGATCGGCAGACCCGTCATCGAGCCCTTGCCCATGTCGTCGGAGAGCTTCGCGCAGCGCTCCAGCAGCCGGGAGTGCAGGTAGAAGACGTCACCCGGGTAGGCCTCACGGCCCGGCGGGCGGCGCAGCAGCAGGGACACAGCGCGGTAGGCGTCGGCCTGCTTGGACAGGTCGTCGAAGACGATCAGGACGTGCTTGCCCTGGTACATCCAGTGCTGCCCGATCGCGCTGCCGGTGTACGGCGCGATGTACTTGAAGCCCGCCGGGTCGGACGCGGGCGCCGCGACGATCGTCGTGTACTCCAGCGCACCGGCCTCCTCCAGCGCGCCGCGCACGGACGCGATGGTGGAGCCCTTCTGGCCGACGGCGACGTAGATGCAGCGGACCTGCTTCTCCGGGTCGCCCGAGCGCCAGTTGTCGCGCTGGTTGATGATCGTGTCGACGGCCAGGGCCGTCTTGCCGGTCTGGCGGTCGCCGATGATGAGCTGACGCTGGCCGCGGCCGATGGGCGTCATGGTGTCGACGGCCTTGTAGCCCGTCTCCATCGGCTCGTGCACGGACTTGCGGTCCATGACCGTCGGCGCCTGGAGTTCGAGGGCGCGGCGGCCCTCGGCCTCGATGTCACCGAGGCCGTCCACCGGGTTGCCCAGCGGGTCCACGACGCGGCCGAGGTAGCCCTCGCCCACCGGAGCCGACAGGACCTCACCGGTGCGGTGCACCTGCTGGCCCTCTTCGATGCCGCTGAACTCGCCGAGGACGACGGCACCGATCTCGCGCTCCTCAAGGTTGAGGGCGAGGCCGAGGGTGCCGTCCTCGAACTTCAGCAGCTCGTTCGCCATGGCCGAGGGGAGGCCCTCGACCTTCGCGATGCCGTCGCCGGCAACGCTGACCGTCCCGACCTCTTCGCGCGAGGCCGCGTCCGGCTCGTACGACTGGACAAAGTTCTCCAGCGCGTCCCGGATCTCATCCGGCCGGATCGTGAGCTCCGCCATCTGGGTTCCCTGCTCTCCTTGTTGGGCCCGAAAGTGTCTCTGGGGGCGCCCCCCAGTGGGTGGTGTCGGCCCAACTCGGGCCGCTACGTGATGCTGTTGAGTTGGTGTGCTTCAGCCGGCCATGCGGCGCTGCGCGTCGTCGAGCCGGTCCGCGACCGAGCCGTTGATGACGTCGTCCCCGATGCGCACCGTGATCCCGCCGAGGACCGTGGGGTCCACGTCCAGGTTCAGGTGCACCTGACGCCCGTACATCCTGGCCAGCACAGCGCCGAGGCGCTGCTTCTGCTGGTCGCTGAGCGGAACCGCCGAGGTCACGATCGCGACCGAGCGGCTGCGACGCTCCGCTGCGAGCTTGGAGAGGGCTTCGAGCCCTCCCTCCAGGCTACGTCCACGTGCCTGGCTCACAAGGCGCGTCACCAGACGCTCCGTGACCGGCTTGGCCCGGCCGCCCAGCAGCGTGTGCAGAAGCTGCGTCTTGGCGGCCGGCCGCGCCTTGTTGCTCGACAGTGCCGAGCGCAGCTCGGGGGACGCGGAGACGGTCCGGGAGAACCGGAACAGCTCGTCCTCGACGTCGTCCAGCGAGCCGTCGCGTTCGGCCGCGACGAGGTCGGCGGAGTCCGCCAGCTCCTCGACGGCGTCGACCAGGTCGCGCGGGGACGACCAGCGCAGCCGCACCAGTCCGGAGACCAGGTCGACGGCCTCGCCGCCGACCTGACCGCCGAGGACGCGCCCGGCCAGCTCGGCCTTCGCCTCACCGGCGCGCGACGGGTCGGTCAGGACCCGGCGCAGCGACACCTCGCGGTCGAGCAGCGCGGTAACGGCGGACAGCTCGTCGGCGAGCCGGGCGGCGTCGACCGAGGTGTTGTCGGTCAGCGCCGTCAGGCTCTCGCGTGCTGTGGCCAGTGCCTCGCGGCTCGCGCCGTTCATCGTGTGGCCTCGGCCTTCGTGCTTCCCTCTTCGAGTTCGTCGAGGAAACGGTCGATCGTGCGGCTCTGGCGGGCGTGGTCCTCGAGGGACTCGCCGACCAGCTTGCCGGCCAGGTCGGTGGCGAGCTTGCCCACGTCCTGGCGCAGGGCCTGCGCCGCCTGCTTGCGGTCGGCCTCGATCTGGGCGTGACCGGCGGCGATGATCTCCTCACGCTGCCGCTGGCCTTCCGCGCGCATCTCGGCGATGAGCGCGGCGCCCTGCTCCTGGGCCTCGGCGCGCAGCCGCGCGGCCTCGTGCCGGGCCTCGGCGAGCTGGTCCTTGTACTGCTTGAGTACCTCGGCCGCTTCCTGCTGAGCCTCTTCGGCCTTCTCGATGCCGCCCTCGATGGCTTCACGGCGCTCGTCCAGAACCCTGTTGATGTTCGGGAGGAGCTTCTTCCAGAGGAAGAAGAAGACGATGGCGAAGGCGAGCAGGCCGATGACGAGCTCTGGGATCGGCGGGACGAGAGGATTCTGCTCCTCCTCGGCCGCCATCTGTACCAGGGCGATCACATCAGTGCCTTTCGTCGGAAAAGGTCAGTCGGTTCCGCTGGATCAGGCACCGCTGGGGTAGACGAAGCCCATGACCAGGCCGATGAGGGCGAGCGCCTCACAGAGGGCGAAGCCGAGGATCTGGTTCTGGCGGATGAGGCCGGCGGCCTCGGGCTGACGGGCGAGAGCCTGGGTGCCGTTACCGAAGACGATGCCGACGCCGATGCCGGGGCCGATGGCGGCCAGGCCGTAGCCGATGGCGGCGAGGTTGCCCTGGATGTTGACGGCGGCGAGGTTCTGGAGAGCAGCAGACATGCTCGTTACTTCCTTCTCGTTCACGGACCGGTGGGGGTTGGCCACCGGACGACTGGTCGGGTGTGGAGAGACGACGGTCGCGATCAGTGGTGCTCTGCGAGCGCGCCCTGGACGTAGTTGGTGGCCAGCAGGACGAAGACGTACGCCTGGATCGCCTGGATGAACAGCTCGAACGCCACCATGACGACCGTCATGACGAAGGAGACGCTGGCGTAGACGATGCCGAGGCCGTTGAGCAGGTACCAGCTCGCGAGCGTGAACAGCAGCAGCAGCGTGTGTCCGGCGAACATGTTGGCGAAGAGCCGCACCGCGTGCGTGAAGGGCCGCACGATCAGGTTCTGGAAGAGCTCCAGCACCATGATCAGCGGGAGCACCGGGCCGAGCGACTTGTCGTAGCCGGAGAGGTTCTTCCAGCCGCCGACGAAACCGTGCTTCTTGAACGTCAGGCTGATCCACAGCACGTACACGATCAGCGCGAGGGCCGCCGGGTACGAGATGATCGAGGTGACGGGGAACTGGGCGAGCGGAACGACCGCCCAGAGGTTCATGATCCAGACGAAGAAGAACAGCGAGACCATGAGCGGGACGTACTTCTCGCCCTCGCGCTTGCCCAGCGCCTCGTAGACGATCCCGCGGCGGACGAAGTCGTAACCGGCCTCGCCGATCATCTGGACCTTGCCAGGCACCAGCTTCGGCTTGGCGAACGCGGCCCAGAAGAACCAGACGATCACCACCGTGCCCACGAGCGCCAGCAGCATCGTCTTGTTGAACTCGATGCCGCCGACGGTCGCCATCGGCTTGAACATGAACGAGTGGAGCCCCGGGGCGGGGAAGCCGCAACCGCTGAAGATGTGGCAATCGGCCTCGAAGGCGAGCATCTGGTCAGCACTCACCGCGGGCTCCTTCTGCATGGCGCATGGATACGGCTACCTCAATGTGTCGGCGCGGCACGGGGCCACGGAGCGGCACTGGACTGGTCGTACGAATGTGGGGGCGGCGAAGGGCGGCTGAGCGGGGAAGCGTGTTCCGTCCCGTGGAACGCGCGTCGCCCGAAGCACACGCCTGCTGCGCCGCAGTTGGAACCGGACCATAGCAGTTGCTCGAACGCGCCTTTATCCCGGCCCTACGCGTTCTGGGTGTCACGAACCGGCCCCGGTGGCGGCGGCCTTCTTCTCGCCCTTCGCACCGCCCGCGGAAGGTTCGGGCTCCACGTACAGGATCTTCGACTTCATGGTGGCCCTGGCCTGTGCGGCGACCCACACGAGGGTGCTGGCCAGCAGGGTGAAAGCGAGCGCCTTGCCGTTGAAGAGCGTGCTGTCCCGCAGGACGAGGAGCACGACGAGGAAGGCGAGGATCTGCGTCGTGTAGAGGAGCAGGCCCATCGCCTGAAAGAGGTGCGGGAGAGACCTGGCTGTGCGCTGGAGAGCGAAGACTCCGATCCCCATGAAGAGGATCACGATGACGGCGCCGACCACCGCTCCGATGGCACCTTCGCCGCCCGCGACCACGCCACTCACCACTGCGGCGACGGCACCGGCGAGGGCGGTCGGGACGGCGCACTGCATAAGCATGCGGGCGTCGTTCGACTGCATGGGAGTTGCTCCGGGGTTTCGGGGGCGTGCGTCTGTCGTCGGAGACGAGCGTATCCCCGGCGCACGAGAGCGAAGTCCCGCCGGAGAGCCATCGCACTGGGGTTCTCCGGGTGTTCACCGGGTTTCGTGAACGGTATCACAAACTATTTGATGAGGTCTTTACCTACATCGTGTGCTACCTGTCACACAAACGAGTGGGGGTGCGCTCATCCGGCTGACGTGACGCACTTTGTCTGTTATGAGCGCTTGTCGATGTTGCGGCGCAGTGCGAAACGCTGCCGCTCACCGATGGCCGTGGCGCCGCTGAGCCCCGCCAGCGCGGGCTCCCGGTCCCCCTCCGACGCCCCCGTGGCCTCCGACTTCGCGGATTCCGGGGCCTTTTCGCGGTCGCCCGGGCCGTCCTCGCCCGCATCCTCCGAACGCCCGTCCCCCGTCGCGGAGTCGGCGCCGTCGAGCGCGGGCTCCCCGCCGTCCGGCACATGCCCACTGCGCCGGTACCGAGGCGGAACGATCGCCTCCGCCCACCTGGGCACGCGCGGCGTGAAGCGCGGCAGCAGCAGCACGACCAGCCCGACGGCGCACAGCAGCACGATGGCCAGCACGATCGCGAGGCTGGAGGACTTCACCGAGAAGGCCACGGCGCCGAACGCGATGAGCGCCGACCAGAAGTACATGATCAGCACGGCGCGGCTGTGCGAGTGCCCGATCTCCAGCAGCCGGTGGTGCAGATGCCCACGGTCGGCGGCGAACGGCGACTGCCCGTTCCAGGTACGGCGGACGATCGCGAGCACCAGGTCGGCCACCGGCACCGCGATGATCGTCAGCGGCAGCAGCAGCGGCATGTAGACGGGCACCATCGAGTGGACGGCGGAGCGCACCGAACCGGCGTGCTCGACCATGACGTCGGGATCGACCTGCCCCGTGATGGACACCGCGCCGGCCGCCAGCACGAGCCCGATCAGCATCGAGCCCGAGTCGCCCATGAAGATCCGCGCCGGATGCATGTTGTGCGGCAGGAAGCCCAGGCACATGCCCATCAGCACGGCGGCGAAGAGGGTGGCGGGCGCCGCCGCCTCGATGCCGTAGCCGTACCAGAGGCGGTACGCGTACATGAAGAACGCCACGGAGGCGATGCAGACCATGCCGGAGGCCAGCCCGTCCAGGCCGTCCACGAAGTTCACAGCGTTGATGGTGATCACGACGAGCGCCACCGTCAGCAGCGTCCCCTGGAGCGGCGTCAGCGCCACGTTGCCCACACCGGGCACCGGGACCCACAGGATCGTCAGCCCCTGGAGCACCATGACACCGGCGGCGATCATCTGCCCGCCGAGCTTGACCAGCGCGTCGACGCCCCACTTGTCGTCCAGGACGCCCAGCAGCCAGATCAGGCCCGCTCCCGAGAGCAGCGCCCGAGGTTCGTCGGAAAGAGTGAACAGCTCGCCGATGTTGGTCAGTTGCGAGGCCACGACGAGCCCCGCGCACAGCCCGCCGAACATCGCGATGCCGCCCAGCCGCGGGGTCGGCTCGCGGTGCACGTCACGCGCGCGGATCTGCGGCATCGCACCGGCGGCGATGGCGAACTTCCGCACCGGTCCGGTCAGCAGGTAGGTGACCGCGGCAGTGACGCACAGCGTCAGCAGATATTCACGCACGGGCTCCCCATGGGGTCTCGCTGGCAGGTCTCGGGAAAACTCAGCAGGCCCACACCCTAAGACACCCGCTGGTGCCCGACGGTTCTGCGTACGCCCCTAGGTGCGCGCCGGGACCCCGGTCAGGGCCGTGACGACCGGGTCGAGCGCGCTGTCGATCTCGTCGCCCACGCTGCGGAAGTACGGGATCGGCGCCCCGTACGGGTCGTAGATCTCGTCGGCCTCCGGGCTCGGGGCCAGCAGCCAGCCGCGCAGCGCCGCCGCGGCCTGCACCAGTGCCCTGGCCCGCTCCACGACGCCCGCCGCGCTGCGCGGCGCGGGGAGCGTGGCGGCGTCTATGGCGCGCACCAGCCGGGTGAACTCCTTCAGCGTGAACGTCCGCAGCCCCGCCGAGTGCCCCATTGAGATGACCTGCGCGCGGTGATCGCGCGTCGCGGTCAGCACGAGGTCGGCGCGGATGACGTGGTCGTCCAGCAGCTCGCGGCCCCGGAAGCCCACGGGGTCGGCGCCGTGCTCCAGCAGCACCTCGGCGGCGTGGTCCTCCATGGGCGCGCCCTCATGGCCCCAGGTGCCCGCGCTCTCGACGACGATGCCGCCGCTGCGGTCGTCGCCCAGCCGGTCGGCCAGGGCATGACGGGTCAGCCGCTCGGTGATGGGCGAGCGGCACACGTTGCCGGTGGAGACGTGGAGGATTCGGAAAACGTCCGGTTCCGCGACCGGTCCCGGTATGCCACGCCCTTCGGGCGGGGTCGTCAATTGCCCACCTCGAGGTCGGGCACGACCTTCCGCAGCTCCTCCGCGCTGAGCGCGCCCGCGCGCAGGAGGACCGGGACCTTCCCCGTGACGTCGACGATGGACGACGGCACCGTGTCCGGGGTCGGCCCGCCGTCGAGGTAGACGGCGATCGCGTCGCCCAGCATGTTCTGCGCGGCGTCGCAGTCCTGCGGCGCGGGGTAGCCCGTGAGGTTGGCCGAGGAGACGGCCATCGGGCCGAACTCCTTGAGCAGTTCGATGGCAACGGGGTGCAGCGGCATCCGCACGGCCACCGTGCCGCGCGTCTCGCCCAGGTCCCAGGTCAGGGACGGCTGGTGCCGCGCGACGAGCGTCAGCGCGCCCGGCCAGAAGGCGTCCACGAGCTCCCAGGCCATCTCCGAGAAGTCCGTCACGAGCCCGTGCAGCGTGTTCGGGGAGCCGACGAGCACCGGTGAGGGCATGCCGCGCCCGCGGCCCTTGGCCTCCAGCAGATCGCCGACGGCATCGGGACTGAAGGCGTCGGCGCCCACGCCGTAGACGGTGTCCGTGGGCAGCACGACGAGTTCGCCGCGGCGCACGGCGGAAGCGGCCTCCCGCAGGCCGGTCTTGCGGTCGGTCGCGTCGGTGCAGTCGTAACGCCGTGCCATCGGAATCCTCCTTGAACTGGCTGCGGGTGCTCCGCGTTTCCTCATACGATGGCGTTCTGTCTTCGGGCAGCGGTCAGGGCTTGACCGCGTCCCGGCTCTGCGGCCGGGAGGGAAGCCATCCCGTGCTAGGCACGGACCGGCGGAGTCACTTACGGCACCTCCCTGCGGGCTGTGGCAAAACGGGGCCGGTTGTTGAGGTCGGGGTGGTCGGCGGCATCCGCCCAGCCGCGGTCCTCCGTGAAGATCCAAGGCACCTGTCCGCCCTGGGTGTCCGCGTGCTCGATGACCACGACACCGCCGGGGCGCAGCAGGCGGTGCGCCGTGCGCTCCAGGCCGCGGATGGTGTCGAGGCCGTCCTCGCCGGAGAAGAGGGCGAGCTGCGGGTCGTGGTCGCGGGCCTCCGGGGCCACATACTCCCACTCCGTGAGCGGGATGTAGGGCGGGTTGGAGACGACGAGATCGACCTGTCCGTCGAGTTCCGGCAGGGCGCTGAGCGCGTCGCCGTGGTGGAGGGTGACGCGGGAGCCCTCGACGTTCTTGCGGGCCCAGCCATAGGCGCCGTCGTCCAGCTCGACCGCGTGCACGCGGGAGCGCGGGACCTCCTGCGCGAGGGCGAGCGCGATGGCGCCCGAGCCCGTGCACAGGTCGACGATGAGCGGCTCGGCCACGTCCATGGCGCGTACGGCGTCTATCGCCCAGCCGACCACGGACTCGGTCTCCGGGCGGGGCACGAAGACACCGGGGCCCACCTGGAGTTCGAGGTAGCGGAAGAAGGCCCGCCCCGTGATGTGCTGCAACGGCTCGCGCGCCTCGCGCCGCGCGACGGCCTCCCAGTAGCGCGCGTCGAAGTCGGCGTCGGGGACGCGGTGCAGCTCGCCCCGCTTGACGCCGTGCACGAAGGACGCCAGTTCCTCGGCGTCGAAGCGCGGCGAGGGCACGCCGGCGTCGGCCAACCGCTGGGTGGCCTGGGCCACCTCGGCAAGCAGCACGTTCACGGGCCTCTCCTACGAGCGCTTACTGGGCTTACTGGGCCGCGGCCAGCTTGGCCGCGGAGTCGGCGTCGACGCACGCCTGGATGACCGGGTCCAGCTCGCCGTCGAGCACCTGGTCCAGGTTGTACGCCTTGAAGCCGACACGGTGGTCGGAGATCCGGTTCTCCGGGAAGTTGTACGTGCGCACCCGCTCCGACCTGTCCACGGTACGGACCTGGCTGCGCCGGGCGTCCGACGCCTCCTTCTCGGCCTCCTCCTGCGCCGCGGCCAGCAGCCGGGCGCGCAGGATGCGCATGGCCTGCTCCTTGTTCTGGAGCTGGCTCTTCTCGTTCTGGCAGGAGACGACGATGCCCGTGGGCTCGTGGGTGATGCGGACAGCCGAGTCGGTGGTGTTCACCGACTGCCCGCCGGGCCCGGAGGAGCGGTAGACGTCGATGCGCAGGTCGTTCGCGTTGATCTCGACGTCGACGTCCTCGGCCTCCGGCAGCACCAGGACACCGGCGGCCGAGGTGTGGATGCGGCCCTGCGACTCCGTCGCGGGCACCCGCTGCACGCGGTGCACCCCGCCCTCGTACTTCAGCCGGGCCCATACGCCCTGGCCCGGCTCGGTCGCCCCGCCGCCGCCCTTGGTCTTGACCGCGACCTGCACGTCCTTGTAGCCGCCGAGGTCGGACTCGTTGGCCTGGATCAGCTCGGTCTTCCAGCCGACGCGCTCCGCGTACCGCAGATACATCCGCAGCAGATCACCAGCGAACAGGGCCGACTCGTCGCCGCCCTCACCCGCCTTGATCTCCAGGATGACGTCCTTGTCGTCGCTGGGGTCGCGGGGCACGAGCAGCAGCCGCAGCTTCTCCGTCAGCTCCTCGCGCCGGGCCTCCAGCTCCTTGACCTCGGCGGCGAACTCGGGTTCCTCCGCGGACAGTTCGCGGGCCGTTTCGATGTCCTCGCCGGTCTGCTTCCAGGAGCGGTAGGCGGTGATGATCGGGGTCAGCTCGGCGTACCGCTTGTTGAGCCTGCGGGCGCCCGCCTGGTCGGCGTGGATCGCGGGGTCGGCGAGCTTGCTCTCAAGGTCGGCGTGCTCGCCGATGAGTTCCTCGACCGCCTCGAACATCGCAATAGTCCCTTACGTGGAAGAAGTGGGCGCCTGCCGGAAGGAGCGACAGCGGGCACTGGGCGGCCCGCAGCAAAAAGAGCGCCGGTCCGGGCCGCCCTGCACGGGGCGGGCCGAGGACCGGCGCTCCTGAGCCGCTACTTGTTGGCGGACCCGGTGCCGCTCTTGCCGAAGCGGGCCTCGAAGCGGGCCACACGGCCACCGGTGTCGAGGATCTTCTGCTTGCCGGTGTAGAAGGGGTGGCACGCGGAGCACATGTCGGCGCGGATGACGCCGCCGCTCACGGTGCTACGGGTGGTGAACTCGTTACCGCAGGTGCAGCTCACCTGGGTCTCGACGTACTCCGGGTGGATGTCGCGCTTCAAGGTGTCTCCTAGGTTTCGGGAGGGCGCCGGGTCGGAGGAACGGATTGTCCGCCGTGAACCGGGGCCGACGAACCAGTTTGCCACTACTGGCCGCACCCCC
The DNA here is from genome assembly GCF_053611545.1 of Streptomyces sp. NPDC054796. NCBI lineage: Bacteria > Bacillati > Actinomycetota > Actinomycetes > Kitasatosporales > Streptomycetaceae > Streptomyces > Streptomyces sp. NPDC054796. The sequence goes on along the minus strand of NZ_JBSHAO010000008.1, from coordinate 217,164 downwards.
CAAAACCGGGGGCGGGCCCCCGTTATTCCCACGCCCGCGCCCCGCGCGGCCCGGAGCGTGCGCCGGTGCGCGCGAGGTCACGGACGGTGCGCTCGGCCGTACGGAGAGTGCGCCGGGGCGCGTACGGGCAGTGGGCCGGGGACGGTGGCCTACTTGACCACGCCTCCTATGTCGGTCTGGTCACCGGCGGAGTCCTTGGTCGCGGACTTCGGGATGCTCCGGTCCTTCCGCAGCGCCGCCCAGACCTGCTCGGTCTTGTCCTCCAGCGGTATGACGCGGTTGGGGTCGGCCGGGTCGTACTCGACCGGCAGCGTCGTCATCTGGATGTCGTCGGACTTGACGCCCTTGAGCATCTGGGCCATGCCCGACAGCTCGTTGACGGAGTCCAGCTCGGAGTCGGTCGTCACGGAGGCGGTGGCCGTGTCCGCGAGGTCGTAGAGCCGCTTCGGGTTGCTGAACAGCCCGATGCTGTTGACCTGGTCCATCAGCGCCTTGATGAACGCCTGCTGGAGCTGGATGCGGCCCAGGTCGCTGCCGTCGCCGACGCCGTGGCGCGTACGGACGAGGCCGAGCGACTGCTCCCCGTCGAGCCGGTGGGTGCCGGCGGGCAGGTCGAGGCGGCTGTCCTTGTCCTTGATCTTCTTCGTGGTGGTGATCTCGACGCCGCCGAGGGTGTCGATCAGCTTCTTGAAGCCGGAGAAGTCGACCTCTACGTAGTGGTCCATCCGCACGCCGGACAGCGACTCCACCGTCTTCACGGCGCAGGCCGGGCCGCCGACCTCGTAGGCGCTGTTGAACATCGCCTTCTGCGCGGGCGCCTGCTGTCCGCTGTCGTCGTCCTTCTCGCAGGCGGGGCGCTGGACGATGGTGTCGCGCGGTATCGAGACGACGCTCGCCGCGTCGTGCTTCTCGTTGACGTGCACGATCATCGCGGTGTCGGAGCGCTGGCCGCCCTGGTCGGCCCCGTACTCGGCGTTGTCGCCCGAGCGGGAGTCGGAGCCGAGGACGAGTATGTCCATCGATCCGTTCGGCACGTCGACCGGCCTGTCCGTGCCGAGCGCGGCGTTGATGTCGACGCCGGAGATGTTGCCGTTGAGCTTGAAGTAGACGAAGCCGAGGCTGGAGCCGCCCAGGACGACCGCTGCCGCCGCCGTCCACGCGGTCACCTGGACCGCTCGCTGACGCCGCGTACGCGGCTTCCGGCGGCGGCCGGTGGCACGTATGCCCCCGGCCCGACGTGAGGCCGCCGACACCCCGTCCGTGCTGTCGTCAGCCATCTTCACTTCCCTCTGTTCTGCCGGTACTGCCGTCGTGGCTCTTTCCTGCTGGGACGTGACGTCCCGCGGAAGGGTTGCACAACGTGTGAGCGGCCTGCGCGGACCGGGGCGGGTGTGCCGCGTGAGGGGTACTGGGGCGTTTCCTCGCCTCTACCTGCGACGACGCGGCGTCGGGCGGCGGCTCCGGCTGGGTTGCCTCGGGCTACTTTCTGTGGTCAAGCTCTCAGGCCCCCTTGACACACGGCGAGGGCCGCCCCACCAAGCGTGGTGGAACGGCCCTCGTCACTGTCCGTCCAGGTGAACCCCGTCACGCGACGGGCACCTGGTCCGTCGACGTCGGCGTCAGTCGCCGTTGCCCGGCGTCGGCGTCGTCTTCTGGAGCCCCTCTTCCCACCGCGCCCCTCGCATTGCTCGGCCCCAGGGGGCCTCCCAAGCTTCGGAACGCTGCGCCGGACTCCGTCCGTCGACGTCGCCGTCAGTCGCCGTTGCCCGGCGTCGGCGTCGTCTTCTGGATCTGGAGCAGGAACTCCGCGTTCGACTTCGTCTGCTTCATCTTGTCCAGCAGCAGCTCGATGGCCTGCTGCTGGTCCAGGGCGTGCAGCACGCGGCGGAGCTTCCAGACGATCTGGAGCTCGTCGCTCCCCATGAGGATCTCTTCCTTACGGGTGCTGGACGCGTCCACGTCCACCGCCGGGAAGATCCGCTTGTCGGAGAGCTTGCGCTCCAGCTTCAGCTCCATGTTGCCGGTGCCCTTGAACTCCTCGAAGATCACCTCGTCCATGCGGGAACCGGTCTCGACCATGGCCGTGGCGACGATCGTCAGGGAGCCGCCGTCCTCGATGTTGCGCGCCGCGCCGAAGAACTTCTTCGGCGGGTAGAGCGCCGTCGAGTCGACACCACCGGACAGGATGCGCCCGGAGGCCGGGGCCGCCAGGTTGTACGCGCGGCCCAGACGAGTGATGGAGTCCAGCAGGACCACGACGTCGTGCCCCAGCTCCACCAGCCGCTTCGCCCGCTCGATGGCCAGCTCGGCGACCGTGGTGTGGTCCTCGGCGGGGCGGTCGAAGGTCGAGGAGATGACCTCGCCCTTCACCGACCGCTGCATGTCGGTGACCTCTTCCGGACGCTCGTCGACGAGGACGACCATCAGGTGGCACTCGGGGCTGTTGTGCGTGATCGCGTTGGCGATCGCCTGCATGATCATGGTCTTACCGGTCTTCGGCGGGGCCACGATCAGACCGCGCTGCCCCTTGCCGATGGGCGTGACCAGGTCGATGATCCGCGTCGTGAGCTGACCGGGGTCGGTCTCCAGACGCAGCCGCTCCTGCGGGTAGAGCGGCGTCAGCTTGGTGAACTCGGGGCGGCCCTTGCCGTTGTCGGGCGCCATGCCGTTGACCGAGTCGAGGCGGACCAGCGCGTTGAACTTCTCGCGCCGCTCGCCCTCGCGGGGCTGCCGCACGGCGCCGGTGACGTGGTCACCCTTGCGCAGGCCGTTCTTGCGGACCTGTGCCAGGGAGACGTAGACGTCGTTCGGGCCCGGGAGGTAGCCGGAGGTCCGCACGAAGGCGTAGTTGTCGAGGATGTCCAGGATGCCCGCGACGGGGATCAGGACGTCGTCCTCGGCGACCTGCGGCTCGAACTCCTCGCGGCCACCGCGACGGCCCCGCCTGTCGCGGTAACGCCCGCGGCGGCCACGGCGGCCACCGTCGAAGTCGTCGTCGTCGCGGCGGTTGTTCCCGCCGCCACCGCCGCCGCCCTGGTTCTGCTGGCCGCCGCCACCGCCGCTGCCGCCACCGTCGTTGTTCTTGTTGCGGTTGCGGTCGCGGTCACGGTCACGCTGGCGGTCGCGCTTGGGCTGGCGGTCCTGCTGCTGCTTGCCTTCGCCCCCCTTGGCGTCGGCCTTGCCTTCACCGCCCTTGGCGTCCTGACGGGCCTCGCCGCCCTTGCCCTCGGTCCTGCCCTCCGCGGTGTCGGCGGCGGCCTCGGCCTTGCCGTTGCCCCCGCCACTGCCCCCGCCGTCGCCCTTGGCGCGGCGGCCGCGGCGCTCGCCGGAGGACGCCTGCTCGTCGCTGGGCTGTCCCGGGATCTCGATCTGCTGCTGGGCGTCGTCCCCGGTGTCACCCGTGCGCGCCTTGGACGTCGCGCGGCGCTTCGGCTTCTCGGCCGTGCCCGCGTCGGTGGCGGCGGCCTTGCCGCCCTTGGTGCTCTTGGCGTCCTTGCCCTCGGCGGACTCGGCGTCGGCGGGCTTGGCCGAACCCCCGCCCGCCTGCTTCTCCTTGATGACCTCGATCAACTGGCTCTTGCGCATCCGCGCGGTGCCCTTGATCCCGAGGCTGGAGGCAACCTGCTGGAGCTCGGCCAGGACCATGCCCTCGAGCCCGGTGCCGGAGCGCCGACGCTTCGGCGCGGCACCGGAGGCAGGCGCGGCAGGAGCGTCCGTAGCAGGCGCTGCGGCATCGCCGGCGGAAGTGCCCGCGGCGTCGGCGTTCACGCCCATCAGATCGGTGGTGTCGCTCACGAAGGGTCCTTCCCTGGAGCGGACGTCGGCCTGTCTGGCTCGGCGACCGGTTGTGCTGTCCGGCTATGGGTCCTCTTCTTGCGCGGACCTGCCGGGACGGTGGTCCCGCCTGGAATTGCGGGCGGGGAGATCAGTTCATGGTTCGGCGTGAAGCGATGACGTGTATGTCCTTCACTCCGACTCCGGAGCGGGCTCGGTACCTGCCTGGCCGCAGCGAAGCAGTGCGGGAGGCTCCGGGGAGAAGAGGTGGTCCTGCTGGGGCTCGGCCCAGGGGATCACGCAAGCACCGCACCCTACGGGCCTTCACAGACTTTCGTGTCCGGCCCACGAGGCTGCAAGTGCAGACTTGAGGTTAACACTACCGGATCCAACAAACATTCCCCCTCTCCAAGACCCGCAATCGAGTGTCACTGGGATGTGCCGCCCGTGGTTTCCAGGCCAGGCCCGGTGCCTCCGGGGCCACCGGCCGGGCCCGTTCCGCCCCCGGAACCGAGCGGCAGTACGCAGGCTCCCGCGGTGTCGAGTGCCAGCCGGTTCGCCGCCCACTCGGCCCCGGCGAGCCGGGCCACCTTCTCGGCCGCTCCCCCGGCCTCGGGCAGCGCGAGCACCGTCGGCCCGGCGCCCGAGATGACCGCAGGGACGCCTTCCGAGCGCAGACGGTTGACCAGCTCCACGCTCTCGGCCATGGCCGGGGCGCGGTACTCCTGGTGCAGCCGGTCCTCCGTCGCGGCGAGCAGCAGCTCGGGACGCCTGGTCAGCGCCTCGACGAGCAGGGCCGCACGGCCCGCGTTGAAGGCCGCGTCGACGTGCGGGACGGTGCGCGGCAGCAGTCCCCGCGCGGTCTCCGTCAGCAGCGGCCTGGCGGGGACGAAGACCACCGGAACGATGGAATCCGAGGGGTCCATCCTGATCGCGCGGGCCGCGCCCGCGTCCGTCCAGGCCAGCGTGAAGCCGCCCAGCAGGCAGGCGGCCACGTTGTCCGGGTGCCCCTCGATCTCGGTGGCCAGCTCCAGCATCGCCGTGTCGTCCAGCCTGGCCTCCCCGCCCGTGGTCACGGCGCGGGCGGCCATGATGCCCGCGCAGATCGCGGCGGAGGAGGAGCCGAGCCCGCGGCCGTGGGGGATGCGGTTGGCGCAGACGACCTCCAGGCCGCGCGGCTGGCCGCCGAGCAGGTCGAAGGCGGTGCGGAGGGACCGTACGAGCAGATGGCCCTCGTCTCGGGGCAGGGTCTCCGCGCCCTCGCCCGCGATGTCGATGTGCAGGCCGGAGTCGGCGACGCGGACGACGACGTCGTCGTAGAGACCCAGAGCCAGGCCCAGGGTGTCGAATCCGGGGCCGAGATTGGCGCTGGTGGCGGGAACGCGCACCCTGACGGCGGCGGCGCGGAACGCGGGACCGGCCATCTTGCGATGACTCTCCTTGGTTTGTTTTTGCGGCAACTCCCCCTCGGACCGCGGCAGCACGCCGGACCGGTCGATGACCCGACGGACTTTCGTACGTACGTGGGGTCGGGGTGAAAGCCAGCCTATCGAAGGAAGGTTCACTGACGACATAGGGCGCACAGGAGGCGCACGATGCGTGTCGTGGCCCCCCTGCGCTCCCAGTGTGGACCGTGGCGGTCGGTCCCGCCGCCGCGGGGGCCCCACCTGGGGTGGAGCCGGGGCCCGGACCGTGCGGTCCGGGCCCGTGCGCGGGTTCGTGCGCGGGCCCCGTGCGCGGGTCCGGCGTACGGGACCCGCGCGGGCCGGGGAGATCGGGCGAGGATCAGGAGCGGATCAGGCGAGGCCGAGGCGCTCCGCCGCGGCGTCCGCGTTCACCGGGACGACGATGGGCTGCGGGGCGCCCGCGACGGCCCAGTCCGGGTCCTTGAGGCCGTTGCCGGTGACCGTGCAGACGATGCGCTGGCCCGGGTCGACCTTGCCCTGCTCGGACGCCTGGATCAGACCGGCGACGGAGGCGGCCGAGGCGGGCTCGACGAAGACGCCCTCCTGGGAGGCCAACAGCTTGTAGGCGCGCAGGATCTGACGGTCCGTGACCGCGTCGATGAAGCCGCCCGACTCGTCGCGCGCCTGCTCCGCGAGGGTCCAGGAGGCGGGGTTGCCGATGCGGATCGCGGTGGCGATGGTGCTCGGGTCCAGGACCGGCTCGCCGCGCACGATCGGCGCGGAGCCCGACGCCTGGAAGCCCCACATGCGCGGGGTGCGGGAGGCGGGGCCGTTCTCCGCGTACTCGCGGTAGCCCTTCCAGTACGCGGTGATGTTGCCCGCGTTGCCCACGGGGAGCACATGGATGTCGGGCGCGTCCCCGAGCATGTCCACGACCTCGAACGCTGCGGTCTTCTGGCCCTCGATACGGGAGGGGTTCACCGAGTTCACGAGTGCGACGGGGTACTTCTCGGACAGCCCGCGCGCGAGGTTGAGGCAGTCGTCGAAGTTGCCCTCGACCTGGAGGATCTTCGAGCCGTGGACGAGGGCCTGGCCCATCTTGCCCAGGGCGATCTTGCCCTGCGGCACCAGCACGGCGCAGACCATCCCGGCCCGTACGGCGTAGGCGGCGGCGGAGGCCGAGGTGTTGCCCGTGGACGCGCAGATGACGGCCTGGGCGCCCTCCTCCTTCGCATGTGTGATCGCCATGGTCATGCCACGGTCCTTGAAGGAGCCGGTCGGATTGGCACCCTCGACCTTCAAGTGGACATCGCAGCCGGTGAGTTCGGAGAGCATTTGCGCCGGGACGAGCGGTGTCCCGCCCTCGCGGAGGCTCACGGGCCGGGTGTCGGGCCCGACCGGGAGCCGGTCGCGGTACTCCTCGATGATGCCGCGCCACTGGCGGCTCGTGCGTCCCGCCCCCGAGGGACCGGCGCCCTGGGCCGGCGCCCCGGCGGACCCCGACGGCTCCGATGAGCTGGGTGAGGACATGGCAGACATGACGGTCACAGTTTCCTTACTCCCCTTCGACCCGCATGATGCTCGCGACGCCGCGTACGGTGTCCAGTTTGCGCAACGCCTCGACGGTCGCGCTCAAGGCGGCGTCGGCGGCGCGGTGGGTGACGACGACCAGCCAGGCGTCGCCGTCCTTGCCCTGCTGGCGGACGGTGTCGATGGAGACCCCGTGCTCCGCGAAGACAGTGGCGACCTGGGCGAGGACGCCCGGCTTGTCGGCGACGTCGAGGCTGATGTGATAGCGCGTGACGACATCGCCCATGGGCGATACGGGGAGCTGGGCGTAGGCGGACTCGCCCGGTCCCCTGGCTCCGTTGAGCTTGTTGCGGCAGGCCGCGACGAGATCGCCGAGCACGGCTGACGCGGTGGGCGCGCCGCCCGCGCCAGGGCCGTAGAACATGAGCTGCCCTGCGGCGTCCGACTCGACGAAGACCGCGTTGTACGCCTCGCGCACGTTCGCCAGCGGGTGACTGAGCGGGATCATCGCCGGGTGCACGCGCGCGGTGACCGAGCGGCCGTCGGCGGCGCGCTCGCAGATGGCCAGGAGCTTCACGGTGCAGCCCATGCGCCGGGCCGAGGCGATGTCGGCTGCCGTGACCTCGGTCAGGCCCTCGCGGTGGACGTCGTCGAGGCGCACCCGGGTGTGGAAGGAGATCCCCGCGAGGATCGCGGCCTTCGCCGCGGCGTCGAAGCCCTCCACGTCGGCGGTGGGGTCCGCCTCCGCGTAGCCGAGCGCCGTGGCCTCGTCGAGCGCTTCGCCGTAGCCCGCGCCGTTGGTGTCCATGCGGTCGAGGATGAAGTTGGTCGTGCCGTTGACGATCCCGAGGACACGGTTGACCTTGTCGCCCGCGAGGGACTCGCGCAGGGGGCGCACCAGCGGGATGGCGGCGGCGACGGCGGCCTCGTAGAAGAGGTCGGCGCCGTGCTTCTCGGCGGCCTCGTGGAGCGTGGAGCCGTCCTCGGCCAGCAGCGCCTTGTTCGCGGTCACGACGCTGGCGCCGTTCTCGAAGGCGGTGGTGATGAGGGTGCGGGCCGGTTCGATGCCGCCGATGACCTCGATGACGACGTCGATGTCCGCGCGTTTCGCGAGGGCCTGCGCGTCGGTGGTGACCAGGGCCGGGTCGATGCCCTCGCGCACGCGGTCCGGGCGGCGCACGGCGACCCCGGCCAGCTCGACCGGGGCGCCGATGCGCGCGGCGAGGTCGTCCGCGTGCGTCGTCATGATGCGTGCCACCTCTGAGCCGACTACCCCACAGCCCAGCAGCGCCACCTTCAGCGGACGCGTACGCATCATTCGACCTCGCTTCTCGTCAATTCCGGTGTTCTCAGTCTCACGTACTGGTCGGGAGAAACCACGTTCGTTCCAGTATGTGGGACGTATATCTCGCTAGCCGACATCGAGACGCAGGAGATCCTCCTCCGTCTCGCGCCGGACGATCACGCGGGCCTCTCCGTCCCGCACCGCCACGACCGGCGGACGCAGCGCGTGGTTGTAGTTGCTCGCCATCGAGCGGCAGTACGCGCCCGTGGCGGGCACGGCCAGCAGGTCGCCGGGCGCCAGGTCGGCGGGCAGGAACGCGTCCCGCACGACGATGTCACCGCTCTCGCAGTGCTTGCCGACCACACGCGAGAGCATCGGGGCGGCCGACGAGGCCCGCGAGACCAGCGAGACCGTGTACTCGGCGTCGTAGAGCGCGGTACGGATGTTGTCCGACATGCCGCCGTCCACGCTCACGTACGTACGCAGCCCCTCCAGCTCCTTGACCGTACCCACCTCGTACAGCGTGAAGGCCGTCGGCCCGACGATCGCGCGTCCCGGCTCCACGGACAGCCGCGGCACCGCAAGACCGGCGCTCTCACACTCACGGGTGACGATGTCGCCGAGGGCCTTCGCGATCTCGTGCGGCTCGCGCGGGTCGTCCTCGGGGGTGTAGGCGATGCCGAGGCCGCCGCCGAGGTCGATCTCGGGCAGCTCGACGCCGTGCTCGTCGCGGATCTCGGTGAGCAGCCCGACGACGCGGCGGGCCGAGACCTCGAAGCCCGCCATGTCGAAGATCTGCGAGCCGATGTGCGAGTGGATGCCGATCAGCTCCAGGCTGTCCAGCTTCAGCACGCGGCGCACGGCCTCGGCGGCCTGCCCTCCCCCAGCCTCCGGCTGGGAGGTGCCCCCTGCCAGCGCGAGCCCGAACTTCTGGTCCTCGTGCGCCGTCGCGATGAACTCGTGCGTGTGCGCCTCGACGCCCACGGTGACGCGGATCTGCACCGGCTGGCGCTTGCCGAGCCGGTCGGCGATGTGCGCGACGCGCACGATCTCCTGGAAGGAGTCGAGCACGATCCGCCCGACGCCCGCCTCGACCGCGCGCTCGATCTCCTCCGTCGACTTGTTGTTGCCGTGCAGCGCGATGCGCTCGGGCGGCATGCCAGCGGCGAGCGCGGTGGCCAGCTCGCCGCCGGAGCAGACATCGAGGTTCAGCCCCTCCTCGGTCAGCCAGCGCACGACGGCGCGGCACAGGAACGCCTTCCCGGCGTAGAACACGTCCGCGCCGGGACCGAACGCCTCGCGCCAGGCGCGGCAGCGGGCGCGGAAGTCGTCCTCGTCCAGGACGTAAGCGGGGGTCCCGAACTCCTCGGCGAGCGCGGCGACGCTCATGCCGCCGACGGTGACGGTGCCCTCCGGCGTACGTGTGACGGTGCTCGCCCACACGCGCGGGTCGAGCGAGTTGAGGTCGGTGGGCGGCGCGGAGTAGTGCCCCTCGGTGAGGACGTCGCCGTGACGCGGCCCTGCGGGATGTGCGGATCGGCTCATGGTGGTCTCGGGTCCTTCTACAGGTGAGCGGGTGCGGTCACGCCGAGCTGGGACAGGCCGTCGGCCAGCACCGCTCCGGTGGCTTCGGCGAGCGCCAGCCGGGTGCGGTGGACGGCCCCGGGTTTCTGCTCGCCGTGGGGCAACGGCGGGCAGGCGTCGTGGAAGTCGCCGAAGGCGCGCGCGACGGCGTCCAGGTGACGGACGAGGGCGAGGGCGAGGGCCGCTTCGCGGGGGGCGGATGCTTCGCGGAGGGCGGGTGCTTCGCGGGGGGCGTCGTGCGCGACGCGGTCGTGGTCGGCCAGCAGCGCGAGCAGGGTGCGCTCTGTGGGGTGGGGCGGGTCCGGGTGCTGGGGTGCGCCGTAGGCGGGCTCGATGCCGAGGCGCCGGGCTTCGCGGAGCAGCGCGTGGGTGCGGGAGTGCGCGTACTGCACGCGGAAGAGGGAGCTGTCCCGCGTCCGTACGGCCAGGGCCGCGGGCTCGTCACCGGTGACGGCGGCCCAGCGCGCGATGTCGACGGCGGGATCGTCGGTGACCTGCCCGGCGGGCCCGGAGGGGGCGGAGGGGAGGTCCCGGCGGACGAGATCTGCGACGAGGGCGGTGCGGCCCTCCGCGTCGAGCGTGACGTTGAGATAGCCGCCGCCCGCGATCTCGACGCCGCCGATCCCCGGCGCACCCGGCGTGCCCGACTCGTCGACGAGCCGCTTCCGCAGCAGCTCGGCGACCTCGCGCGGCGGGCGCCCCGCGGCGCGGGCGAGCGGGAAGGCGACGCTGACGGCGTAGTCCCCGTCACCACGCCTGGGCGGCGACTCGACGACGACCCGGCCGGGAAGGCGGGCCGGGTCCAGGGACAGCTCGCCCTCCTCGATCGCACAGCGCAACGTGTGCAGCACGGTGCGCGAGAGCTGGGCGGGGGTCACGGAACAAGCGTATGGGAGAGGGGGCGGGGGTAAGCGAACAGGTTTCGCACCGTGGACGTCATGGCCCCCCCGAGGTCACCTGACGGAGATCACCGCACGGGCCGTGCGGTCGGCTCCGCCGCCTCCGCCGACTCGGCCGTCGGCGGCTCGTGCGGGAGGCCCGCGGCCCGGACCTCACCGTCGTGCCCCTCACGCACGTCACACACGGCTCCGCTACCGGCGCCGTTGCCGACACCGTGCGAGAGCCGTCGGACGAGCCGCACCAGCTCGGCGGGCTCGAAGGGCTTCGCCAGGAAGGCGTCGATCGCGGCCGTCTCCTGCCCCTCGAACTGGGTGCAGGCGGTGATGAGGGCCACGGGGATGTGGCAGGTGCGTGGATCGGAACGCAGCCGGCCGACGGTCCGCATCCCGTCGAGCCTGGGCATCACGGCGTCCAGCGTGATGACATCGGGCCGGACCCGCTGCACGATGTCCAAGCACTCGACACCATCGGCGGCGGTCACGACCTCGAAGCCCTCAAGCTCGAGATTGACCCTGATCAGTTGCCGGATGACCTTGCTGTCATCAACCACAAGGACCCGGCCGGACATACCTGGCACACCGCAAAGCCTAGGCCCGCCCCTCCGGCCCCGTCCGGCTTTTGTCCATTTCCACCCCTGCCAGTGACGGGCATGGAGAACGAGGGGCTGATGGGACGCGTGTGGCGAGCAGGTGCATCGCGAGGGTGAGAAGCCCGAGAGCCCTGGGCGGCACCGGAGAGGCCCCGAAACCCGTTTCCGGTGCACCACTCCCGAGCTGGTACTGTTCTACCTGTCGCCGCTCAAGAGCGCCGACGAGCCCCCGTAGCTCAGGGGATAGAGCAACGGCCTCCGGAGCCGTGTGCGCAGGTTCGAATCCTGCCGGGGGTACCTCACGCAAGGTACCGAAACGCCCCGCCACCAGGGATGTCCTGGCACGCGGGGCGTTGTCGTGTGCGCGGACGGATGTGTCCGGCACCAAATGGTGGTGTTCTCCGCGTAAGTCATGGCACAGCGCCCAGCGGGCATGGTGTGCTGCCCAGGCACCGAAGCGACAACGCGGACGTCAGGGGAGAGCATGCGCGCGTGGGGAGTCAGGGCCGGCCGGGAAGGGCGACAGGCGGAGACAGCGCTGGCCCGAGGGGTCGTGCTCCTCGGCTGGAAAGAGATCGGCGATCTTGGTGAACTCGGCACCCGCACGAACATCAAGAACGCCGTAGCCACCGCCTATCCCACACACAGCACGTTCACCCGCGCCAACTGGACCGGTCAGCTCAACCGCTTCTACAACGACATCGCCGTGGGTGACCTCGTGGTGGTGCCACTGCCTCACGCGCGGATCGCGATCGGCACGATCGCGAGCGGCTACGAATACCGGCCGGACATCAATGAGGGCTTTCCGCACATCCGCCACGTCACCTGGACGGTGAAGAACACCGAGCGCGACCGGTTCCAGCTGGATATCCAGGACAGCATGGGCTCTCTGCTCACCGTATTCGAGCTGCGAAGGTTCGGCGCGGCGGAGCGCATCGCGAAAGTCGCCTCGGGCGGTACGGACCCTGGGCGGCCCGATGCCGATCCGCTCACCGCCGGTCTCGATGAACCGGAAAAACTCTTCGAAGCGGCTCGGAGTGCGGACAAGGCGTCACCTCTGACGATCTCTGTCCGCGACCTCCTCAAAGTCTGGGACGAGCAGCGCCGCGAGGCCGCCGTCATCTCGCGCGTTCAAGAAGCTCTCACCGAGCAAGGGCTCGCCACAGTCCCTCACTTCACCGAGGGAAGCCTTGACAGCATGGTGAGCCTGGTGCCCGTCGCGAGCGTGGTGGAGGACGAACAGAAAGCCTCTCCGGAGGAGTCGGTCGTGGAGCCGGTGGAATCCGACGAGATCGCTTATCTCGTGAGCAATGTGGAGTCGGCGAATGCCGTCCCCGAAAGCGTGCGGGCCGGGGACGACCTTCGTACGGCCGTGACGCTGATGACGCTCAAGGGGTACAGCCAACTCCCCGTCCTGGACGGCGACGGCCGTCTTCTCGGCGCGGTGAGCTGGGAGTCCATCAGCCGTGCTCACCTCGTCGACGCCGGAGCGGGTTTGTCAGCGGCCACGGTTCCCGTCCGGGAGGCCAACCGGTCGGACGACCTGCTGGACTGGATCGTCGAAATTCAGCAGACGGGATATGTCTTCGTACGTGATGACGCGCACAAGGTGTGCGGCATTGTCACCGCTGCCGATCTCACGGGCGAGTTCGAGACGCGAGTACGTCCCTTCGTACTGGTTGAAGAGATCGAACAGCATCTACGACGGGCTCTCGACGCGCGAATTCCCCTGGAAGACATCCGAAAGCGGGCCAGAATGGGCTCGCGCGTCGGCTCCGCGGCGGACCTCTCGATGGGGGATTACAAACACGTCCTGCGGGACGAGAAGAACTGGGGAGCCCTTGGGTGGAACATCGACAAGGAACTCTTCCTCGTGGCGCTCGACCAGTGCCGTGTCTTCCGCAATCAGCTCATGCATTTCAGCCCGGACCCGGTGACGGAGCAACAGCTCAGGCCGCTCAGGGGACTGCTCGACCTTCTGCGGTCTTTGCGTCAGCCGAGCTGAGACCGGCGCCCCGTCCGATGCGGGACGGGGCATAGGACTCCGGCGTCAGCCGCCCGCCGTGACGCCCGTGTCCGCGTGGTCGCCGACCGAGTTCTTCGTTGCCGACTTCGGGATCGGGTCGTCGTGGCGCAGGGCCGTCCACACCTTGTGGGAAGCGTGCTTCAGGGGGAGGACGCGTTCCTGGTTCTGGGGGTCGTAGGTGACCGGGAGGGTGGTCATGTTCATGTGGGAGGGCTTGATGCCCTTGAGGTCCTTGGCCAGGCCCAGGAGCTTGTCCGTGGAGGCCAGGTCGGAGTCGGCGCTGACGGTACGGGTGGCGGTGTCGGCCAGGTCGTAGGTCTTCGCCGGGTTGCCGAACAGGCCGATCGAGTCGACCTGGTGGATCAGCGCCTTGATGAACGCCTGCTGGAGCTGGATACGGCCCAGGTCGCTGCCGTCGCCGACGCCGTGGCGTGTACGGACGAGCTGGAGCGCCTGCTCGCCCTTGAGCTTGTGCGTGCCCGAGGTGAGGGACAGTTGGCTGGCGTCGTCCTTGATGGTCTTGTCCGTGGTGATGTCCACGCCGCCCAGCTCGTCGATGAGCTTCTTGAAGCCCGTGAAGTCGACCTGGAGGTAGTGATCCATGCGCAGGCCGGACATCTTCTCGACGGTCTTCATGGTGCAGGCGGGGCCGCCCACCTGGTAGGACTCGTTGAACATCGCCTGCTGTTCGCCCCGCACGGTGCCGCCCTGGGGGTCGGCGCACCGGGGCCGCTGGACCTCGGTGTCGCGCGGGATGCTGACGACGCTGGCCTTCTTGTGGGACTTGTCGACGTGCAGGACCATCGCGGTGTCGGCGCGGGCGCCGCCCTGGTCCTCCCCGTACTGGCTGTTCGCGCCCGCGCGGGAGTCGGAGCCGAGCAGCAGGATGTTCATCGAACCGTCCTTCTGCCCGCTGGGCCGGTCGTGGCCGAGCTTGGCGTCGACGTCGACGCCCTTGAGGTTCCCGTTCAGGTGGGACCAGAAGTAGGCGAGCCCTCCGCCGCCGAGCAGCAGCACTCCGAGTACGGCCCAGGCGGTGATCTTCAGGCCCCGCCGCCTGCCGCGGCGCGCCTTCGCCGGTCCTCCGTAGGAGGGCGGCCCGTAGGCCGGGGGCCCGTACCCGGGGGCCCCGGGGTCGGGCGGCGCGGGGCTGCCCGGCGCGGGGGTCCGCGCCTCGTTCCCGCTTTCGTGCGACATGAGCTGCTGCCTGTTCTTCGCTGTTCGCGGTTCTCGCTCACCGAGCGCTCGGTGGGGCTACGGCTCAGTACGCCGAGTCGACGTTGTCGATGGAGCCGTACTTGTCGGCGGCGTAGTTGGCGGCGGCGGTGATGTTCGCGACGGGGTCGGTCAGGCTGTTGGCCGTGCCGTCCACGTGGTACGCGTCGAACGTCGGCTGGATGACCTGGAGCAGGCCCTTGGAGGGCGTGCCCGCCTGGGCGTTGACGTCCCAGCCGTTCTGGGCGTTCGGGTCGCCGCCGGACTCGCGCATGATGTTGCGGTGCAGGCCCTCGTAGCTGCCGGGGATGCCCTTCGCCTTCATGATGTCCAGCGCCTCGTGGATCCAGCCGTCGAGGTTGCCGGAGGAGGAGCCCTTGCCCACCGAGGCGGCCTGCGCGGAGACGCTCGCGGCGGAGGTGGTGGCCGCGGACGCGCTCATCGTGCCCTGGTCCTGCGCGTGGGCGGGGGACGGGGCCAGCGTGAGGGCGACGGCCGCCGCGCCCGTGGTCACCAGACCGGCGACGGAGAACCTGCGGATGCGGGCGTTCCTGGCCGGGGCGGCCGTGGTGGCGGCGTCGGTGGTGGTCGCGGTGGCGGCGAGGGCGATGGTGCGGAAGGACATGCGGAAGTACCTCTCCGAGAAGGGGGACGTGAGGGGAGCGCGGCGCGGAGGTCGGTTCCTCGCCGGGTGCCGGAACGGTGCGAGCCGAGCGGTGGTCGCTCGATCCGGCGTGGTGCTCCCCGGTACGTCAGCCATGGTTAGCGGCGCCTCGGAGGGGTGGCAAGAATGTGACGTACTACCCGATTACGTAGGGTCTTCGCCCGTTTTGCCCGGCAGGCCCTCATGGGTGGGCCGCGGCTTCCGCACGGGGCTACTACCGGTCTTCCGATATGACGTGGGCCCTATGGGCGGGCTCACAGGTGAGGGGTCCCGGAAGAGGGCGGCGAGTGGGCTGGGTCACCGGGCCGTGGGAGGGGCCGGGAACGCAAAAAGCTGGTTCTGGCTGGTGGAGGTCGCCCCCGTGCGGCTCCAACAGCCAGAACCAGCTGGCATCGGTGAACGGGCCTCCCCATGGGGTGGGAGGACCCGCACCGGCGGTGCGGTCGGTCAGTGGTGGCGGGCGGCCGAGGCGAGGGCTGGCATCGTGGCGGTTGTGGCCGCCGTGGCGATGCGAACTGCCTTGCTCATTACCCGCTGTCTTGCTTGTGCTGTTCGTCCCCGCCCGTTCTCGTGGGCGGGTACGGGTAGACAGTGCCCGAAGGGGTTACGATCCGGGAAGGTCTTACGGACGGTCCCGGACAGTGAGTTCGTGTCTTCGCAGGTCAACGGCCTAGGCTGTCCGCCTTCCAAGGCGTCCGTGTCTGCTTGTCAGGGGGGAACGTTGCCCGCAGCCGACCACGGCGAGCGCGACAATCCGTTCGCCGTCGAACTCCGCAGTGCCTGTGCCCAGGCCGCCGCGCCGGATCCCGGGCTGCCCCTGCGCATGATCGAGTCGGTCTCCGGCATCGGCCGTACCGCGATCGGCCAGTGGATGAAGGGCGCGAGCCTCCCCCGTTCCTGGCACGAGGGCGCGGCGCCGGTCGTCGAGGCCGTCATCAAGATCGCGGCGCAGCAGGGGCGTCCGTTCCCCAACGCCGCCGCGATCCGCCAGCGTTGCCGTGACGCGTACGACGCCGCCAAGGGGACGCCCCCGGTGCCGCCAAGGGCGCGGAGGGGGAACGGCGCCCCGCCCCTACGGCGTCCGCGGGGGTCCTTCGCGCCGAGCGGCACGTCCAGCACTCCTGGCACGGCTGGCACGGCCGACGCCCCCGTCGCACCAGCACCAGCACCAGCACCAGCACCCACTCCCCCGCCCACCTCCGCCGTCCTCGCACCCCCGCTCGGCCAACTCCCCCGCGTCCACGGCCGCGCGCAGTTGCTCGGCGAGCTGTACGCGCGCCTGCGCGACGGGGACGGGGCGGGGCACGAGGGCGCCGCGGTCGTCGACGTCCTCGCGGGCATGGGCGGCATCGGCAAGAGCACCGTCGCACTCAAGGTCGCCGAGTACGCGCGCACCCGTGGGCACCCGGTGTGGTGGGTGTCGGCGGCCGATGTCTCCAGCCTGGGCGGCGGCATGCTCACGCTCGCGGCCGAACTCGGCGCCAGCGAGACGGAGTTGACGCGGGCGCGTACGTCGTCGGCGGCCGGTATCGATCTCGTCTGGCGCCTTCTGGACGCCTGTCCGCACCGCTGGCTGCTGGTCTTCGACAACGCCGACGACCCCGCGACACTGGCCCCGGCCGGTGACCTCGCGGGCGGTACGGGCTGGATCAGGCCCAGCCGTTCCGGCACCGTGCTGGTGACGAGCCGCATCGTCGACGGCGCCGTGTGGGGCAACCACGCGCGGCTGCGCCGGGTGGGCACCGTCGAGCCCGGTGTGGGCGCGCTGATCCTGCTGGACCGGATGCGCACGGAGCCCCTTCCGGACGGCACCGGGGCGGGTGGGACAACCGGGGCCGACGAGACGGATGCGGCTTCCCGTGCCGCCGGGGCCGATGAGGCGGACGGGGCTCCTGGTGCGACCGGCCCCCCTGGCGCCGCCGGTACCCCCAGCACCGTCGCAGCCCCCGGCACCGGCCCCGCCGTCGTCTCCGGCCCCTCCCTCCCGGGACCACCCCCGGGCCCCGGCCCAGGCCCAGGCCCGGTCCCGGGCCCCCGCACCACAGGCCACGACACCCTCCGCGCCCGCACCCTCTCCCAGCAGCTCGGCGGCCTGCCCCTCGCCCTGCACCTCGCCGGGAGCTACCTCGGCTCCGACCTGGCGGCCCTCGACCTCGCCGGGTATCTGCGGGAGGCCCAGCGCTCCATCCACCTCCTCGACCTCGCCGCCGTCGGCGGCCACCGCGCCGACGACCCGCGCAGCCGCGTCACGACGACGTGGGAGCTGTCGCTCAACAAGCTCGCCGAGCAGGGCGTGCCGTCGGCACGTCCGCTGCTGCGGCTGCTGTCGTACTTCGCGCCGACCCAGCCGTTCCCCGTCCACGTCCTCGACCCCGAGCTGCTGGCCGCGCACGGGCTGCTCGACGGGGACGATCCGATGGCCGCGCAGTTCGCCGGGCTCAG
Organism: Streptomyces sp. NPDC054796; assembly: GCF_053611545.1. NCBI lineage: Bacteria > Bacillati > Actinomycetota > Actinomycetes > Kitasatosporales > Streptomycetaceae > Streptomyces > Streptomyces sp. NPDC054796. The sequence goes on along the minus strand of NZ_JBSHAO010000008.1, from coordinate 199,749 downwards.
CGGGCTGGCCAGGTTCGGGCTGATCAGCAGCGCGCCCGCGCAGCGCCCCGGCGAGCCGTCCGTGCTCGTCCACCCGCTCGTCGCGGAGGCGTCGCGGGTGCGGCGGGGCGAGGCGGACCGGCCGGAGGCCGTGCAGGCGGCGGCGGCCGAGCTGCTGTCCGCCGCCACCGACCGGCTCGATCTGCACCGCACGGCCGACTGGCCCCGGTGGCGCACCCTCACCCCCCACGCGCACGCGCTGATGGACCGCCTCACCACGGGGGAGCCCGGGGTCGTCGCGCACGCCTGCCACGCCCTCAACCGCACCGTGGAGGCCCTCATCGAGGCGCGCTCGGACGAGGAGAACGAGGTCCTCATCCGGCACGCCCTCGCACACGCCGACGCGCTCAGCGCGGACCACGACGAGGTCGTCACGGCGCGCAAGAACCTCGCCATGGTGCTGTGGCAGCGCGGCAAGCACGCCGAGGCCGAGAAACTGACCCGCGCCATGCTCGCCGTCGAGGAGCGGCTGCGCGGGCCCGAGCACCCGGACACGCTCGTGACCAGGGCGAACGTGAGCTGGTCGCTCTACGAGCAGGGCTCCTACGAGGAGGCCGAGCGCACCATACGCGAGCTGCTGGCGACGGAGACCAGGGTGCTGGGCGCCGACCACCACGAGACGCTCGTAGCCCGGCACAACCTGGCCCTCGTGCTGTGGCGGCGCGGCAACCTCGCGGAGGCGGAGCGGACGCAGCGCGCGGTGGTCGCCGACCGGAAGCGGGTACTGGGCGCCGAGCACCAGCGCACCCTCACCGCGCTGCTCCTGCTGGGCCGGATCGTCGCGCACGGCGGCGACCCGTGCGAGGGCGAGGGGATCTACCGGGACGCGCTGACGCGGCTGGGCCTCGACGTGGGCGACGACCACCGGCGCGTGCAGCGTGCCCGTACGCACCTCGCGGACATCCTCGCGCTACGGGGCGAGCACCGGCAGGCCGAGGAGATGTACAGGGAGTCCCTGGAGACGCTGCGCCAGGAGATGGGCGACGAGCACCCGCACGTCCTGGAGGCGGCGCACGGGCTCGCAGGGGCGCTCCTGGGCTCGGGGGACGGGGCGGGCGCCGAGCGGCTCTACCGCGAGACCCTCGGCCACCGCGAGCGGGTGCTCGGGCCCGAGCACCCGGACACGCGCGCCACCCGGTGCGCGCTGGACCGGCTGCGGGTCACGGCCTGACGCACCTGGTGACGCACCCGTAACGCGGCGTCCCCGGGAGGCCGGGTCACGACTCCGGATCGGGTTCCGGTTCAGCCGTCGTACGGTCGCGCGCCGCGCCCTCGTAGAGGCGGAAGTCGGCGAAGTCGAAGCCGGGCGACACCACGCAGCTCACCAGCACCGCCTCGTCCCCCGCGGGCCGCGCGCTCTGCCACGTGCCTGCCGGAACGAAGCCCTGGAGCCGCTGTCCCGCGCCGAGGTCGGGGCCCAGCGGCGTCTCGATGACGCCTCCGGAACCGGGTCCGCCGGCCGTTCCCGTGTCGGGTTCGGGGCCCGCGCCTCCCGTGCGCAGGACGAGCGGGCCGCCCAGGTGCCACAGCCAGATCTCGTCGGAGCCGACGACGTGCCACGCGGACTCCTCGCCCGGCGACAGCAGGTAGTGGATGAGGGTCGCGGTGGGACGGCCGCCGCCGGTGCGCTCCGGCAGCCGTACGTCGATGCCGCTGGTGTAGGTACTCGCGTACCAGCCGCCCTCCGGATGCGGCGAGAGGCCGAGCTGGTCGATGACGTGCTGAGGGTCGAGGCGGGACTCCACGGGTGTCTCCCCGGTCGCGGCGGTCAGGTCATGACTCGCACGGGCCCTCGTAAGAGCCCGTGCGCACCTGAGTACCTTCGTGCGTGCCGCGCGCGAGGGCAACGCCCGGGGCCTGTTCCCCTCGTCTCCCGTCGGCCGTGGACCGTCGAGACCTAGGGCAGCAACTTCTCGATGGCCCTGCGGCCCTCCTCGTCCAGCCTCTTGCGGGCCCACCGGAGGTTCTCCGGGGTGACGTCACGGCCCGCCGCGAGCACGAGGTCCTCGGGCGTCACGTCGTCGCTGCCCCCGCTGTGCAGCAGCTTGTCCGGAGTGACCCGGGAATCGGGGTCGGGTGCGGATCCGGGGTCGGGTTCGGGTTCGGTGCTCATCCAGCCTCCTCGGACGGCTTGCGCGGACGGCTTGCGCGGACGGCTTCCGTGTACCCCATTGTCGTCGCCTCCTGTACGCCCCGCACCTCGCGCCCCGGGCCCACGCCCTCTGTCGCGCGCCCGCCGCCATGCCTGATCGTTGAGCCGGACGCACACACCCACGCACGCACACACCCACCGCCCCACGCACGTACGGACGCACACGTCAGGACAGGAGACGCACGTCATGCCCTTCTCCCTCGGTATCGTCGGCGCGGGCCAGTTCGCGGGCCAGTTCGCCAAGCTGTTCCGCCTCCACCCCGGCGTGGGCGGCGTGCACGTCACCGATCTGCTGCCCGAGCGCGCCGAGCGGCTCGTCGCGCGCCATGACCTGGCCGGTACGGTGCCGGACTTCGCGCGGATGCTGGACTCCGACGTGGCCGCCGTCGCCCTGTTCACCCAGCGCTGGACGCACGGCCCGCTGGCCGTCCAGGCGCTGCGCGCGGGCAAGCACGTGTACTCCGCCGTCCCCATGGCCGTCAGCCGCGAGGAGATCGCCGCGATCATCGAGGCCGTACGGGAGACCGGGCTGACGTACATGATGGGCGAGACCAGCCACTACAACCCGGCCACCGTCTACGCGCGGGAGAAGGCCGCCGAGGGTGCCTTCGGCAGGCTCTTCTACGCCGAGGGCGACTACGTGCACGACATGGACCTCGGCTTCTACGAGGCGTACCAGTACAGCGGCGGCGAGAACTGGAAGGCCACCGCGAGCTATCCCCCGCTGCTGTACCCGACGCACTCCCTCGGCGGCGTCCTCGGCGCCTGGCGGACGCACGCCACGAGCGTGAGCGCGATCGGCGTCAGGGACGACCGTGGCGACGGGGTCTTCGACAAGGAGGTCAGCCAGTTCGGCAACGACTTCTCCAACGCGACGGCGCTCTTCGAGGCGGAGGGCGGCGGCTCGTTCCGCGTCAACGAGTTCCGCAGGGTCGGCTACCCGTCGCACATCCGCGAGTCCCGCTTCCGCTTCTTCGGTACGGAGGGGAGCCTGGAGCAACTGGCCACGGTCAGCCTCTGGCAGGACAAGAAGGGGGTGCTCGACGTCTCGGAGCACCTGCGGACCGTGCCCTCACTCTCCCCCGACGATCCCTCGCTGCGCGACGTGGCCCCGGCGCTGCGGGACGCCTTCGTCTCCGGTACGGCGCCCGTGCACGACAGGTCGCGGCTCCCGGCCGAGTTCGCGCACGCCCCGAACGGGCACGAGGGCAGCCACCACTTCCTCGCCGACGACTTCGTCGGCGCCGTGTCCTCGGGGCGGCTGCCGACCGTGAACGCGTGGGTGGCCGCCCGCTACACGCTGCCGGGCATCGTCGCGCACGAGTCCGCGCTGCGGGACGGGGAGCGCCTGCGGATCCCCGACTTCGGGAACCCGCCGGGGTGATCGCCGGTCCCGCCTCGGGCCCCGGGACGCGCCGTCAGCCGTCGGCGCCGCCCTGCGCGATCGCCTCGGCGACCTCCGCCGTGCGTGCCGCCTCCTCCTGCGCGAACCGTTCCGCGTCCAGCTTCTCGGCGATCTCCTCGTCCTGCCGCATGAGGAGGTCCAGGTTCTGGTCGCCCATCTCGAAGACGCCCATGTCGACGTAGGCGCGCTGGAGCCGTTCGCCCCACAGGCCGATGTCGCGGACGCACGGCACGATCCGGCTGAACAGCAACTGCCGGAAGAGCTGGAGGTACTCCGAGTTCTCGCTCAGCTTGTCCGCCTCGGCCGCCGGGATGCCGACGAAGTCCTCCAGCACCTCGGTGCCCTTGAGCCGGTCGCGCATCAGATAGCAGCCCTCGATCACGAACTCCTCGCGTTCGCGCAGTTCCGCGTCCGAGAGCTGCTTGTAGTAGTCGCGCAGCGCCATGCGGCCGAAGGCGACGTGGCGGGCCTCGTCCTGCATGACGTAGGCGAGGATCTGCTGCGGCAGCGGCTTGGTCGTCGTGTCGCGGATCATGCCGAAGGCGGCCAGGGCCAGGCCCTCGATGAGGACCTGCATGCCGAGGTAGGGCATGTCCCAGCGGGAGTCGCGGAGGGTGTCGCTCAGCAGCGACTGGAGGTTGTCGTTGATCGGGTAGAGCATCCCGATCTTCTCGTGCAGGAAGCGCGCGTAGATCTCGGCGTGCCGGGCCTCGTCCATGGTCTGGGTGGCCGAGTAGAACTTGGCGTCCAGGTCGGGGACGGACTCGACGATGCGGGCCGCGCACACCATGGCGCCCTGTTCACCGTGGAGGAACTGGCTGAACTGCCACGAAGCGAAGTGCTGCCGCACGTCCCCGCGCTCGGCCTCGCTCATCTTGTCCCAGTAGGGGGTGCCGTACAGCGCGATGGCCTCGTCCGGGGTGCCCAGCGGGTTCTTCGGGTCCACCTCCAGATCCCAGTCGATGCGCTTCTGGCCGTCCCACTGTTTGTCCTTGCCCTTCTGGTAGAGGGCGAGGAGACGGTCGCGCCCGTCGTCGTAGTCCCAGCTGAAGCGCGCGGCGCCGGACGCGGGGACCTGCCAGAGCCGCTCATGGGGGTCGTTGACATAGAGCTCGTGCGTGGACATGACCTACGCCTCCTCTTTCTGACTCCCCATCAAAGGTGGGTAGTCGGCAGGCTCACACGGGCGTTACCAAGGGGTCAACAAGTCGTGCGCGGGGGATTGACGGGCTTGCTGACGCGCAGTCTCATAAGGGCAGGCAGCAGACGTGACCGTTGGTAACCCCGATGAAGAGGTACCTCGCATGACGACCGCCCCTGACCTCACCCCCACCGGCCCCGCCGGGCCCACCGACCACCAGGCGCTGCGGGACGCCCTCGGCGCGCTCAAGGACCGCGAACACGTCGCCGAGCGTCTCCTCGCCTCCTCGAAGAAGCACTCCTTCGACCCGGACACCGAACTGGACTGGGACGCCGCCTTCGAAGAAGGCAAGTGGTTCTGGCCGCCGGAGCTGGTCTCCCTCTACGGCACCCCGATGTGGAAGCGGATGTCCGAGGAACAGCGGATGGACCTGGCCCGGCACGAGGCGGCCTCGCTCGCCTCCCTGGGCATCTGGTTCGAGGTCATCCTCATGCAGTTGCTCGTGCGGCACATCTACGACAAGCCGCTGACCAGCCAGCATGTCCGCTACGCGCTCACGGAGATAGCCGACGAGTGCCGCCACTCCATGATGTTCGCGCGGCTCATCGAGAAGGGCGGCGCCCCGGCGTACCCGGTCACGCGCTTCACGCACAACCTCGCGCGGCTGCTCAAGACCGTCTCCACCACGCCGGGTTCGTTCACCGCCACGCTGCTGGGCGAGGAGATCCTCGACTGGATGCAGCGGCTGACCTTCCCCGACGAGCGCGTACAGCCGCTGGTGCGCGGCGTCACGCGCATCCACGTCGTCGAGGAGGCGCGGCACGTGCGCTACGCGCGCGAGGAGCTGCGCCGTCAGATGGTCACCTGCCGCCGCTGGGAGCGCGAGTTCACGCGCCTCAGCTCGGGCGAGGCGGCCCGCGTCTTCTCGATCTCCTTCATCAACCCCGAGGTCTACACGAACGTGGGACTGGACAAGCGCGCGGCACTGGCCCAGGTGAAGGCCAGCGGCCACCGGCGCGAGGTGATGCAGTCGGGCGCGAAGCGGCTCACCGACTTCCTCGACGAGATCGGCGTGCTGCGCGGTCCAGGGCGCAGGCTCTGGGTCAGCTCGGGGCTGCTGGCGAAGTAGCCACCCGGGATGCCCACGGGACGCCCGCCTACGGGATGGCTCCGGTACGACGAAGCACCCGGCGCCGCCCCCGGCCCGGCTCCAGCCGTTCCGGTACGGGAACGCCCTGCCGCGCCGGGGGCACTCGAACACGTACCGGATACGCTGCACGGCATGAGCAGCAGCGGCACCGCCCCGGCGTATCGCAGGCTGACCGTGGACCAGCGGCGCTCGCAACTGATCACCACCGCGCTCGGCCTCTTCGCGCACCGCCCGCCCGAGGAGGTGTCGCTGGACGACGTGGCAGCGGCGGCCGGAGTCTCGCGCCCGCTGGTGTACCGCTACTTCCCCGGCGGCAAGCAGCAGTTGTACGAGGCGGCGCTGCGCAGCGCCGCCGACGAGCTGGAACTGTGCTTCGCCGAACCCCAGACAGGACCGCTCACCCAGCGGCTCTCCCGGGCCCTCGACCGCTACCTCACCTTCGTGAGCGGGCACGACGCCGGTTTCATGGCGCTGCTCCAGGGCGGCAGCGTCGTGGAGACCTCCCGTACGAGCGCGATCGTCGACGAGGTGCGGCGCGCGGCGGCCGGGCAGATCCTCCTCCACCTCGACACACCGCACCCGCGCCCGTGGCTGCGGATGGCCGTGCGGACGTGGATCACCACCGTGGAGGCGGCCTCCCTGATCTGGCTGGACGAGGGCAAGCGCCCGCCCGTCGAGGAGCTGCGGGACTGGCTCGTGGACCACTTCGTCGCGATGCTGACGGTGACGGCGGCACGCGACGAGGAGGCGGCCCTGGCCACCCGTGGGGCGCTGGAACTGGAGGTCTCGGAGGGCCGGGTGGGCGGGCTGATCCGGCGCGTGGTGCCCGTCGTCTCCGACGCGGCGCATCTGCTCGACGAGCAGCCGTCGGACGACGAGGCGTAACAAAAAGAGACTTAAAGGCGACTTGAAGGGTCGGCTACGCTGACCCGCATGTCCACACACCTGTCCTGGAAGGCCAAGGAAGCCACCGTCGGCGAGCTGGCCGAGCGTGCCGGTGTCGCCACTTCGGCGCTGCGGTTCTACGAGCGCGAGGGCCTGATCCACAGCCGCCGCACCTCGGGCAACCAGCGGCGCTACAGCCGTGACACGCTGCGCCGCGTCGCCTTCATCCGGGCCTCCCAGCGCCTGGGCATGCCGCTGTCGGCGATCCGGGGCGCGCTGAGCGTGCTGCCCGAGGGCCGTACGCCCAACCGCGAGGACTGGGCGCGCGTCTCGGAGTGCTGGCGGGAGGACCTGGACCAGCGGATCAAGCTGATGACCCAGTTGCGCGACCACCTCAGCGACTGCATCGGCTGCGGCTGCCTCTCGCTGGACCGCTGTGTGCTGGCCAACCCGTACGACCAGCTCGGCGACGAGGGTCCGGGCGCCCGCAGGCTGGCGCAGCCCAGCGGCCCGGACGCGGACTGAGCGGGGCGGCGACGGTGCGCAGCGAGGAGACCGCGTTCGTCGGCGGACCGCTGGACGGGCGCGTACTGCCGGTCCTGCTGGGCGCCACGGGGCGTCCGCCGAAGACCTACGAGGTACCGGTCCCCGGCGTCGACGGCGAGGGCGGCGGCAAGAGCACGCGGACGGTGCACGTCTACCGGCTGGAGCCCGCGGGGACGACCCCGCGGCTGGGCCTGCCGCGGGGCTGGCGGTACGTCTACGACCCGGAAGGGCTCCCGCGCGGCGGCCCGAAGTGGCCGTGGCGGCGCCGTCGGCAGTCGCCCGGGAGCGCCTGACACCCGGCCGCCGGGCACCCCCAACCCCTCTCCTAGTCCGGACCATTGACATTACTGGTCTAGTCCTGTTTGCTCCGTGCGCAAGGGGCGCCGCCCGGGATGCCTCCCCCGGCACCACCACGACTTCCGGCCGGCGCCCTCTCCAGTTCGACGCGAGACCCGTACGCCCCACGTACCGCCGTCGACCGAGGAGCGACCCCATGCGCCCCCACCGCACCCGCATCCGCACTCGCACCCGCCCCCGGCCAGGCTCGCGAGCGCGCGTCCCACGTCCCCGCGGACGCGCGCTCGCGTCTCTCGCGGCCGGGCTCGCCGCCGTCGCGCTGCTCGCGGGCGGCGCCCAGGCCGCGCCCGCCACCACGGGCACCGGAGCGGACACCGCCGCACTCCCCCAGCACGCCCTCGTCGGCTATCTGCACACCAGCTTCGCCAACGGCTCCGGCTACACCCGCCTCGCCGACGTCCCCGACGACTGGGACGTCATCCAACTGGCCTTCGGCGAGCCCACCTCCGCCACCTCGGGGGACATCCGCTTCGCCCTCTGCCCCGCCACGGAGTGCCCAGGCGTCGAGACGGAGGCCGAGTTCAAGGCGGCCGTCGCGGCGAAGCAGGCGGCGGGCAAGAAGGTACTGCTGTCCATCGGCGGCCAGAACGGGCAGGTCCGGCTCACCACGGCGGCGGCCCGCGACACGTTCGTCTCCTCCGTCGGCGCGATCATCGACCGCTACGGGCTCGACGGAGTGGACATCGACTTCGAGGGCCACAGCCTCTCCCTCGACAAGGGCGACACCGACTTCAAGAACCCGACCACCCCCGTCGTCGTCCACCTCATCTCCGCGCTCAAGTCGCTGAAGGCGAAGTACGGCCAGGACTTCACGCTGACGATGGCCCCCGAGACGTTCTTCGTGCAGCTCGGCCACCAGTTCTACGGCTCGGGCCCCTGGGGCGGCCAGGATCCCCGCGCGGGCGCCTATCTGCCCGTCATCCACGCCCTGCGCGACGACCTCACGCTGCTGCACGTCCAGGACTACAACTCGGGCCCGATCATGGGACTCGACGGCCAATACCACACCATGGGCACGGCCGACTTCCACATCGCGATGACCGACATGCTGCTGGCGGGCTTCCCCGTGGCCGGCAACGCGAACAACGTCTTCCCCGCGCTCAAGCCCTCGCAGGTCGCCATCGGCCTGCCAGCCAGCACCTACGCGGGCAACGGGCACACCCCGCCCGCCGAGGTGAACAAGGCCCTCGACTGCCTCCACAAGGGCACGAACTGCGGTACGTACAAGCCGCACGGCACATGGCCTGACATGCGCGGACTTATGACGTGGTCGATCAACTGGGACCGTTTCGGCGGGTGGGAGTTTGCGAAGAACTTCGACAGTTATTACGCGCGCTGACCACCTCGGCGCCCCTTGCCCCTAGTCTGCACAGGGTGATCCATGGGTTTGCCCGTCTTGGCGGTACCGACCCCCGGCAGCTCGGTCCCTACCGGCTGCACGGGGTGCTCGGCACGGGCAGCACAGGCACCGTCTACCTCGGGCGCGGCGCCCCGCGGCGCGGCGAGCGCAAGCAGCTCGCCGCCGTGCGCGCCGTGCGGCCCGAGCTGCTGCGCGACCGCCAGTTGCGCGCCAGGCTGCGGCACGAGATGCAGACGGCGGCCTCCCTGCGCAGCAGGTACGTCGCCGCCGCGCTCGGCTGCGAGCTGGACAGCGAGCACCCCTGGATGGCGACGGAGTTCGTGCCGGGCCCACCGCTCTCCGCCGCCGTCGCGCGGTACGGGCCGCTGCCCGAGCACGCCGTGCGCGCTCTCGGCGCGGCCCTCGCGCAGGGCCTCGCGGATCTGCACGCCGTCCGCGTCGCCCACCGCGACCCGCGTCCCTGCAACGTGCTGCTCGCCGCCGACGCGCCCCGGCTCGTCGACTACAGCCTCGGGCTGGGCCGCACCGATCTCGGCCACGACGACGACCACGACCACGCCGGGGGCGGCGCCGCCCGCGCCGCCGACGACGTCTTCGAGCTGGGCTCGACCCTCGTCGTCGCGGCGGGCGCACACCAGCCCTTCGCCGGGAGCATGCTGCCCTCGGCCCGCGAGGACCCCGATCTGACGGGCGTGCCCGACGGGCTGTGCCCCGCGCTGCTCGCCTGCCTGCACAAGACTCCCGAGTCCCGCCCGCTGCCCGTCCCCCTGGCCCGCGCCCTCGATCTGGAGGGCACGGCGGAGCGCCCGGCGGCCGAGTGGCTGCCCGAGGCGTACGTCCACGAGATCGACGAGGTGGAAGACGCGGCCAAGAGCCTCGCGGGACGGCGCCTGTTCGGCAGGTGAGCCGCGCCGGGCCGAGCCGCGGGTGAGGGCCCCCGGGCGGTCGCGGGTGACGGCCTCGCGGAGGCGCCGACGCATCTGACGGGGCGACAGTTCTCGGGACACGCCGACGACGCCGCCGCCCGGGTGACCGAAGCGCGACCATCGGGTGACGGGTCTGCGCTGATCCGCCCAGTCGCGGCGCTGATCATATGATCGGCCGTGCCACGATCACCTCGTACGGCGATCAGCTTCCGAAGCCCGACGAAGCCCGAACCCGAGGTGAGGTGTACCGGTGTTCTTCGCACGGTCCGTCCGCACGGCCGCCGTGGCGGCGGCAACGGCGGGGGTGCTGGGGGCACTCACCGTCCAGCCCGCGACGGCGGCCCCCGCACAGCCCACGCAGCCCGCACAGCCCTCAGACCAGCCGGTGAGCACGCTCCTCAAGGACCTCCAGACCCTCTATGTGAAGGCCGAGACCGCCTCGGAGACCTACAACGCCACAGCGGAGAAGCTGGCGAAGCAGCGCGCCAAGGCAAAGAAAGCCGGCGCCCGCCTGGCCAGGGCCCGCACGCAGCTTGCCGACGGACGCGTCCAGGCGGGCCGCCTCGCCCGCCAGCAGTACCGGCGCGGCGGCACGGGGCTGCCCCCGTCCGTCCAGTTGCTGCTGGCCCGCGACCCTCAGCACGCCCTCCAGAACAGCCACCACCTCAAGCGGGCCGCCGGCGACCAGGCCGCGACCGTCGACCGGCTGACCAGCGGCGAGGCCAGGCACAGCGCGCTCGCCAAGAAGGCGCGCGAGGAACTGGCGAAGCAGCGGAAGCTCGCCGCGCGCCAGAAGAGCCAGCGCGACGACGTGCGCGCGCGGCTCGGCGCCGTCGAGGAGATGCTCGCCTCGCTCTCCGGTGAGCAACTGGAGGAGCTGCGCGGGCTGGAGTCGCGGCAGACGGCCGACGCGCAGCGGAAGCTGCTCTCCTCCGGTGTGCTGGACGGGGCCCGCGCTCCCTCAGAGGCGGGCGACCGGGCGCTGCGCTATGCCGTCGAGCAGATCGGCAAACCCTATGTCTGGGGCGCGGAGGGGCCCGACTCCTTCGACTGCTCCGGGCTCACCTCCCAGGCGTGGCAGCACGCGGAGCGCGCGATCCCGCGCACGAGCCAGGAGCAGTGGAAGCGGCTCGACCGGGTGCCGCTGAAGGAGCTGCGCCCCGGTGACCTGGTCATCTACTTCCCCGGCGCGACACACGTGGGCATCTACGCGGGCGACGGTTTGGTCGTGCAGGCCCCGCGCCCCGGCGCCCGCGTCAAGGTCTCGCCGCTCGCGTCCAACCCGCTCCTCGGCGCCGTGCGCCCCGACGCGGACGCCGCGCCCATGGCGGGGTACGTGCCGCCGGAGCTGCCCGCCGGCGCCTCGGCGGGAGCGGACACGGGCAACAACGTGTGACGGGCGCCGGACCCTGTGCGGAGCGGGGCCTGTGCCGGGGCCGTCCGCGTACGGGACGGCCCCGCGCGCACGGCCAGCGCGGCGGGCTCAGCGCGGCGGGCTCAGGAGGCGGTGAGGCGGCCCAGGTAGGCGTCGGCCTTCTCCGGCTCGTAGAACCACTCCTCGAAGTCGGAGGGGTCGTTGAAGCCGTTGGCGAAACGGTCCGCCACCGGCTGGAGCTGACCGGCCGCGCCGATGAGGTTCAGCACGTGCTCGGGCGGCGGCGCCAGCATCGCGTTCGTCCACTTGGTGACGTGCTGCGCGGTGGCCCAGTAGCGGTCGAACGCCGCCCGCATCCACTCCTCGTCGAACGGCTCGTCCCCGCGCTCCAGGATCGAGGCGAGGTAGGAGGCGGCGCACTTGGAGGCCGAGTTGGAGCCCTGGCCCGTGATGGGGTCGTTGGCGACGACGACGTCGGCCACGCCCAGCACCGTGCCCCCGCTGGGCAGCCGCCCCACGGGCTTGCGGACGGTGGGCGCGTAGCGCCCGGCGAGCGTGCCGCCCGCGTCCGTCAGCTCGACGTTCGTTGCCCGCGCGTACTCCCAGGGCGTGAAGCGCTCCATCAGCTCCAGCGTCGTGGCGAGGTGCTCGTCGGGGTCCTTGATGCCCTGGAACGCGTCCAGGGGACCGCCGGGTATGCCCTCCCAGAAGAGGATGTCGCAGCGGCCCGAGGTCGTCAGCGACGGCATCACGAACAGTTCGCCGACACCGGGCACCAGGTTGCAGCGCACGGCCTCGGTACCGGGGTGCTCGGGGCGTGGGTCCAAGCCGTGCACGTAGGAGACGGCGAGGGCGCGCTGCGGCGCGTCGTACGGGGAGCGTGCCGCGTCCCGCTCGAACATCGAGACCAGCTCGCCCTTGCCAGCGGCGACGAGCACGAGGTCGTACTTGCGGGCGAAGAAGTCCAGGTCGGAGACGGCGGCGCCGTGGATGACGAGCTGGCCGCCGCGCTGCGCGAAGGTCTCCATCCAGCCCGCCATCTTCACGCGCTGGTCGACGGACTGCGCGTAGCCGTCGAGCTTGCCGAGCCAGTTGACCGCCCGCTGGGTCTCGCCGGGGCCCTCGATCGTGTCGGGCGCGGCGACGGAGACGCCGAGGCCCTCGATCTTCGGCGCCTGGCTCTCCCAGAAGTTGAGCTGCCCGTCGCGCTCGTGCTGGAGCGCCTGGTGGAACATGCACTGCGTGGACATGACCCGGCCGCCGCGTATCTCGTCAGCCGTGCGGTTGGACATCACGGTGACCTCGTAGCCGTGCGACTGGAGGCCGAGCGCGAGCTGGAGTCCGGCCTGGCCGGCTCCGACGATGAGTATCTTCCGCATGGCGGATCTCTCTTCTGTGTACGTACGTGCAGTGTCGGCACCCGGTGAGTCCGGTCAGGCGGGTCAGGCGGGCGCCACGTCCAGCGCGTGACCGACCAGTGCGAGCAGTGCCTCCTGGACCGTGTTCCGGTCACGCGCGTCCATGATCACAACAGGCGCTTCCTCGGGCACGGACAGGGCCTCCCGCACGTCGGCCGCTTCGTAGCTGGCCGTGCCCTCGAAGTGGTTGACGGCGACGACGTACGGCAGCCCGCAGCTCTCGAAGTAGTCGAGCGCGGGGAAGCAGTCCTCCAGCCGCCTGGTGTCCGCCAGCACGATCGCGCCGATCGCGCCGCGCACCAGGTCGTCCCACATGAACCAGAAGCGCTGCTGCCCCGGCGTACCGAAGAGATAGAGCACCAGATCCGGGTCGAGCGTGATCCGCCCGAAGTCCATCGCGACCGTGGTCGTGATCTTGTCAGGCGTCGAGGCGAGATCGTCCGTCTCCTCGCTCGCCTGCGTCATCAGCGCCTCGGTCTTGAGCGGTTCGATCTCCGAGACCGCCCCGACGAAGGTCGTCTTGCCGACGCCGAAGCCGCCCGCCACCACGATCTTGGTGGATATGGGCGCGCGGGTCAGGTTCTCCTGCCACGCTTGCGCCTCCTGTGAGTCCAGCACGTCTGTCGCCGTGCCCGGCTCAGAGCCTGCGAAGTCCACCCAGCACCCTCTCCAGCAGCGCGCGGTCGGGACGCTCGGTCCCGTGCCCGGTGCCGTATACGCGGATACGTCCTTGGTCGGCGAGGTCGCTGAGCAGTACCCGCACCACGCCCAGCGGCATCTTGAGCAGGGCCGCGATCTCCGCGACCGAACGCATCCGGCGGCAGATCTCCACGATGGCCTGCATCTCGGGCATGACGCGGTCGCGCAGCCCGCCCGAGGTCAGTTCCGGCCGCTCCGGCGGCGCCTCGATCGCCGCGACGAAGGTCTCGACGAGCAGCACGTGCCCGAACCGGGTACGGCCGCCGGTGAGCGCGTAGGGGCGCACCCGTTTCGCCTTGCCGGAGTCGGGGCGCCGCACCGGCAAGGGCGCGGGACCGGGGTAGGGGGAGGCAGCAGAGGTCACTGATCCAGCTCCATCGACTTGCGCAGTTCTGAGCGGAGTTCGGGGGTGAGGACGTGTCCGGCACGGCCGACGAAGAGCGCCATGTGGTAGGCGATGACGCTCATGTCGCAGTCCGACGTGGCGTGCACGCCGAGCAGGGAGCCGTCGCTGACCGCCATGACGAAGACGGAGCCCTCGTCCATGGTGATCATCGTCTGCTTGACGTCCCCGCCGTCCATCAGCTTGGCGGCGCCGAGCGTCAGCGCGCCGACGCCCGAGACGATGGTCGCGAGATCGGCGCTGGAGCCCTTGGGTCCGTTTCCGCCTGAGCCCGCGCCGGGGCCTTGCGGGCCGTCCGGGCCGTCCGGGCCGTTCGCGGTGCCGGTGGCCGTTCCCGTGGCCGCGCCTGTGCCCGTGCCGCCGGAGCCGTTCCCGCCGTCCGCTCCGGACGGCTCGGCCGCTTCCGGATCGGAGGACAGCAGGAGCAGTCCGTCGGACGACACCACGGCGACGGACCGGATGCCCGGCACCTCGTCGACCAGGTTGTCCAGCAGCCAGCGCAGATTACGCGCTTCGATGCTGCTGGTCGTACGCGTGGTGGACGCGTTCACTTGCGTGCCTCCTCGGCAGTACCACCGTCAATCTGCGCCCCCGATTGATCCTTCACGTACTGCTCAGCGTCGGCTTCCGCTTCCGCGTCACGCCGACCGTGCTGCGACCCCTGCTGGAAACCTCCCAGACGGCGCCGCAACTCCTCCGCGTTCGCGCCTCCCTTGCGGGGCCTTGCGGGCCCCGGCTGGGCTGCGACGTTTCGCGGGGTGCGCTTGGGCAGGCCCTTGCCGGTACGCGCCGGGCCCTGCGCGTCGTTCTCCTCGCCCTCGGGACGAGCGGTTCCGACGGATTCCGCTTCGGCCTCCGCCGGGGCTGTTTCGGCCGTTCCGGGTGCCGTGCCGGAGGCCGTCGCGGGAGCCGCGTCGCCGAGCGCGCGGGTGTGCTCACGGGCGCTGGGCACGCCCTCCTCGTTGACCTCGCCGAGGCGGGCGACCGCCGCCTGGGCCCGCTGGATGCTGCGCTCGGCGGCCTCGATGAGCGGATCGGCGGGGGCGGTGGAGTCGGCGTCCACGTCTGTGCCCGCGTCCGCATCCGCGTCCGCCGCCGCGTGCGCGTGTGCGGGTGCGGCGTCCGGCTCGGCGGTCTCCGCCGCTCCCGTCGCTCCCGTCGCCCCCTGCGCTTCCGGCTCCTCCGGAGCGCTCGGGTCCGCGGACGAGGTGCCGTCCGCCTCCGCCGTGCGGCGGTGCGCGGGGCGGCGCCTGGGCAGCGCGTTGGAGTTGGCCTCGGCGACAGAGCCGGGCAGCGAGGTGGCCGTGCCCGTCGTGGTCCGCGTGGCCCCTGACGGCGCCGCGCTCGGCGCCGGGCGGTCGGGAAGCAGCGCGCGGGGCACGACGACGACGGCGGTGACGCCACCCTGCTTGTGCCTGCGCAACTGCACCCGCAGCCCGTGCCGCGCGGCCAGCCTGGCCACCACGTACAGGCCCATGCCCAGACCGCCGGGCTCAGCCGACTCGTCGGGGGCCGGGGGCTCCTGCGTACCGGGGTCGACGAGCCGCAGGTTCAGCTCGGCCAGCCGCTCCTCGGCGACGCCGATGCCCCCGTCCTCGACGGAGAGCATGATCTCGCCGTTCTCCAGCAGCCAGCCCGAGAGCCGCACCTCGGACTCGGGCGCCGAGAAGGACGTGGCGTTGTCGAGCAGTTCGGCGAGCAGGTGGCTGAGGTCGTCGGCGGCGAAGCCGGAGAGCTGGGCGTGCGGCGGGAGGGTGCCCAGCTCGACGCGTTCGTAGCGCTCTATCTCGCTGATCGCGGCCCGCAGCACGTCCAGCAGCGGCACCGGGCTGCTGTGGTGGCTGCCCGTGTGCTCGGCGCCCGCGAGCAGCAGCAGGTTCTCGCTGTGCCGCCGCATCCGGGTCGCCAGGTGGTCGAGCTTGAAGAGGGTGCCGAGCCGGTCCGGGTCGGTCTCCTTCTCCTCCAGGCCCTCGATGACCCCGAGCTGACGCTCGACCAGGCCCAGGGTGCGCAGCGCGAGGTTGACGAAGGTGCCGTGCACCGCGCCCGACATGGCGTCGAGGCGCTCCTTGAGCTTCTCGTACTCGCGGCGCAGTTGGTCCCGCTCGCCGGTCAGGTCGTCCTTGGTGCCCATCAGGTAGGCGTTGTCGGCCTCGGCCTCGGTGGCCCGCTCCTGGAGCGCGGCGGCGGTCGCGCGCAGCTCGTTCAGCGCGCGGACGACGTCGGCGAACTCGTCGTCCTTCCCGGTGAACTCCACCGGCTCCTCGCCCGCCGGGTCGCCCGCGAGCCGCTGCGAGCCGCGCCGCAGCACGGACAGCGGCCTGGCCATCGAGCGCGCCGCCTGCACGCTGATGCCGACGGCGACCAGCAGACAGACCCCGACGAGGGCGATCCTCAGCTCCAGCGCCGTCACGTCGTCGTCGCGCAGCTTCTCCAGCCGCTTGACCTCGTGCGCGGCGAAGGACGCCTGGACGCCGCGCATGCGGTCGATGCGCGCGGAGAGCGTCGTCTCGATCCGCTCGCGGTTCATGGCGCGGTCGGAGATGTCGATGTACGGGCGGTCGGTGAGCCGCTTCAGATAGCGCTCGGCGAGGGTGACGTCCGTGCCGGTGACGGTCTGGTCGAAGGTGTCGCGTGCCGAGGTGTCCGCCGTCTGGTCGAAGTCGGCGAGCGCGGCCTGCTCGCGCACGTTGGCGCGCTGCGCCTCCGAGGCCAGCGCGCGCTGGCTGCCGGTGCCCGCGAGCGCGCCGCGCAGCAGGCCCCGTACGGCCGACGCCTGTTCCACCGCGCGCGCGAGGTCGGGGAGGGAGTCGGCGGTGGCGTTCTCGGCGCGGCCCGGCAGGCCGCGCGCGACGCTCTGCGAGACGGCGTGCAGCGCCTGGATGGTCCCGGTGTAGTCGTCGTACGCGTCCCGCGCGCTGCCCCGTCCGGCTATGGCCTGCTGACGGGTCTTCGGGAGCGCGCGCAACTGCTGCTTCAGCTCCGAGGGCGCGAGCGCGGAGGCCCGCACCTCCGAGATCTGACGGTCCACGCGCGCCCGCTGCGCCTCGCTGACCCCGGCGCCGCCCTCGCTGGTGCGCCCGGCGGCGATGTACTCGACCATGTCGTCGCGCTCGTCGGCCAGCGAGTGGGAGAGCGCGATCGACTGCTGGTTGAGCCCCGCGAGATCGACCAGCGCCTGCGAGTCGTGGACGTCGTCGGAGGCGCTGAGCACGGCGGGCGCGCCCGCGGCGAGCACCGCGACGGCGCACAGCGCCACGGAGACCAGCAGCCTGTTGCGTACGCGCGCCCGGCGGCGCGCGGGCACCGCGGGAGGCGGCGGCCCGGCGAGCAGCGAGGGAGTGGCGGACGCCGTGGAGTTCGTGGAAGTGGTGGAGGTGGTGGTGGTGCCCGTGGTCCGGGATTCGACCGGTTTCCGAAGTTGCTTCTTCCGCACCCGTGCTCGCAATCTCGTCCCGCCTGCCCCGGATCAAGCACTGCCGGGTGGCTCAGTCCAACCTTGTGTGGCAAGAGATCGGCCCCGCCCCGTGTACGGCATCAGACCCTTTCAGCACGAATCCGGGGTGAGTGTGGATCCTCTGCCGGGCCACCCGAAGGAGTGAACATCAATCGGGAGTTGGCGAACAACTCCGCTCCCGCGTCTCAACGCACCTGCTGAGAGCCCGGGTTGGAAATCCTGCTGAGCGCCTGGCAAGATGCCCGCCCGCAATTTCGCGGAGCAGCGTATTCCGGCCGCACCCCGGCACCGCGCGACCCGCTGACCTGCCGGTCCGTCCCCCTCGCGGCCGTCCGCGCGCTCCACGCCCGTACGGACGATCACTCGCGACGGGTTCCAGCAGACTGGCCGCATGCGCATCGAGATGACCAGCGAGCCCGGCGACCCCCAACGCCCCAACGAGGACTACGCGTCGGTCGCCCTGCCCGCCTCGGGAAGCGGCGGCGCACTGGTGGTCCTGGACGGGGTGACCCCGCCGCCCGAGGACTACGGCTGCACGCACGGCGTCCCCTGGTTCACGGCGCGCCTCGGGGGCGCGATGCTCGAACTGTCCGGTTCACAGCGGGATATGCCCCTGGCCGGATGCCTCGCCGAGGCCATCACCCGTACCGCTGACGCGCACAGTTCAATCTGTGACCTTTCTCACAGCAGAACGCCGCAGGCGACCGTGGTCGCCGCGCGCTGGGACGCGGACACGGTCGAGCACCTGGTGCTCTCGGACTCGGCCCTGCTGCTGGAGCGCGCGGACGGCTCCGTCACCCCCGTGCTGGACCCCCGGCTCGGGGAACTCCCCGCCCACGTGCGCGCACTGCGCGACAGGGTGCGGGCGCTGGCCCCTGACACGGCCGAGCGTGCCACGGCCTCGGAGGCGTACGTACGCGCGGTGGAGGCCCTGCGCAACGCGCCCGACGGCACCGGCTTCCACACCGCGGCTGCCGACCCCTCCGTCGCTGCCCGCGCGGTCACGGGCACCACCCCGCGCGGCGACGTACGGGCCCTGCTCGCCCTCACCGACGGGGCGACGCGCTGGGTGGAGACCTTCAGGATCGGCGACTGGGCGGGGCTCTTCGCGCTCGTGCGCAAGGAGGGTCCGGCGGCACTGGTGGCCCGGGTCCGCGAGGCCGAGACCGCCGCGAAGGCCCCGCGCGGCAAGCGCCACGACGACGCGACGGCACTGCTGGCCGAGCTGTGACGTCGAGCTGCGCGGGGTGGGGCGTGCCCCGGTGCGCCGGGCGGCCCGGTGATGTGACGGGGCGTCGCGGGGCGCGTTACGCGCTCTCGGGGTCCGTCGGCTCCGGGTCGGCCTCGGCCGTGCCGTTGAGGCGGTGCAGCAGCCGGGCCAGCTCCGCGATCTCGGCGGGGTCCCAGGCGGCGAGCTTGCGCCCGTACTCGGCCCTGCGCGCGTTGCGCACCCGCGTGAAGCGCTCCCTGCCCTCGGGGGTGAGCTGGAGCAGCGAGGCCCGGCCGTCGGCGGGGTCGGGGGTGCGGGCGATGAGGCCGAGGACGTCGAGCGCACGCAACTGGCGGCTCATCGTCGCCTTGCCGACGCCGAAGTAGGCGGCCAGGTCCGTGGCCCGCTGCGGTCCCGCGTCCTCCAGGCGCACGAGCAGCCCGTAGGCGGCGGGCTCCAGCTCGGGGTGCACCTCGCGGGCCATCTCGCCGGAGGAGGCGCGGGCGCGGCGCAGGAAGACCGCCAACTCGCGTTCCAGATCGAGGAACTCGGAGGCATAGGTGTGCTCCTCGGAGTGGTCCACACCATCCTCGGGCTTCATCGCGGGGTCGTCCTGGGTCCGGGCCTTGTGCACGTCAGCGCCCTCTCCGGCGTTTACCGTCAAGAAAGTTTCTGCCAGCGTCAGGGATCGTCGCAGCTCCGCCAGTATTTCGCAGGAGTAGACCAACGGCACCACTCGGGCGCCCTTCCCACCCCTTGTCTACGCGCGTACGTTCACCTGACATGCCCATACCACGGGCATGCCGGACCACCCGCACCGCCCCCATCTCTCCACCCCCACAGAGGTCTTCGGAGGCAGCGATGCCCAGAATCGGATCCCGCACCATCCGCCGCAGACGCGGCTTCCTCAGCGCGGCGGGGGCACTCCTCGCCGCGATCGCCCTCCTCTTCGCCCTGCCGGGCGCGGCGGCGGCAGCCCCCCACGACGACTCGCCGGTCAAGCCGGGCGAGGCGTGGATGGGGGCGGGCGTGCAGCAGCACGAGGGCGACCCCACCGACGGCACCCCGCCGCCGACCCTGGCCGCGACGGTGGAAGGCGTCGACGTCAGCAGCCACCAGGGGAACGTCAACTGGTCGTCGCTGTGGAGCAGCGGCGTCAAGTGGGCCTACGTCAAGGCAACCGAAGGGACGAGCTACAAGAACCCGTACTTCACCCAGCAGTACAACGGTTCGTACAACATCGGCATGATCCGCGGCGCCTACCACTTCGCGCTGCCCAACAACTCCAGCGGCGCGAGCCAGGCCAACTACTTCGCCACCAACGGCGGCGGCTGGAGCAAGGACGGCAAGACGCTGCCCGGTGTCCTGGACATCGAGTACAACCCGTACGGCGCCACCTGCTACGGGCTGAGCCAGAGCGCCATGGTGAGCTGGATCCGCGACTTCACCACGACGTACAAGGCCCGCACCGGCCGCGACGCGGTCATCTACACGACCACCAACTGGTGGTCGCAGTGCACCGGCAACAACAGCAGCTTCGGCTCCACGAACCCCCTGTGGATCGCCCGCTACGCCTCCTCGCCCGGCACGCTGCCTGCGGGATGGGGCTTCTACACCTTCTGGCAGTACACGTCGTCAGGGCCGATCGTGGGCGACCACAACGTCTTCAACGGCGCGTACGACAGGCTCAAGGTACTGGCGAACGGCTGACGGCCGCCCCAGACCCCCCACACACGAAGCGGGTGGCCCTCCCCAAGGGGAGGGCCACCCGTCGTCACCGGCCGCGGCCGTCACACCACGGCCGGAGTCCTTCGGCGCGGACCGGACCGGGCCCGCACAGCACCCGCACCCGCGTCCGCGCCCGCGTCACGCCGCCACCGGCACCTCCGCGACCCCCGCGCCCGCCTCCGCCGGGGTCAGCGCCAGTTCCAGCACCCGGCGCACGTCCGAGACGGGGTGGACGTCGAGGCCGTCCAGCACCTCCTCGGGGACGTCGTCCAGATCGGGCTCGTTCCGCTTCGGGATGATGACCGTGGTCACCCCTGCCCGGTGCGCCGCCAGCAGCTTCTGCTTGACGCCGCCGACGGGCAGCACCCGCCCCGTCAGCGAGACCTCACCGGTCATCGCCACGTCAGGACGCACCTGGCGCCCGCTCAGCAGCGAGGCCAGCGCCGTCGTCATGGTGACGCCCGCGCTCGGGCCGTCCTTGGGGACGGCGCCCGCCGGGACGTGCAGGTGGATGCCGCGCTCCTTCAGATCGCCGACGGGCAGCTCCAGCTCGGCGCCCCGCGAGCGCAGGTAGGAGAGCGCGATGTGCGCGGACTCCTTCATCACGTCGCCGAGCTGCCCCGTCAGGGTCAGGCCCGAGGCGCCGGTCTCCGGGTCCGCGAGGGACGCCTCGACGAACAGGACGTCTCCGCCCGCGCCCGTGACCGCGAGACCCGTCGCCACGCCGGGCACCGCTGTGCGGCGCTCGGCCGGGTCCTGCGCGGACTCGGGCGTGTGGCGGGGCCGCCCGATCAGCTCGCGCAGCGCGTCGGCGCCGACGGTGAGCGGCAGCTCCTGCTCGCCCAGCTCGTGCTGGGCCGCCACCTTGCGCAGGACGCGGGAGACGGCGCGCTCCAGGTTCCGCACGCCCGCCTCGCGGGTGTACTCGCCCGCGAGCCTGCGCAGTGCCTCGTCGTCGATGCCGACCTCGTCAGCGGCCAGGCCCGCGCGCTCCAGTTGCCTGGGCAGCAGGTGGTCGCGGGCGATGGTGACCTTCTCGTCCTCGGTGTACCCGTCGAGCTGGACGACCTCCATGCGGTCGAGCAGCGCCTCGGGGATGGCCTCCAGGACGTTGGCCGTGGCGAGGAAGACCACGTCCGAGAGGTCCAGCTCGACCTCCAGGTAGTGGTCGCGGAAGGTGTGGTTCTGGGCGGGGTCCAGGACCTCCAGCAGGGCCGCCGCGGGGTCGCCGCGGAAGTCGGAGCCGACCTTGTCGACCTCGTCGAGGAGGACGACCGGGTTCATGGAGCCGGCCTCCTTGACGGCCCGGACGATACGCCCCGGGAGTGCGCCCACGTAGGTGCGGCGGTGGCCGCGGATCTCGGCCTCGTCGCGGACGCCGCCGAGCGCGACCCGGACGAACTTGCGTCCCATGGCGCGCGCGACGGACTCGCCGAGCGAGGTCTTGCCGACGCCGGGCGGGCCGACGAGGGCGAGCACCGCTCCCCCGCGCCGTCCGCCGACGACGCCGAGCCCGCGTTCGTCGCGCCTCTTGCGCACCGCGAGGTACTCGGTGATGCGCTCCTTCACGTCCTGGAGCCCCGCGTGGTCCTCGTCCAGGACGCGCTGGGCGCCGGTGATGTCGTAGGCGTCCTCGGTGCGCTCGTTCCAGGGCAGTTCCAGGACGGTGTCGAGCCAGGTGCGGATCCAGCTTCCCTCGGGGGACTGGTCGCTGGAGCGCTCCAGCTTGTCGACCTCCTTGAGCGCTGCCTTCTGCACGTCGTCCGGGAGTTCGGCGGCCTCGACGCGGGCGCGGTAGTCCTCGCCCTCGTCCTCCGGGTCGCCGTTCAGTTCGGCCAGCTCCTTGCGGACGGCCTCCATCTGGCGGCGCAGCAGGAACTCGCGCTGCTGCTTGTCGACGCCTTCCTGGACGTCCTTGGCGATGGACTCGGCCACGTCCTGCTCGGCGAGGTGTTCGCGGAGCGCCTCGGTGGCGAGGCGGAGCCGTTCGACGGGCTCCGTGGTCTCCAGGAGCTTGATCTTCTGGTCCGTGGTGAGGAACGGGGAGTATCCGGCGTTGTCGGCCAGCGCGCCCACGTCCTCGATCTGCTGCACGCGGTCCACGACCTGCCAGGCGCCGCGCTTGCGGAGCCAGTCGGTGGCCAGCGCCTTGTACTCCTTCATCAGCTCGGCGACCTGGCCCGGCACGGGGTCCGGCGCGGCCTCCTCGGCCTCGGTGCCCTCGACCCAGAGCGCTGCGCCGGGCCCCGTCGTGCCGGAGCCGATGCGGACGCGGCGCAGGCCGCGGATGAGGGCGCCGGGGTCGCCGTCGGCGAGGCGGCCGACCTGTTCGACGCGGCCGAGCACGCCGGTGTCCGCGTAGTTTCCGTCGACGCGCGGGACGAGCAGCACCCGTGGCTTCTCGCCCCGGGGCGCGGCTGCCTGTGCGGCCTCCACGGCGGCCCGTACGTCGCTGTCGGACAGGTCCAGGGGCACGACCATGCCCGGCAGCACGACCTCGTCATCGAGGGGCAGCACCGGCAGGGTGAGCGTTGCGGACGTCGAAGCCATGATCTCTCCCTCGGCAGGCAAGTTGAGCTATGTGGACTCAATGCACTGGGAGGTGCGGATGTTCCCGCCCCGGAGGCGTGTTCGCTGTGAGCAAACGCCCCGCCGGCTCCCGGGCCCCGTCCCGCTCCGCACCGCCCCCGGTCAACACGGCGCCCCGCCGTGGGCTTCCCACCTCCCGGAGGCGCCCGTGAACCACCCGCGCGAGCCCGCACGCCGCTGCGAGGATGGCGCCCATGCCGTTCCCGAGCCCTCACCCCGACACCACCACAGGACCCGTCGTCCTGGACCGTCGCGAAGGCCCCTACGGGGAGGTCGTCCTGCGGCGGCACGGCGAGCTGCTCCAGATCATCGCCAACGGGTGCTTCCTCATGGACACCTCCGACGGCCGCTCCGAGCGCCTGCTCGTGCGCGCCGCGCTGGACCGCCTGGACCGTCTCGCCCCTGGCGCGGACGCGCCTGCGCTGCTGATCGGCGGCCTGGGCGTGGGCTTCTCGCTGGCCGAGGCGGCGGCGGCGCGGGGGGGGGGGCGCGCCCCGGGGGTCGCGGGGGGGGGGGGGGTGACCGCGGGGCCCGGGGGGGCCGGCCCCGTGGGGGGGGCCCGGGGGGGGGCGGGGCCCCCCCCGCGGGGGGTGGCCCCCCACGACGACCTGCTGTCCCATCTGCGCGCGGCCGCCGGACGCTACGACGCGGTGTGCCTGGACGTGGACAACGGGCCCGGCTGGACCGTCACCGAGGACAACGGCTCCCTCTACGCGCCGTCCGGGCTCGCGCTGTGCAGCGAGGCGCTGCGGCCCGGCGGAGTGCTGGCCGTCTGGTCGGCCCAGCCCTCCCCCACATTCGACGACACATTGCGGAATGCCGGATTCACAAGGGTCCGTACCGAAGAGATCAGCGTCGCCCGAGGCGTCCCCGACGTGGTCCACTTCGCAACCAAACCGGCGTAGCCGCAGCCCACACGAGGCCCTTACGCTGCTGCCAGCACGCACACGAACAAGCCACAACACACCGCGGCGCAACGCAGGGGCGGGGCCGAATGGACCAGAAGAACACAACTCAGACACAAGGCAGCACGGCAGCCGCCGCAACCACCCCTGGTGCCCAGCGCCGCATCCTGGTCGTCGAGGACGACCCGACGATCGTGGACGCGATCGCCATGAGGCTGCGCGCCGAGGGCTTCCAGGTGCAGACGGCGGGCGACGGGCCCGCCGCCGTGGACACGGCGGAGGCATGGCAGCCGGACCTCATCGTCCTCGACGTGATGCTGCCGGGCTTCGACGGGCTGGAGGTCTGCCGCAGGGTGCAGGCCCAGCGCCCGGTGCCGGTGCTCATGCTGACGGCGCGGGACGACGAGACCGACATGCTGGTCGGCCTGGGCGTCGGGGCCGACGACTACATGACCAAACCGTTCTCCATGCGCGAGGTGGCGGCCAGGGTGCACGTACTGCTGCGCCGCGTCGAGCGGGCCACCCTCGCCGCGCACACGCCGCGCAGCGGGATACTCCGGCTCGGCGAGCTGGAGATCGACCACGCGCAGCGCCGGGTCCGGGTCACGGGCGAGGACGTGCATCTGACACCGACGGAGTTCGACCTGCTGGTGTGCCTGGCGCACTCGCCGCGCGCGGTGCTCTCGCGGGAGCAGCTGCTCGCCGAGGTGTGGGACTGGGCGGACGCCTCCGGCACGCGCACGGTCGACAGCCACATCAAGGCCCTGCGCAGGAAGATCGGGGCCGAGCGCATCCGTACGGTGCACGGCGTGGGATACGCGCTGGAGACTCCGTCGGCCTCCCCGGCGTCCGCCACCGACGGATCCTGACGGCGACGGCACAGGGGCACTGGGACATGACCGACCTGGCCGGGCTGTCGCGGTCCCTGCGGACCCCCCTCATACGCTTCGCGCGCCGCGTCAGAGCGCGCGTCGAACGCGACTGGGAGGAGAAGTGGGGGCCGCGGTGGGGCCCCGTGGTGCGCCGGGTCTGGGCGCGCGTGTGGGAGTGGCTGAAGCCGCTGGACCCGTACCGCTCGGTGAAGGCCGCGCTGGGCGCGCTGGTGATCGTCTCCGTGGTGATCACGACACTGCTCGCCCTGTTCGCCGTCTACTCGGCGACCGAGCTGCGGGTGATCACGATCTTCTCGATCATCGCGTCGCTGCTGGTCACGCAGTTCGTGGCGCAGGCGCTGACGGCGCCGCTCGACGAGATGACCGAGGCGGCGCGCGCCATGGCCGACGGGGACTACTCGCGCCGGGTGGGGCAGGTGCGGCGCGACGAGTTCGGGGAGCTGGCCGAGACCTTCAACCGGATGGCCGCCGACCTGGAGTCGGTCGACCAGCACCGCAAGGAGCTGGTCGCCAACGTCTCGCACGAGCTGCGCACCCCCATCGCGGCGCTCCGCGCCGTCCTGGAGAACGTCGTGGACGGCGTCTCGGAGGCCGATCCGGAGACGATGCGCACCGCGCTCAGCCAGACCGAGCGGCTGGGGCGCCTCGTCGAGCACCTGCTCGACCTCTCGCGGCTCGACAACGGTGTCGTACCGCTGCACTCGCGCCGCTTCGAGGTGTGGCCGTATCTGGCGGGCGTGCTCAAGGAGGCGAACATGAGCAAGGGCTCCGGGCACGCCCGTACGGACGTCCACCTCCACCTGGACGTGTCACCGCCGGAGCTGACCGCGCACGCCGACGCGGAGCGGCTGCACCAGGTGGTCGCCAACCTCATAGACAACGCGGTCAAGCACAGCCCGCCGCACGGCCGGGTCACGGTCAGGGCGCGCCCCGGCGAGTGGGTGGAGAGCCTGGAGGTCGAGGTGCTGGACGAGGGGCCCGGCATCCCGGCCTCGGAGCGGCACCGGGTCTTCGAGCGGTTCAGCCGTACGCAGGGCGCCAAGGGCGGGCAGGGCGCGGGCGACGGGGGCACGGGGCTCGGCCTCGCCATCGCCCGCTGGGCCGTCGATCTCCACGGCGGGTGGATACGGGTGGCCGAATCCCCTCGGGGCTGCCGCATCCAGGTCACCCTCCCGGGGCTGGGAAAGGCACCCGGTTGACGTAAGGTCGAAGGCGAGGAGCGGTGGTGACACCGCGGGAAGCGCCCGTGACGCGGGATGCTCAGCGCCGACGCGAGATCCGTGACGCCGGAGAACCGGCCCACGGTTCCGGGCGCTGGGCAAAACCTTGTGTGTTTCCCGCCAAATCCTGGGCCGAAACCAGGCTTCGGATGTGACTTGCACGACGACAGGGCCATGCGGACTGCACCTCACGGCAAGAGGGGCGTAGCCTTTATTTCCGCTGTCCACCACCTAAGGAACGCGGAAGAGGGCGGTTGCCGCCGTGTCGTCACAGTCCCCCAACAGCTCGAGCGTCTCGACCGATCAAGAGGGCCAGGGCAAGGACCCTGCCTCTGTTTTCGGACCAAACGAGTGGCTCGTCGACGAGATCTACCAGCAGTACCTCCAGGACCCGAACTCGGTAGACCGAGCCTGGTGGGACTTCTTCGCCGACTACAAGCCAGGTTCTGGCTCGGCGAGCGAGCCGGAGGGCGGGGAGACTCCCGCCGCCCAGGGCTCGGCTCCGGCATCGCCGGGCACCACCACCAGCGCCTCCGACGGAGCGGGCAAGCAGGCGGGCACGGGTGCTCCCGCGCCGTCCGCGGCTCCCGCCGCGCCCGCGGCTCCCGCGCAGCAGGCCCCGGCTCAGGCTCAGGCCGCGCCGAAGGCCAAGGCCGCGGCGCCCGCGCAGCCGAAGCCCGCAGCGAAGGCGGCGCCCGCGAAGGGCTCCGAAGCCGCTGACGAGGCCCCGTCGGGGCCCGAGTACCAGCAGTTGCGCGGCCCCTCGGCCGCCGTCGCGAAGAACATGAGCGCCTCCCTGGAGCTGCCCACGGCCACGTCCGTGCGCGCCGTTCCGGTGAAGCTGCTGTTCGACAACCGCATCGTCATCAACAACCACCTCAAGCGCGCCCGTGGCGGCAAGGTGTCCTTCACGCACCTGATCGGCTACGCCATGGTGCAGGCGCTGAAGGCGATGCCGTCGATGAACTACTCCTTCGCGGAGAAGGACGGCAAGCCGACGCTGGTCAAGCCGGACCACGTGAACCTCGGTCTGGCCATCGACCTGGTGAAGCCGAACGGCGACCGGCAGCTCGTGGTCGCCGCCATCAAGAAGGCCGAGACCCTCACCTTCTTCGAGTTCTGGCAGGCGTACGAGGACATCGTCCGGCGGGCCCGCGAGAACAAGCTCACGATGGACGACTTCTCCGGGGTCACGGTCTCGCTGACCAACCCCGGCGGCATCGGCACCGTCCACTCCGTGCCGCGTCTGATGCCAGGCCAGAGCGTCATCATGGGCGTCGGCGCGATGGAGTACCCGGCGGAGTTCCAGGGCACCTCGCAGGACACCCTGAACCGGCTTGGCGTCTCGAAGGTCATGACGCTGACCAGCACGTACGACCACCGCGTCATCCAGGGGGCCGCCTCCGGCGAGTTCCTGCGCCAGGTCGCCAACCTGCTGCTCGGCGAGAACGACTTCTACGACGAGATCTTCAAGGCCCTGCGCATCCCGTACGAGCCCGTGCGCTGGATGAAGGACATCGACGCGTCGCACGACGACGACGTCACCAAGGCCGCCCGGGTCTTCGATCTCATCCACTCCTACCGGGTGCGCGGCCACATCATGGCCGACACGGACCCCCTGGAGTACAAGCAGCGCAAGCACCCCGACCTCGACATCAACGAGCACGGGCTGACGCTGTGGGACCTGGAGCGCGAGTTCGCCGTCGGCGGCTTCGCGGGCAAGTCGATGATGAAGCTGCGCGACATCCTGGGCGTGCTGCGTGACTCGTACTGCCGGACCACCGGCATCGAGTACATGCACATCCAGGACCCGAAGGAGCGCAAGTGGATCCAGGACCGCGTCGAGCGGTCCCACGACAAGCCCGAGCGCGACGAGCAGCTCCGCATCCTGCGCAGGCTGAACGCGGCCGAGGCGTTCGAGACGTTCCTCCAGACCAAGTACGTCGGCCAGAAGCGCTTCTCGCTGGAGGGCGGCGAGTCCGTCATCCCGCTGCTGGACGCGGTGCTGGACGCGGCGGCCGAGTCCCGGCTGGACGAGTGCGTCATCGGCATGGCGCACCGGGGCAGGCTGAACGTCCTGGCGAACATCGTCGGCAAGTCGTACGCGCAGATCTTCCGGGAGTTCGAGGGCAACCTCGACCCGCGGTCGATGCACGGCTCCGGCGACGTGAAGTACCACCTGGGCAACGAGGGCACCTTCACCGGTCTTGACGGCGAGCAGATCAAGGTCTCGCTCACCGCCAACCCCTCCCACCTGGAGGCCGTGGACCCGGTCGTCGAGGGTGTGGCCCGCGCCAAGCAGGACATCATCGGCAAGGGCGGCACAGACTTCACGGTCCTGCCCGTCCAGCTCCACGGCGACGCGGCCTTCGCGGGCCAGGGCGTGGTGGCCGAGACCCTCAACATGTCGCAGCTGCGCGGCTACCGCACCGGCGGCACGGTGCACATCATCATCAACAACCAGGTCGGCTTCACGGCGGCGCCCGAGTCGGCGCGCTCGTCGATGTACTCCACCGACGTGGCCAGGATGATCGAGGCCCCGATCTTCCATGTGAACGGTGACGACCCGGAGGCCGTGGTCCGCGTGGCGCGGCTGGCCTTCGAGTACCGCCAGGCGTTCAACAAGGACGTGGTCATCGACCTCATCTGCTACCGCCGCCGCGGGCACAACGAGACGGACAACCCGCACTTCACGCAGCCGCTGATGTACAACCTGGTCGACAAGAAGCGCTCGGTGCGCAAGCTCTACACCGAGTCGCTGATCGGCAGGGGCGACATCACCCTGGAGGAGGCCGAGCAGGCGCTCCAGGACTTCCAGGGCCAGCTGGAGAAGGTGTTCACGGAGGTCCGCGACGCGACGACGGAGCCGGGTTCGCCCGAGGTCCCGGAGCCGCAGGCCGAGTTCCCCGTCCACCTGGACACCAGCGTGAGCCAGGAGGTCGTCAAGCGGATCGCCGAGTCGCAGGTCAACATCCCGGACCACGTGACCGTCCACCCGCGTCTGCTGCCGCAGCTCCAGCGCCGCGCGGCGATGATCGAGGACGACACGATCGACTGGGGCATGGGCGAGACCCTCGCCATCGGCTCCCTGCTGATGGAGGGCACCCCGGTCCGCCTGGCGGGCCAGGACTCGCGCCGGGGCACCTTCGGCCAGCGGCACGCCGTGCTGCTGGACCAGAAGACCGCGCAGGACTACACGCCGCTGCTCTACCTCTCCGAGGACCAGGCCCGCTACAACGTCTACGACTCGCTGCTCAGCGAGTACGCGGCGATGGGCTTCGAGTACGGCTACTCACTGGCCCGCCCCGAGGCGCTGGTCATGTGGGAGGCGCAGTTCGGTGACTTCGTCAACGGCGCGCAGACGGTGCTGGACGAGTTCATCAGCTCCGCCGAGCAGAAGTGGAACCAGACGTCCGGTGTGACGCTGCTGCTTCCGCACGGCTACGAGGGCCAGGGCCCGGACCACTCCTCGGCCCGGATCGAGCGGTTCCTCCAGCTCTGCGCGCAGAACAGCATGACGGTCGCCATGCCGACGCTCCCGTCGAACTACTTCCACCTGCTGCGCTGGCAGGTCCACAACCCGCACCACAAGCCGCTGGTCGTCTTCACCCCGAAGTCGATGCTCCGGCTCAAGGCGGCGGCGTCGAAGACGGAGGAGTTCACCACGGGCGGCTTCCGTCCCGTCATCGGCGACACCCACATCGCCTCCGGCGAGGGCGACCCGGCCGAGGTCCGCAAGGTCGTCTTCTGCTCCGGCAAGGTCTACTACGACCTGGACGCCGAGCGGCAGAAGCGCGGCGCCAAGGACACGGCGATCATCCGGCTGGAGCGGCTGTACCCGCTGCCCGGCAACGAGATCCAGGCCGAGATGGCGCGCTTCCCCAACGCGGAGAAGTACGTCTGGGCCCAGGAGGAGCCCGCCAACCAGGGCGCGTGGCCGTTCATCGCGCTCAACCTGGTGGACCACCTGGACCTGATCATCGGCTCGGAACCGGTGCCGAACGCGGACCGGCTCCGCCGGGTCTCGCGGCCCTCCTCGTCCTCCCCGGCCGTCGGCTCGGGCAAGAGGCACCAGGAGGAGCAGGCCCAGCTCGTCCGGGAGGTCTTCGACCTCTGATCCGGTGGTCGTGACCCCGCGGTCATGACCTGGTGGGCACGACAGGGGCCCGGTCCCGCGCGTGAGGCGCGGGGCCGGGCCCTTTGTCGTACGGGTTGCGTGTACGGGTTGCGTGTACGGGTTGCCGTACG
This sequence comes from Streptomyces sp. NPDC054796, assembly GCF_053611545.1. Taxonomy (NCBI): domain Bacteria; kingdom Bacillati; phylum Actinomycetota; class Actinomycetes; order Kitasatosporales; family Streptomycetaceae; genus Streptomyces; species Streptomyces sp. NPDC054796. Next base: position 169,643 of record NZ_JBSHAO010000008.1, on the reverse strand, counting down.
GGTCGCGGCCCCTTCGTCGCGTCGCGAGGGGCCGCCGCCCTGCCGTCAGCCCAGGTAGGGCTCGAAGTCCCAGTAGGGCCGCACCCGCTGGCGGGCCGAGAGTGTATGGGTGTGCTGGGCGCCCAGGGAGCGGGTCAGGCGCTGGAGCGCGTCCTCCTCGACCTTGCCCGCCTCGTCCCGCTCGCGCAGCGCCCGCAGGTCACCGGCGAGGGCGATCTCGCAGGAGAGCGTCAGCGGGTGGTCGGAGCCGAGCATCTGACGGGAGCGCCGCAGCGTGTCCCTGGACAGCTCGCACGCCTCCTCCAGACGCCCGGTGAAGTTGCGCCCGCCCGCCGTGTTCAGGGCGCAGCCCAGCGTCCACGGGTGGTCGTCCCCGAGGAGGGTGCGCAGGCCCACGAGGGCCTGCTCGAACATGTTCAGCGCCCCGTCCCTGTCGCCCTCGGCCTGGAGGACGAGGCCCGTGTTGGACTGCATGCCCGTGGGCACCGGGTGGGCCTGGCCGAGCAGTGCGCGGTAGCCGTTCTCCGCCTCGGTGATCAGATCGCGGGCCTGGGAGAGATCGCCGTGCTCCCGCAGGTAGTTGCCGAAGTCGGTCAGCAGGGCCAGCGTGGTGAAGTGGCCGCGGCCGTGCGCCTGCTCGTGCTGCTCCAGCAGGGCGGCCAGCATGCCGCCGATGTCCTGCGGGGTGCTGGCGGCGCGGCGCAGGCACAGGGCGAGGTTGTGGCGGGCCCAGAGCGTCTGCGGGTGCTGTTCGCCCAGCACCTGGACGTGCAGCCGCATGCCCAGCTCCTGGCGGGCCAGCGCCTCCTGGTAGCGGCCCATGAGGCGGAGGTCGCGGGCGCAGGCCGTGCCGGAGTTGAGGGTGGCCGAGTGGCGGGCGCGCAGGACCTCCTCGCGCCTGCGGAGGGTGTCGAGGTCGATCTCGTACGCCTCGCTGTAGCGGCCGAGGAGGCGCAGCCCCACGCCCAGGTTGTGCTGCGCGTTGAGGGTGGTCCACTCCTCGGGGCCGAGCAGCCGGTGCGCCGTGGTGACGACCTCGCGCTGCACCTGGAGCGCCTCCGCGTACTGCCCCAGATAGCGCTGGTCGGAGGCGAGGCAGTTGGTGGCGAGCATCAGGGCGATGTCGCGCCCGTCGCTGGAGGCGCGCAGCCGTTCCAGGACGGAGCGGTCCAGTTCGTACGCCTCGCGGAAGCGCCCGCTGGAGCGGAGGATGGAGCCCTGCTGGGCCGCGAGGTCGAGCATGGGCTGTGCCTGCGGTTCCATGATGCGCGACCAGCTGTCGCGCACCTGCTCGGCCAGTTCGGCCCCGGCCCGGAACTCGCCGCTGGAGAAGCAGTAGCGCAGGCAGTGCAGCACGAGGGACTGCACGCGCCCGTCGGTGCTGCTCAGCGCACCGGACGGGCCCAGGTGGGGCATGAGTTCGGCGTAGCGGGGCCACTGCCTGCTGTCCATCGGGTCGCCGGGGTCGGCCTCGGCGAGCAGCCTGCGCACGACGCGGCGGTAGACGCTCCTGTCCTCGCGCCCGGTGAGCTGGCCGACGATGCTGTGCACCAGGCGGTGCATGTGGACGGACTCCTGCTGCGGGCCCGGTTCGCCGACGGAGCCGCTGCGGGCCTCCCTGGTGACCACGGAGTAGTTGACGAGGGAGTCCAGCGCACGCGCCCAGTCGGGCAGGTCGGAGGTGATCCAGCGCAGATTCTCGGGCAGCTCCGTGGCCGAGAGCCCGCGGGCGAGCCCGATGGGGATGCGGCCCGGCGCGAAGGACGTGCACAGCAGGAGGAGTTCCACCGTGCGGGGCTCGGACTGGCGCAGCTTGTTGAGCATCATCGACCAGGAGGCGAGCGTCGGCTGCGGATAGCCTTCGGTCCCCGACTCCTCGTCGAGGGGGACGATCTCGCCCTCGCGCACCTTGCGCAGATACTCGGCGGCGTCCATGTGGGACTCGCCCAGCCAGGCGGCGGCGTGGGCGAGCTGGAGCGGCACGTCCTGGAACTCGACGGCGACCTCGTCCGCGTCCTGGGCGCTCAGGTGCGGGGCGCGGCGCATCAGATACCCCGTGGACTCGGCCCGGTCAAAGCTTGGCACCTCGACCACATCCGTCGAAGAGCCCCAGGCGCGGTTGCGGGAGGTGATCAGCACATGTCCCGAGCCGCCCCTCGGCAGCACCTTGGTGGCCTCCTCGACGTCCTCCCAGCCGTCGAAGATGACGAGCCAGCGCCCGTAGGGCTCGCCCCTGCGCAGTGCCTCGCGCACCACGCGGATGCGCTCGCCAGGCTCGGAGCCGGAGCGGAGGCCGAGCTGGGGTGCCAGTTCGCCGAAGCGCTCGCGCTGGGTGCCGCGCTGGTCCGAGTTGACCCACCAGACCACGTCGTAGTCGGAGCTGAAGCGGTGCGCGTACTCGGCGGCGAGCTGGGTCTTGCCGATGCCCGACATCCCGACGAGGGTGCACGCCGAGGCGCCGCGGGCCGCGTCCATGAGGGTCTGCTGCATGCGGTTGAGCAGTTCGTCGCGCCCGGTGAAGCGGGGGTTGCGGCGCGGGACCTCGCCCCATACGGCGGGCGGGTCGTTCGGATAGCGGGAGCCCGCGCCGTCAGGGACCTGCCTGGAGGCCGCCATGGGCAGATCGAGCCTGGTCAGCAGCCTGCGCTCGGCCTCGGCCTCGCCGACGCCCCACAGATCGACCGGTTCCAGGACGGCGGTGGCGGGCAGCAGGGAGCGGTTGGTGAGGTTGACGGCGGCGAACCGCTCGGCGTTGTTCGCGACGTAGCCGCGCAGCACGTCGTTCCACTCGCCCTCACGGCGGGGGCCGAGCTGGAAGAACCAGTCGCTGAGGACGAGCAGCACCCGTCCCGTGGCGAGCTGGAGATCGCCGAGCGCGTCCTCCAGCCGCTGTTCCCTGGACGGGTCCCAGCGCTGGAGCGTCACCCGGTGACCGTGGCGCTCCAGTGTGTGGGCGATCCAGGTGGCCCAGGGCCGGTGATAGCCGGGAAAGGCCACCACGACATGTGCCGCCGGCCCCTGCTCCCGTGCACCGCCCTCGCCCTGCCGCCGCTGAGCGACCATGCGCGCGTCTCCCTCGTTGTGTACCCCCGCGGCATCCGGTGATGACGCGTTGGCGATATTACCGAAAGTCACCCATGTGTGACATACCGTTGACGGCGGCGAAGTGGTACGCCGCGCTGCCCCAGGCTCAGCAGATGACGCTCCATCCCTATCGCGAACTCACGGCCCGTGCACGTCAGTTGGCCGGACTCCAGGAGGATCGGCAGCGCTTCGGCCACCTGCTCGCGGTACTCCTCGCGGCGGCTCCGGGCGGCGGCGCGGGCCGCGGGGGTCGCGCCGGGGCGCTCGGCGATCCTGTCCCACAGGTCGGCGAGCGCGAGATGGGCGTAGGTGCCCTGGAGCACGCCGCTGAAGGGCCGCGGGTCGAGGCGCCAGGCGACGCGGTACACCGCCTCCTCACCGGCGTGGTGGAGCGGTGCGAGGTCCCCGAGGACGGCGAGTTTGCTGTGCTGGAGTTCGTGGACGAGCACCTCGGCCATGTCCGGGGCGCTGTCCGGCAGTCCGGTGAGCACAGCCCAGGGCGCGGCGCGCAGGGTGGCGCTGGAGACCCCGCCTGGCGACGGGTCCAGCGGCACCAGCGCGCGGGTCAGCGAGGCGACTTCGGCGGCCCGCGCCGGGTCGGCCGACTCCAGCAGGGCCAGCGCGGAGCACCAGCGCGTCAGCCAGGGCCCGGCCGGGGTGCCGCGCGCGCCCTCACCGCCTCGTGCGCGGGCTCCGCCGCGCGGCACGGGGCCGCCTCGGCCCCTGAGGCGGTAAGGGCCTGAGTCGTCCAGCCTGGCCCTGCTGCCCGGCAGGGTGCTGAGGCCGCGCCAGCCGACGCCCGCCGCCCTGCTGTACGGGCGCGTCAGCAGCAGCCCGCTGCGGCGGCCCTCGGGGGTGAGGCGCAGGCTGCGCGGCCCGGCGACGAGGCGTACGCGCGGCGCGTGGGCCTCGTACGTGCCGATACCGGGGAGGACGAGGCGTCCTTCGTCGGTGGGCAGGGTGATCCGGAATCCGGTACGGGCGTGGAGGGCGACGGCTACGGCGACGGCCCCGAAGCGGAGGAGGGCCTGTTCGAAGGGCTCGCGGGACGCGGCGGAGGCGGAGGCGGGGGTGTCCGGGGCTCCGGGGGACGCGGGTGCCTCAAGAGGCGCGGGCGTCACGGTGTTCCCGTAAGGACCGGCCTCCCCCTGGGGCACTGGCGTCCCGTGCGTCGGGTCCGCGACATCGGTGTTCAACGCGTGCGCCAGCCAGTCGCCGACGGCGGGGTAGGCCAGCGCCTCCCTGACCTCGGCGGGGCGACGGCTCTCGGCGCGTTCCAGCAGTTCCCAGTGCTGCGCGAGCCGTTCGCGCGCGCAGTCGCCGAGCCCGGCGCGCCCGGCGCGGTCGAGCAGCGACTTCAGCAGCACCAGTCGGTGGCTGTGCAGCCCCGCGTGCAGCAGCGCGAGGTCGTCGGGGCCCGGCCGGGTGCGGGACATGCGCGCCAGGGTCCCGGAGTCCACGGCAAACGTGTTCGCAGCAGTACGCACCGCTCCCCCTCCCAAGCCACAGATGTGGCCGAATACCGCCCCTGGAGGCTGTCAGACGCCCCTAGGAGGTGTCCTCAATGTCCCGTCTGGGCCGCGACGCCTGGCACGCACGCACGCGACGTTGTCAGTCGTCAGCGCAGCCCGCTGCGCTTTCCTCCCTCCGCCTTGCGACCGCACGCGCCAGACGCCGCGGCCCCCGGCCTGGCGGCCGGACGACGCTACATTGACGACACCCCCTAGTCGCCCCCGTCAGCCGCCGTGGAACGTGCCGTCGCTCCCGTCGCACCAGATCTCGGCGAGCTGCGCCGGGCGACGGAGCACGTGGGCGACCGCCTCGGTGAGGACCGGGTCGTCCATGGCACGCAGGGTGCGCAGGTCAACGCCTGTGAGATCGGGCAGCGCGGGTACCCCGGCGGTCTCCCGGACCCGCTCGGCGGTCGCGGTGTCGCTCTGCTGCACCACGCTCTTTCTCCTCCCTGACGCCCCGCGCCGGAGGCTTGTCACCGCGGATGAAGTTTCCTTCCCGACGCCCTGGATACGGAAACCCGTTCGGCCGCCGAGCCTCGGTGATTCGGCCGACGCGCCGCCTGTGCCCCTGTGCCGTCCCGTCATCCTCCCAGGGCTGCGATGCGCGCGTCCGTGGCGCGCACCTCGTCCTCGGGGAGGCCGAGCCCGAGCCCGCGCAGGCGGCGCCACTCGGCTCTGGCCGCGCGGTAGTCGGCGAGGGCAGCGCCGGGGCGGCCCCTGGTCTCGTGGAGGGCGCCGCGTCCGAAGCGGGCCCTGGCGGTGACGTACGGGTCGGGCCCGGCGGCGCCGGTCCCGTCCTCCCAGGAAACGGAACCGGAACCGGCCTCGGGCGCGGACGTGGGCCCCGGCTCGTCCTCGGGCCCGTCCGCAGAGCGTGCCTCGGACAGCGCCCGGTTGAACGCCTCCTCGGCGCGCCCGTGCTGGGGATCGACCGGCGGGAAGTGGCGCCGGGCGAGGCCGAGCCGCAGCCAGGCACGCGCTCGCGGCCCGGGGTCCTCCGCCTTGCGCGCGGCCTGCTCCAGCAGATGGCAGCCTTCGTAGAGGTCCGGCAGGAAGCCCTCGCGGTCGAACTTGTCCACCAGGACATCGCCCAGCAGGAGCTGGATACGGGCCAGGAGCGGGCCGCTCGCCGGGGCGCCGGTCAGCGCCTCGCGCAGCACGCCCTCGGCGCGTGCCGCGTCGGCGGCCTCCGTCAGCAGCATCTCGCCCCACTCGGTGAGCAGGGCGCAGCGCCGCACGCTGTCGCGCTCGGTGAGGGACTCGGCCCGCGCGTACGCCTCGTCCGCCTCCCGCCAGGCGCGGGCCTCGCGGTGCACGCGTGCCCGCTCCCGTACGCACTGGAGCCGCAGCGGCACGCTCTCCCCTGCCGCCGCCTCGGCGTCGTCGAGGATGGCCAGCACCTCGTCGGTTCCTGTGCCGGTCAGCCGCAGCGCGTCCGTCAGGTCCAGGAGCGCGGCGCAGCGCTCGCGTTCGTCGGCGCCCGTGGCGGCCAGCAGCCCGGCCGCCGCGCGGAGTTCGGCCGCCGCCTCGTCGGCGCGGTGGCCGTTGCCCGTGCCGGAGCGGGCGAGGGCGAGCAGGACGCGGCCCAGGCGCAGCCGTCTGGTCCGCTCGGTCTCGGCGGGCAGCGGCAGGCTGTCCTGGACAGTGTTCGGATCGCCGGGGCCCGAAGTGGCGGCCCACGCGGTGGAGCCGCCCATCGCGCGCAGGGTGCGTTCCGCTTCGAGGAGGTGGGCGGGGTCGCGCTCGGCCTCCCACAGGTCGTGCTGGACGGCGGCCAGTTCGAACCGGCTCGCCACGCTGTCCGCGCCGTCCCCGCTCTCCCCGCCGCCCCCGCCGAGCAGGGCCGCCGCGTCGTGGAGGAGCCCCCTGGCGCTCCCTGGGCTGCGGCGCGCCTCCCCGGTCTCGGCGAGGGCGTGCAGCACCTGCCCGAGGACGAGCCTGGCCCGTACGGGGTCCACGGGGCCCGCAGAGCCGTCGTCGTCCGGGGTGTCGCGGGCGCCGCCCGCAGCGCCGCTCTCGGCGGCGGCCAGCGCCGCCTCCGCGTACGCGCGTGCCTGGTGGAGCAGTTGGGGGTCGCCCTGTGACCACCACTGGCGCAGCAGCCGCTCCGCCTCGGCCAGGCCGCCGGGCGCGGCCCGCTCCGGCCGGTACCAGCGCACGACGCGGGCCGGGATCTCCGCGAACAGTTCGTCCTCGGTACCGTCGGCGGCCCGTCCTGGCTCGCGCCCGGCCGCGGCTCCGGCGACCGGCGGCAGCGGGTCGCCCGCGCGGCCCGAGAGGCGGGCCACGGCGAGCGCGGGGAAGTTGCGGGTGCCCCGGCCGAAGTGCCGGGCCACGTACTCCGAGAGGTACTTGAGCACCAGCACGGCAGCGCCCTGGTCCAGGGACTGGAGGAGGAGTTCCTGCACGCCCGGGACGAACGCGTAGCGCGGCCCGGCAGCTCCCTCAATGTCGGGCAGCCGCTCCAGCAGCCCGCTGAGCAGCACCTCGGCCAGTTCCATGGGCCCCGTGTCGGGCAGCATCGCCTCCTGGACGAGCTGGATGACGGGCAGCACCAGGGGCACCGCCGCGAGGTGGACGGCCAGATGGAGGGCGCCTGGCGACGCGCTGGCGCGGAAGGCGCCCAGCAGCTCGCGCGGGTCCCCGGGGGCGCCCGAGGCGTCCGGCGGGGGCGGCATGGCGCGGTGGCGGGGACGCACCCAGGCGGCCGCGCCGCGCACGGTGCGCCGTCCGCTGCCGCCCAGCAGCTTCGCCCAGTTGCCGAGCGCCGCCGCGGTGGGCAGCAGCACGGGCACGGGCAGCGCGTCGTGCGCGGGCGGCGGGCCGTAGCCGTCGGGCTCGAAGGTGACCTTGCCGCCGTCGCCGCCGTCGCGCACCAGGAGGCCGGGTTCGGCCGGGAGCGCGGTGCGCGGCCACAGCCGGGGCGGCAGCGGCTGGACGACGGCCAGCGGGGAGCAGCCCGACCAGCGGTGCAGCAGCCGCTGGGCCGCGCCGTCCTGCCAGAGCGGGCCCACGCAGTCGCTGACGAGGAGGGTGAGGCGGCGGCCCGTGGTGTCGCGGTACCTGTCGGCGGGGCGCAGCCGCGCCGTGCCGCGCTCGGGTCCGGTGCCGATGAGCGGGGTGCCGTCGGCGGCGCGGTGCAGGTACAGCGCCTGTACGTCGCGGAAGGCGCCGAGCTGCTCGCAGGTCTGGCGCAGTGAGTCGAAGGTGAGCTGCCACACGGACGTGGTGGGCGAGGCGTCCATCAGCAGCAGCACCTCGGCCTCGCGCCGCACCACGGGGCCGAAGACGGGGTGCACGGAGGCGCCGCGCGCGCTCAGGTCCGCCGTCGCGTCCTCGTCGAGCGGGCCCGGCACGGGCGGGAGCGGCGGGCGGTAGCCGAGGAGGGGGCGCAGGGCGCGCTGGAGCCCGAGCAGGCCCGAGAGCGTCCCCGCGGCCGGTGCCCGGACGGGGAAGGCGCGCGGGGGCCCGCCGCCGTGCCTGCCGGGCGCGTACAGCGAGACGGGGGAGGCGCGTTCGTCCTGCGTGAGCGTGCGGTCCCCGCGCGCGGCGGCATGCGAGGGCGCCTGCTCCCGGCTGCCCTGTCGGCGCGGCTCGCCCGTGGTGTACGGAAGCTCCGCGAGCACCGGCTCGGCCTCCTCGGGGGCCTCGCCGGTCCAGCGGGCGAGCCAGATCGCCTCGGCGACCTCCTCGGCCGTCGGGTCCCAGCCCGCTTCCCGCAGCCGGGTGATCAGCTCGGCGAGCCGGCCTGTGAGCCGCCTGTCAGGCGGCGTCGACATAGGCCATCACCTCGGGCGGTCCAGCGGACGCAGCAGCATCTCGGCGAGGCGGTTGCGGGTGACCCGCTCGGCCCCGGGAGCGCGCTGCGTCAGGAACAGGGCGTTGAGCAGTTGGTCGGTCGCTATCACCTGGCCCGGTTCACGCTGGAGGAACCGCTCCACGAACTCCTCGCCCTCCGCCAGCGCCTCCTCGCCCAGATGCGCTGTGACCATCGCGGCGAGCTGCTTCTCGCCGGGCGGCTTCAGCTCCAGTTGGATGCAGCGGCGCAGCAGGGCCGCCGGGAAGTCGCGCTCCCCGTTGGAGGTGAGGACGATGAAGGGGAACGTCGTGCAGCGCACCCTGCCGCCGGTGACGGGGACCTTCCTGCCGTCGTCCGTGAGCACCTCGGTGACCGGCTCGCGGTCGGCGCTGCGCTCCAGCTCCCTGATGGTGAACTCGCCCTCCTCCAGGACGTTCAGGAGGTCGTTGGGGAGGTCGATGTCGCTCTTGTCCAGCTCGTCCACGAGGAGGACACGGGGCAGCCCGTCCTCCTCCGCGGGCAGCAGTGCGGTGCCCAGGGGGCCCAGCCGGATGTACGAGCCGACGGGGGGCCGTTCGACGCGCTCCCCCTCGATGGCGCGGTCGAGCTGGACGTCCTGAAGCCTGCCGATGGCGTCGTAGTGGTAGAGGCCGTCCTGGAGGGTGGTGCGGCTGACGATGGGCCAGCGCAGCACCCGGCCGAGCCCCAGCTCGTAGGCGACGGCGTGGGCCAGCGTGGACTTGCCCGTTCCGGGGTTTCCGGTGACCAGGAGGGGGCGGCGGAGGTACAGGGCCGCGTTGACGGCCTCGACTTCCTCGGGGCGCGGGTGCAGGTTCTCGACCAGCGCTCTGCGCACGCCCAGGCGCCTGGCCGCGTCGCCGCCTTCGCCGTCCTCGGCGCCGGGCCCGCTCGTCTCGTCGCCCGACGGGAGGGTGAAGTCCCGCCAGGGGGGCGGGTCGGGTAACCGCCGCACGCCGTCGTGCGGGAGGCCCGCTCCCCGGTAGATGCGCCAATCGCTCACTGTGGACTCCTCATGGCTGTTGGACCGGCATCTTAGGTGTCATGACGGCCGTCCAGGGCGCAGCCGCGGCGCGCGCAGCGGTCCGTCGGGGAGCGGTGGCCCATGCGGCGGATCGTAGATGAGGACGATGTCCCGTGCCCAGGCCGAATCGGGGTCGGGTACGGCGGGATCGGCGTTGAGGTTGCGCAGGGTCCTGATGCGTTCGGGGAGCCGGTGCGCCGTGCCCGCCTCGGCGAGGAGCGCCGCGGCCCTGTCGTGGAACTCGGCGCAGTCGGTGTGCGTCTCGTCGCAGCGCCGCCACAGCGCCACGGCGTGTCCCGCGGTGAGCGCCGCGGTCATGGCCCCGGCGCCGCGGCCCCCTGACGTACGGGAGCAGTGGACGGGCACGGCGCCCGGCGGCACGGCTGACAGGCGGCCGTAGACCGCGCTGTCGCTCTCGGGGAGGGCCGCCTCGTGTCCGTCGCGCAGCACCTCGCCGCGCAGCGGCACGGCCTCCAGGGGCCCTTCGGCGGCGCCGTGCCAGCGGGAGCGCCACTCCGGGGTGAGGCCCTGGCGCCAGCGCAGCCCGTCGCGCAGGACGACGAGGCGGCGGCGGCCCAGGGGCAGGGTGTGCGGGTTGAAGGGCTCGCCGGGGTCGGGCGGGCGCGCCCGCCACTCGTCCAGGGGCTCGTCGAACAGCCCGCGCGGCACCATGAAGTCCACGGCGGCCAGGTGCTCGCCGACGTCCCCCTCGTCCAGCGCTGTGGCCAGCGCGGCGCGGATGTCGCGCTCCAGTTCCTCGCGGGGGACGCCGGTCTCGTTGTGGCGTACGGGGGTGATCTGGCCGTCCTCCTGGAGGAGCTTGACGCGCCAGGCGTGGGTTCCGTAGACGTCCGGGTCGATCTCGATGAGGACGTCCGCGTGGGCCGCGCGTGCGGCGCGGGCTCCGTCGAGGATGCCGGGGACCTGGGCGCGTACGACCTCGTTCTGGAGCGTGACGGCGGTCCCCAGGACCCAGTCGCGCAGGGCCCTGTGCGCGGCGTGCGCGGCCTCCGGTGTGCCTTCGAGGGGCTCGGGCTCCACGAGGGCCGCGAGCGCGGTGGCTCCGGGGGCGCCGGGGAGGCCCGGGTTGTGGGGCGCGGAGCCCGCGCCCGAGGTGCCGGGGGTGGTCGAGAGCGCCGCGCAGACCTTCGCCGCGTACAGGACGACGGCCTCCAGCTCCAGGTCCGAGGTGCCCTCGGGACCGCCGTTCCCCGCCGACTGGCCGTCGTGCGGCGCGTAGAGCAGCCCGGCGCCCTCGCGCCAGCCGCGCGGGGCGTGGGTGTCCATCGCGTAGGAGGCCTGGAGCACGAGGCGCCGCACGTCGTTGACCATCTCCAGCACCTGGCCCGCGCTGCCGGGCGGCGCGAGGGCGCCCAGCAGCCCGTAGAGCTGCGTGCGGCGGTCGGGCGTGAATCCGTAGGGGCGCAGCTCGGCGGGGGCCTGTACCTGTGTACGGGGCCAGCTCGCACCGAGGGCGAGATAGCGGCGCAGATGGTGCCGGTCGTGGGCGCGCAGCACCTCGTGCCAGAGGCGCGCGGCGCGCGGGCCCTCGTCGCACAGTGCCCTCAGCGAGGTGGCGGGGACGGCGAGCCCGGAGCCGCCCTGCGCCTTGGCCTGCCCCTTGCTGAGGCCGATGACCGCGCCGCGCGCGAGGTCCACGACGGGGCCGCCCGAGCAGCCGGGCGGCAGGAAGCCGCCGCGCAGCACGAGGGGGCCGCCGCTGCCGCCGCTGGCCATGCCGGTGCCGCCGAGATAGACCTGCCCGCCGCCGGGTGCGGACGTCCAGCCGTAGAGGCCGATCTCGGCGGGGGTGAGGGAGGAGCGGTCGCTGAGCCACAGGCAGTCGGGGTCCGTGGCGCCGGGGACGCGGATGAGCGCGACATCGGGCAGCGGCCAGTGCGCCGGCGGGCCCTCGGGGTCGGCCGGTGCGGGCAGGCCGAAGGCCAGCTCGCCGGTGTGGGTCACGCCGTCCGCCGTGGTGACACCGATGACGCGCTCGCCCCTCCACACGGCACCCGCCCCCTTGGCCACGACATGCGCGCACGTCAGCACCCATTCGGGGGCGACGAAGAAACCGCTGCCCCAGAACGCGGCGCTTCGTCCGTCATACCCGTCACCGGCCCTGCCGATGCGCACGACACCGCGCCGGACGAGCTCTTCGAGGGCGCTCACGTGACACGCGAGGCGCACGGCGGCACGGCGGCCTGTGGATCACGGGACGGATACGACCGTGCCCCGGCCCGTGCGCGGGCTCGGCGTACTGAGCGGAGTGTGACCATGCGACCCACCATGCGACCCCCGTTCCCCCCGGTCCTCCCCCGAGTGAGGCGTGTGGGGGTGAAGGCTAGTCCCCTGCTCCGACAGACGGGAGGGGGCGGGGGCTGCGGTGACAGAGCTGTGGCCTTGGCCGTGGCCTTGGCGGGGTCACTGGAGGAAGGGCTCGAAGTTCCAGTACGGGCGCTCCCGTTGGCGCGCTGCGACGGTATGGGGGTGTCCGGCGCCGAGGGAGTGGGTCAGGAGCCGGAGGGTGTTCTCCTCGGTCCCGGCCGCCTCTTCCTCCTCCCCCAGGGCCCGCAGGTCGGCGGCGAGGGCGATCCCGCAGGAGAGGGTCAGCGGGTGGTCGGGGCCGAGCATCTGACGGGAGCGCCGCAGCGTGTCCCTGGACAGCTCGCACGCCTCCTCCAGACGCCCGGTGAAGTTGCGCCCTGCCGCCGCGTTCAGGGCGCAGCCCAGTGTCCACGGGTGGTCGTCGCCGAGCAGTGTCCGCAGCCCCACGAGGGCCTGCTCGAACATGTTCAGCGCCCCGCCCTCGTCGCCCTCGGCCCGGAGGGTCAGGCCCAGGTTCGTCAGCATGCCGGTGGCGACCGGGTGCGCTGTGCCCAGCAGTTCGCGGTAGCCGTTCTCCGCCTCGGTGACCAGATCGCGGGCCAGGGCTAGATCGCCGCGCTCGCGCAGGTGGTTGCCGTAGTCGGTCATCACGGCCAGTGTCGTTACGGCGCGGGGGCCGTAGCGGCCCTGGTGCTCGGCGAGCAGGGGGGCCAGTCGCGGGCCGAGGCCCCCGGAGTGGGCGGCCCCCGATCCGGAGTGGCGGCGGCACCGGAGGAGCGTGTGCCGCGCGGACAGGGTCATCGGGTGCTCAGGCCCTAGCGCGCTCTCGTGCAGCCGCAGGGCGATCTGCTGGCGCTCCTCCGCCTCGTGGGGGAAGCCCATGAGGAGCTGGTCCCGTGCGCAGGCGTGGGCGGATTCCAGGGTGGCGGGGTGGTGTGAGCCGAGAGTCTCCTGCCGGGCGTGAAGGGTCTCCATGTCGCTCCGGTACGCCTCCCCATAGCGGCCCAGCAGACGCAGGCCGCTGCCGAGCCCGTGCCGGGCCTCCATCGCGAACGGGTGCTCGGGGTCGAGCCTACGGAGCGTCTCTTCCACAAGTGCGGTCTGCTCCGCGTGGGCCTGCGCGTATCTTCCGCGAAGGTTCAGGTCGGTGAGGTAGCGGCTAGTCAGGGTCAGCCGCACGAGGTGGCCGGTCCCGACTGCCCTCGGCTGTTCAAGTGCGGCGACGTCGAGGTCGTACGCCTCGCGGAAGCGGCCCAGGGCGCGCAGGAGGTCACCTTGCGCGACGGTCAGGTCGAGCATCGGCCCGTCGTCCGGGGCCGTGGCCGCCGCCCACTCCTGGCGCACCCGCGCGGCCAGCTCAGCCCCCTCCTGGAACGCGCCGCTGGAGGCGCAGTAGCGCAGACAGTTCAGGATCAGGTCGCGTACGCGGGTGTCGGTGCCGCTTATCGCCCCGGAGGGGCCGAGATGGGGCAGGAGCGCGGCGTAGAGGGGCCACTGCCGGGTGTCCTCGGGCTCGCCCGGATCGGCTTCCGTGAGCGCGCGAAGCACGACGGCACGGTAGGCCGCGCCGTCCTCGTCGCCGGTCAGCCGTCCGATCATGCTGTGCACCACGTGGTGCATGCGGACGGTCTCCTGCTGCGCGTCCGGCCTGCCGGGGAAGCCGCCGGGGCGCTCCATGGTGAGTATGGAGTAGGTGACGAGGGTGTCCACCGCGCCCTCCCAGTGGGCCGGATCAGTGATCCAGCGCAGGTTCTCCGGCAGTTCGGCGGCCGGGAGCGCGCGCACGAGGCCGATGGGGATGCGGCCCGGCGCGAACGCGGCACACAGCCGGAGGAGTTCGTGGGAGGCGGGCTCGCTGTCCCGTAGCCGGTTGAGCAACAGCGACCATGCCGCGAGTGTGGGCTCGCTGCCCTCCGGGTCCGACGTGCCGTCGCGCAGCCTGCGCAGGTACTCGGCGGCCTCCATGCGGGACTCGGCCAGTATCGCGGCGGCCTGAGTCAGGGCGAGGGGCAGATCCTCCAGCTCGGCGGCGACCTCCTCCGCTTCGTCGGCGCTCAGGTGCGGGGCCCGGCGCAGCAGGTAGCCGGTGGAGTCGGCACGGTCGAAGGCGGGCACCTCGACGACATCGGCCGAGGTCCGCCACGCGCGGTTGCGTGAGGTGATCAGCACCTGTCCGGGCCCGCCCTGCGGCAGCAGCCCGTCCGCGTCCTCCGGTTCCTCCCAGCCGTCGAGTACGAGCAGCCAGCGCCGGTAGGGCTCGCCCGTGCGCAGCGCTTCCCGTACCGCGCGGACGCGCTCGCCGATCTCGGGGCCCGTGTCCAGGTCCAGCGCCACCGCCAGTTCCGCGAGGTGTTCGCGCAGGGTGCCGCGCCGGCCGGCGTCGATCCACCAGACGACGTCGTAGTCGGAGCCGTAGCGGTGCGCGTACTCGACGGCCACCTGCGTCTTGCCGATACCGGCCATCCCGACGAGGGCGCAGACGGAAGCTCCCGGCTCGGCGTCCATCAGGGTGTGGTGCACACGGTTGAGCAGCTCGTCGCGCCCGGTGAAGCGGGTGTTGCGGCGCGGAACCTCGCCCCATACGGCGGGCGGGTCGTTCGGATAGCGCGCGACGACAAGCTCCCGCGGGTGTTCCCCAGCGGTCGCCTCCAGGTCGAGCCGGGCCAGCAGCCTGCGTTCCGCTTCCTCCTTTCCGACGCCCCAGAGGCTCACCGGCAGGAGGACCGCGGCCGCGGCGGGGAGGGGGCGGTCGGTGACGCTGACGGCGGCGAAGCGGTCGGCGTGCGGGGCGACGAGGCCACGCAGCACGTGGTTCCACTCGTCCTCGCGTCGCGGGCCGAGCTGGAAGAACCGGTCGCTGAGGACGAGCAGCACCCGTCCCGTGGCCAGCAGGAGGTCACCGAGCGCGTCCTCCAGCGGCACTTCCCTGGGCGGGTCCCAGCGTTGGAGGGTCACTTGGTGACCGTGGCGCTCCAGTGTGTGGGCGATCCAGGCGGCCCAGGACTGGTGGTAACCAGGAAAGGCCACGACCACGTGCACGACGAAGAACGTTGACCAGCTCGGCCCCGGCCCCGGTTCCGACTCAGGTGCGGGCTCCGGCGCAGGTGCGGGCTCCGATTCAGGTGCGGGCTCCGGTTCCAGCTCCGGTTCCGGCTCAGGTGCGGGCTCCGGTGCGGGCTCCGGCTCGCGGCGCGGTGCCCGGCCGAGCAGTCTCCGCCTCGCCCGCTCCACGAGGCCGGGACGCGGCTCTGCGGCGGCGACGGCCTCGAACTCGGCCTCGGTCTGGGCCTCGGTCTGGGCCTGGGATTCAGCGTCGAAGTCGATCTCCAGCCCGCCGACGAACCCCGTCGGCACCTCCAGCGGAGCGGGTGCGAGCGGGGCGCGGGGCGCGTAGCGGCGTACGACCTGGGCCGGGATCTCCGCGAAGGGCTCGGGCAGCGCGGGGAACGCGTCGTTCTCGGCGCCCCCGGACAGCTCCGGCGCGCCCTCGCCTTCCGCGAGCCGGGCGAGGGCGAGCGCGGGGAAGTTGCGTGTGCCACGGCCGAAGTGCTGTTCCACGTAGGCGGAGCAGAGGCGCAGCACCATCAGCGCGTCCCCCTTGGGCAGCACCCGGAGCAGTGCCTCGCGCACGCCGGGAGCGAACTCGTACCAGCCTTCGGACTCCCCCCGGCGCAGCAGTCCGCTCAGCACCACCTCGGCCAGGACCGAGGGACCGCTGCGCGGCTGGGTCGCGCGCTGGACCATGCGCATCACCGGAAGGGTCAGCGGCACGGCCGAGAGTGCGACGGCCAGTTCGAGCGCGGGCCTGGAGGCCGTCTGCCGGAAGGTGCGCACGAGCCGGCCGGGGTCCGCCTCGCCCGGTGCGGGACGCGGCCCGGCCGAGGGGTGGTCGGAGCGTACCCAGCCCGCTGCGGCGGGCAGGGAGACCCCGGTGGTGCCCGACATCAGCCGCGCCCAGGTCTCCAGCGCGGCCGGGGTGGGGGCGAGTACGGGTACCGGGACCCGCATTCCCGTTCCCGGACCGTGCGCCCCGCCTGGGCCCGCGCCGACGCCCCCGTCCGACTGCCGGAACTCCAGCCTGCCGCCCAGTCCTTCGCGCCGCCGCAGCAGTCCTGCCGAGGCGGGCAGGTGGGTGCGCCCCCACATGCGCTGCGGAAGCGGCTGGACGATGGCGACGGGCGAGGTCCTGGACCAGCGGTGCAGCAGCCGCTGCATCCGGCCCGTACGCCACAGGGGCCCCGCGCAGTCGCTGAGCACGAGGGTGAGCTGCCGCCCCGTGGGGTCGCGCAGCAGCTCCGGGGCGCGCGGCCGTCGGCCGGGGTCCCAGTCGCGGCTCACGGTGGCCGCGCCGCTGTCGTCCATGTGCACGTAGTGCACCAGCACTTCGCGGAAGACGCCGGTCCCCTCGCAGAGTCTCCGCAGGTCGGCGAGGGTCGCCGTCCACACGGCCGTCGAGGTGGAGACGTCCATCAGCAGTTGCAGCCGCGCCTCGCGGCGTCCGCTGTCCTGGAGCACGGGCAGCAGCAGCCCGCTCAGTGCCGCGCGCTCCGCCGTGGCCTGCTCGTCGAGCTGCTGGAGCGCCATGTGGACGGGCGGGCGGTAGCGGCGCAGCGGGCGCAGCGCACGCTGCATCGGCAGGGGGTCGGGGAGCGCGGTGGCCCCGGGGGCCCGCACCGGGAAGGGCGCCCGCCCCCCGGCCGGGACGCCCTGTCCGGCGCCGGGGTGGTGCGCGGGGTGCAGCGGCAGCCGCTCGGGAAGGGGCGTCCCGGTGCCCGGCGGCGGGGGTTCGGGCAAGGCGCTGGGCGGGTCGGGCGGCGGCCCCGCCGGTACGTGCCCGCCTCGGTCCGGGTCCTCGCCGCCCGCGCCGCCGCCCCCCGTACCCACCCAGCGCGCCAGCCACAGCGACTCGGCCAGCTCGCGGGGCGTGGGGTCGCCGCCCGCGTCGCGCAGCCGTCCGACCAGCTCCATGAGCGGGTCGGACGGCGCCGAAGACCGGTCCGGGGACGGGGGCAGGGGCGGGGACGTCATCGGCGCGGACCCCTCATCCGTGCGGGCCCGTCATCCGTGCGGGCCCGGCTCGGTCTGGTCCAGTGGCCGCATCAGCAGCTCGGCCAGCCGGTCCCGGTCGGCGGCGCTGTCGAGACCCGCGTGCTGGGTCAGGTAGATCGCGTTCAGCAACTGGTCAGCGGCGCGCAGGGAGCCGGGGCTGCTCTGGAGGAAGTGCCGGATGAGCGCGTCGTTGCGCTCGGGGTCCTCGTCCCCGAAGTGGGCGCGCACCATGGTGCCGAGGCGGTCGGCGCCGTGCGGGTCGTTGCGCGGCGAAGGCAGGTCCAGGTGGAGGCAGCGGCGCAGCAGCGGGGGCGGGAAGTCGCGCTCGCCGTTGCTGGTCATCACCACGAAGGGGAAGGCGCGGCAGCGCACCCTGCCCTCCACGAGCGGTGCCCGGCGGCCGTCGTCGGTGAGCACCTCGACCGTCTCCCGCGCCCCGGACACCCGCTCCAGCTCGGGGACGGCGAACTCGCCCTCCTCCAGCGCGTTCAGCAGGTCGTTGGGGAGGTCGATGTCGCTCTTGTCCAGCTCGTCGACGAGGAGGACGCGCGGGCGCTCGTACGGCAGCAGCGCGGTGCCGAGCGGTCCCAGCCGCAGATAGCGGCCGATGTCCCCGGCCTGCGGTTCCGCCGTACCGGACGGCTCACCCGGCTCCCCCGGCTCGCCCGGCTCGCCGAGCGGCCCCGCCCGCCGGGCCAGTTGCATGTCCTGGAGCCGGGCGATGGCGTCGTACGTGTAGAGCCCGTCGCGCAGCGTGGTCCGGCTGACGATGGGCCAGCGCAGCACCCGGCCCAGCCCTAGTTCGTGGGCGACGGCGTGGGCCAGCGTCGACTTGCCCGAGCCGGGGTCGCCGGTGACCAGCAGGGGCCGCCGGAGGTAGAGCGCGGCGTTGATCAGCTCCAGCTCCTGGGGGCGCCAGGCCAGTCCGCCGGGGCCCCGTGCGCCGTACGTGCCTCTGGTGCCGAGGCGGCGGAGGGACTCGGTGCCCAGGGGCGGTACGTCGCCGAGCGGCGGGCCGCCGTCGAAATCGCGCCAGGGCGGCGGGGGCGGCAGCGCGTCGATGCCGTCGTGCGGCTCGCCGGTGCCCCGGTAGAGCAGCCAGTCGGGGTCGGCCGTGGTCACGGCGCCCTCCTCTGTCGTCTCGTCGATCGGTCGCGTCGAACGTCAGTCGGTCGTGTCGGCCGTCAGTCGGTCGTCCCGGGCCGGTGGCCATCGGGGCGGTGGCCCTCAAGGCGGCCGGTGTGCGTCGTGGCCGACGGGGCTGCCCCGGTCATGGACAGTCCACGACGGTCGCCGGGGGCCCCGGCACGGGGCGGCCCGGATCGTCGAAGAGCAGCGCCAGATGCTCGGCCCAGTAGGCGTCCGCGTCCTCTCCGTTGACCCGCTCCCGCAGCACGCGCAGTTCCTCGGGCAGCGCCCCGGCCCCGCCCGACTGCCGCAGGAGCTTCGCTGTGGCCTCGTGGAGCCGTTCGCACTCGCCGTCGCAGCCGTACGTGTGCCGCGCCGTGCGGTTCCACAGCGCGAGGCCGTGCCCGGCCCTGATCGCCTCCCTGAGCGGGACGACGCTCTCCGAGGCCGGACGGCACAGTACGGGCACCGCGTCGGCCTCGGCCGCGCCGAAGGCGACATCGCCCTCGGCGCGGACGGGCAGCGCCTGCGGACACCGCTCCGTCACCGCCTCCCAGCGGGCCTCCCACGCCGCGTCGGGCGTTCCGCCGGGCGCGGCGCCACGCCTGGCGAGATCGCGGAGGACGACCTGCCGGTGGACGCCGAAGGGACGCTCGGCCGGGTGCGGTCGCATACTGCGCACGACCAGTTGGGCGCGCCAGAGGTGGACGTCGATGTCGAAGTGCTCCACGGGGAGGACGACTTCGAGGCGGGCGCGCCGACGGCCGGTGTCCAGGCGCCCGAACGCGGTGCGCAGCGGCTCGCTCAGCCGGTACGGCAGCTCGTGGAGTGGCGTGCCCTCACCCGATTCGCCCTCCGCCCAGGAGCGCACGCTCTCCGGCCCTTCGGTCCACACCCAGACGCGCCAGTAGAAGCGTCCGCCTCCGGGGTAGTGGGCCGGTTCCAGCTCCACCGCGACGACCGGCCCCTCGTCGCCGGGCCCGGCAGCGCGCTCGGACACGGTGGCCGCTTCGAGGGCCGCACCGCCACGACCGCGCCGCGACGGGCCACCGGCCGGGACCGCGTACGGGCCCGGGTCCGGCACCGGCGCCCCCGGCTCCTCGCGCGCTCCCCGTACCCCCCGTACCCCCGGCCGGGCGAGCACGTTCTCCAGTAGCGCCCGGTGGTGCGGCACCAGTTCCGCCGCGCGGTCGCGGGCCCAGCACTCCAGCCGCTCCACCGGCCCCGCCGCCTCCTCCGGTTCCTCGGCGCGGCAGGTGCGGGCCGCGAGCAGCAGGTAGTGGAGGAAGGACATCTCGTCGCCGGTCTCGTCGCTCTCGTAGAGCCGCCCGTGCCCGTCCCGCCAGGTGCGCGGCGCGACGCCGAGCCACGGCTGCTCCTCGCCGAGCACGGTCCGCAGCACGTCGCCCACGGTGGCGGGATCGCCGGGCCGGGGCAGCGCGGCGAGCAGGGCGAGCGCCCGCGCACGGTCCGACGGACGCCAGCGGCCGTGCTCCGGCTGCACGGGGGTCCAGGCCATGGGGCCGCCGCAGCCGTCGTGCCACTCGTCGTGCGCGCGGATCAGCCGCTCGTACGGGGCGGGGCCCAGCCCGTTCTCGCCGCCCACGGCCTCGGCCGTCTCGAAGCCGCGCAGCGCCGTCGTCGCGATGGCCAGGCCGCCGTCCCTGCCGCGCCGCCGGGCCTTGACGACACCGACGACGGAGCCGTGGTCGCGGTCGACCACCGGGCCGCCTGAGGCCCCGTGCGGGATCTCGGTCTCGGGGCCGAGCATCATGCCGTACGGGCCGTCGGAGCCGGTGATCGCGCAGTTGCCGCTCCACTCCTGGGGCGGCTGGCTCTCCTTGGGGACGCGCCAGCCGTAGGCGGCGACGCGGGCGGGCTTGTCGCCACGGTCGGTCAGCCAGACACAGGGGTGGGGCACGTCGTCCAGCAGCCGTACGAGCGCGAGGTCCTGGTCCTCGTCCTGGGAGGCGGGCAGGCGGTACCCGAGCCGGGCGCCCACCCTCAGCCCGCCCGCGCCGTGCACGGCGAAGGGGAGGCCGCCGTCCGGGCCGAGCCGTTCGCGCACCACGTGGAGGCAGGTCAGCACCCAGCCGGGGGCGACGAAGAAGCCGCTGCCCCACAGCGTGCCGTCCGCGTCCTCGGGGCCGATCCGCACGGTCGCCCTGCGGGCCAGCGCCTCCAGTCGGGCGCCGGTCATCCCGCCGAACCGGCGCCGCGGCGGTCACCGTCGCCGCGACCGTCGTCGTTGCCGCGGCCGTCGTCGTTGCCACGGCTGTCGCGGCCGTCGTCGTCGCGACGGCCGTCGCGGCCCGGGCGCCAGGTGAGGGTGACCGAGACCGACGCCTTCGCCTCGCCGTCGGCCAGCATCGCGACGGCCTTGCCCGGCTTGGCCACCAGCTCGACGCCGAAGGTCGCGGTGACCTCGTCCGGGGACGCGGCGCGTGCCGCGTCGAGCACGGCGGAGCCGACGCCCGTGATGACGTCGTTGAGCGCGTCGATGCGCGAGGTGAGAGTGTCCAGGGCGCCGACGTCGTCGTACGCGAACTCGTCCTCGTCGGCGCTCGGCGGGATCTCGTCGGGTTCGAGCACGCTGACGCGGGCGAGCACCGTCGTGCCGTCCGGCAGCAGGATCTCCTTGATCTCGCGATCCATCGCGTCCCCCGTCTCCCTGTGCGCCCCGCGCCTGTGCGTCCGGCCCCGTTCACGCCAACGGGGCCGTTCCCTGGCCGCGTTGACGGGCGTCCAGGCTACTGCGCGGGGTGACAGTGATCGACCCCTTCGAGCGGGGGCCGCGACCCCCGCCGGGGGACGGAGCGGAACGGGTGCCCCCGCCCCGCATACCCTGGAGCGGAACCATCCCCGGGCATTCCAGGAGCACCCGTGTACTTCACCGACCGCGGCATCGAGGAGCTGGAGAAGCGGCGCGGCGAGCAGGAGGTCACCTTCGAGTGGCTGGCCGAGCAACTGCGGACCTTCGTCGATCTGAACCCGGACTTCGAGGTCCCGGTCGAGCGCCTCGCGACATGGCTGGCACGGCTGGACGACGAGGACGAGGACGAGGAGTAGAAGGCTCGGCGGCGCCCCTTGCCGAGGCGGGCAACGCGACATATCGTGTCGAGTGAGAGACGCGATATGTCGTCGTGTGTCCATGCCTACTCAGGGGGAGGCCGTCGTGCCCGCCGATCGCTCGTGGCAGATCTCCACGCCGCAGACCCTCGATTTCGACGCGCCCGTCGACGAGCTGCACGTACGGGTCGTGAACGGCACCGTGAACGTCGTCGGCACCACCGGGCCAGGCGCCCGGATCGAGATCGCGGAGGTGAAGGGGCCGCCGCTGGTGGTCGAGCGGACGGGCGGCACGCTGAGCGTCGCGTACGAGGATCTGCCGTGGAAGGGCTTCCTCAAGTGGCTGGACCGCAAGGGCTGGCACCGCCGGGCCGTCATCTCCGTCTCCGTGCCCGCGGGCGCGCGGCTGAGCGTCGGCGCCGTGGGGGCCTGCGCCGTCGTCTCGGGAATGGAAGGGAACACGGACGTGCGAGGAGTATCGGGCGAGACCACCCTGGTCGGTCTGTCGGGTCCGGTGCGCGCCGACACCGTCTCGGGCAACGTCGAGGCGCAGTCGCTCAGCGGCACGCTCCGCTTCAACTCCGTCTCCGGGGACCTCACCGTCATCGACGGCGGCGGGACCTCGCTCAACGCCGACTCCGTCAGCGGTGACATGGTCCTCGACCTCGCGCCCGAGCCGGGGCGGCCGGACGAGCCCACGGACATCAGGCTCACCACGGTCTCCGGGGACGTGGCCCTGCGGCTGCCCCGGCGCCCCGTCGACGCCACGGTGGAGGCCAACACCACCAGCGGCGTCCTCTCCAACGCCTTCGACGAGCTGCGGGTCGACGGCCAGTGGGGCGCCAAGCGGGTGACCGGCGTCCTCGGCGACGGCAGCGGCAGGCTCAAGGCCACCACCATCTCCGGCTCCATCGCCCTCCTCCGCCGCCCCGCCCAGGCGGATCCCGAAACCGACCCTGGAACCGGCTCCGGTCCCGGTCCCGGCCCCGCCGACGACGTCTCCCCCACCCTCACCAAGGACGTGTGACATGGCCCCCGTCTTCGCCCACGGCAGGCTCCGCCTCTACCTCCTCAAGCTGCTCGACGAGGCACCCCGGCACGGTTACGAGGTGATCCGTCTCCTGGAGGAGCGCTTCCAGGGGCTGTACGCGCCCTCCGCCGGAACCGTCTATCCCCGGCTGGCGAAACTGGAGGCCGAGGGCCTGGTGAACCACACCACCGAGGGCGGCAGAAAGGTTTACTCGATCACCGACGCGGGCCGCGCCGAACTCGCCGACCGGCAGGGGGAACTGGCCGAGCTGGAGGTCGAGATCCGCGAGTCGCTGGCCGCACTCGCCGCCGACATCCGCGAGGACGTCAGCGGTTCGGCCCGCGATCTGCGCCGCGAGATGCGCGAGCAGGCGCGGCACGCCCGCGCTTCCGGGGGCGCGGGTATGGGTGCAGGCGCGGGCGGCGCGGGAGCGCCCTGGGAGGGCTGGGGCGACAAGGAGGGCTGGCGACAGGCGAAGGAGGAGATGCGGCGCGCCAAGGAGGAGTGGAAGGAGCAGGCGCGCAAGGCCAAGCGCGAGACGCAGCAGGCCCAGCGTCAGGCCAAGGAGGCCGAGGCGCGCGCGGAGGCGGCGGAGGAGGTCCGTCGCATCGCCCGCCAGGTGCAGGACCAAGTGCAGTCGCGGGCCCGCGCGGGGGACTGGCCCGGCGCGGTGCGCGAGGGCATGTCCCAGCTCGCGCGCGAGATGGGCAACCTGGGCCGTATCACCGGGTACTCGACGGCCTGGCCGCCGTACATCAAGCCGGATCCGGCGCCGGGGGCGGAGGGCGCGGGTCCCGCCGAGGGGTGGCAGGGGCACGACACCTGGGCCGAGGAGGACGACGCGTCCGGCGAGAGCCCGTCCCGCACGCTCGAACGCCTCCTCGACCGCTTCCGCGACGAGGTCCGCGACGCGGCCCGCGACCACGGCGTCACACCGGAGCAACTGCGTGAGGCACGGCGCCATCTGTCCACGGCTGCGGCGCACATCGGCGTGCTGCTTCGCGATTCGGAGGGCAGCGACGGCCCCGGTCCAGGTGACGGGACCCCCTAACTCGACCTCCGCCCCGTGGCGCGCAGGATTGCCCCTTCACGGGGGTGTTGCGCGGGACGGGTCCCCTTCGCGGGGGGCGGAAGGAAACGGGGGGTAGGCCCTTCACGGGGGTGTTGCGCGGGACGGTTGGCCGGTGTGGTGCGCGCTGTAGGGTCCCGCGCTGATTTTTGCGCCGTGGCACGCCTGGGCGGGGCCCCCTGCGCTGGGCTGGGCGCCGTTTCCGGGTGCGGGCCGGTGGCTACGGCGCGGCCTATGGACCGGTAGTACGCGGCTGGCGCCGCGTGATTCTTGGTGCCCGACGGTGGCCGTGTGGGGTGCGTGGGTGGGGGGTGTCCGGTGCCGCGGTGGGGTGTCTCCTCGGCGTGAAGCTTTCGTTTTCGACTTTCCGCCGTCGTTCGTCTCGACCTGCGGGGACACCCCACCGCGTCCCCGTCCCGCCGGTGGCCCACCTCCACTCCGGGTGCGCCAATGCCCACCCCCGGCGCGGGACCTGCGGTCCCCACTCCACGGGGCAACCCGTCCCGCGCAACACCCCCGGTGCAGGGGGCGCCTACCCGATTGCCCCCTGGGGTTTCGTACGCGTGCTGCGGGCCGGTGGCACGGGTTGTGCCCACCCTCCCCCAGCTACCGCTGGGAGGTGCCCCCTCGCCGAGCGGGACGCTTGCCCACAACAGGGGTAGCTGGGCTGAGCCCAGCGGGTGCGGCACGGGGGCGGGCCCGCAACAGTGGGGCACCGTGGCAGGGGCGGAGCCCCTCCGGCGCGGAGCCGGAGTCGGGCGCACGGTGCTGGCGAGGATGTCGTCCACAGCATGGGAACAACGGGAGGGGCCACCGGCCGAGAGTTGGCCACCGAGCGGGAGGGGACGTGGTGGGGTGTCCCCGCAGGTCGAGAAAGTCACCGGCGGAAAGCCGTAAACGAGACCTTCACGCCGAGGAGACACCCCACCGCGGCACCGACCCCCACCACACAGCAACCCCACACGGCCACCGGCACAAGCCAAGAACCACGCGGCGCCAGCCGCGTCGTACCGGTCCATACGCCGCGCCGTAGCCACCGGCCCGCACCCGAACACGGCGCCCAGCCCAGCGCAGCGCCCCGTGCCACGGCGCAAAAATCAGCGCGGGACCCTACGGCACCCACCACACCGGCCAACCGTCCCGCGCAACACCCCCGACGAACCGGCAACCCCCCCGTTCCCTTCCGCACCCCGCGAAGGGGACCCGCACCCCAACGGGCTGACCGCTACAGCGGCTCACGGGCTGTGCCCGCGCCCCCACCCCCACCCCCACCCCCACCTCCGCCCCCGCCCAGGACCGCCGCGCGGCAAGCGGCCGGTGTGCCCCACGCGCCGCGCAGGGCGCGGGCCTTGCGGAGGTGGAGCGTCAGGTCGTACTCGTCGGTGTAGCCGAGGGCCCCGTGGACCTGGAGCGCCGTACGGGCCGCGCCGTACGCCGCGTCGGAGCAGGCCGCCTTGGCTGCGGGCAGGTCCGGGGACCCCGTGTCGCCGCGGGCGAGGGCGACGGCGGCCCCGTACAGCAGCGGCCCGGCGAACTCCAGCTCCACGGCGACCGTGGCCAGCATGTGCTTGACCGCCTGGAAGGACCCGATGGGGCGCCCGAACTGCGTGCGGCGCGCGGCGTGCTCCACGCTGCCGTCCAGCAGCGCGCGCCCCGCGCCCAGCGCCTGCGCTGCGGTCAGCAGGGTCGCGAGGGAGCGGAGCCGTACGGTGTCGGCGGCCACGGTGCCGCCGGGGGCGGGGACGCAGCGCGTCAGGCGGCGTACCGGGTCGATGGAGTCGCGGGGTGCGCCCTCGGGTGCCGCGAGGCGCAGGACGTGGGGCGCACCCGCGAACACCGGCCCGGTGCCCCCCTCGTCGTCGCCGGGTGCCCGTTCCAGGACGAACGCCGCATCGGCGAGGTGTGCGTCGAGTGCGTACGGGCCCGCCGGGTCGGCGACCGTGAGCAGCGCGTCCCCGGCCATGGCGGGCCCCAGCCAGGGCGCGGCGGCCAGGGCGCCGTCCCCCGCGTCGCCGGCGGCACCCAGCGCGGCGGCCACGGCGACCGTCTCCACGACGGGGCCCGGAACGCCCGCGCGGCCCAGTTCGAAGAAGGCGGAGGCGAGTTCGGGCGGGCGGTGGCCCAGGCCCTCGCGGGCGGCGGGGACTGCGAGGGCCACGAGGCCCGTGTCGGCCAGGGAGCGCCAGAGGCGGCGGCCCGGTTCCGGGTCGCCCGCCGCCCAGGCGCGGGCCGCCTTCAGCGGTGCGGCGTCCGCGAGGAGGCGGCGCAGCGTCGACACGTAGGCGCGGTGGTCCTCGTCGGGGTGGAAGTCCATGGCCGCTCAGCGCCCCTTCGGCAGGCCGAGCAGGCGCTCGGCGATGATGTCGCGCTGGATCTCGTTCGTACCGGCGTAGACGGGACCGGCGAGCGCGAACACCCAGCCGTCCATCCAGCCGCGCGTCCAGTCGTCCGTCCGCGTCCAGTCGTCCGTCCACGCGCCGTCGCCCTCCGGCCCGCCCTGCGGCCCGCGCCCCGGCTCCTCCGCCGCGAACTCCCCCTCCGGACCCAGGAGGTCGAGCGCGGTCTCGTGCAGGGCGATGTCCAGCTCGGACCAGAAGACCTTGTTCATGGAGGCCGCCGCGCCCGCGCGCGCCGCCGCCTCCGCTCCCGCCTCCGGGCGCGACACCGCCGCGTACCCCGCGAGCTGGTAGGCACGGGCCCGTATCCAGGCGTCGGCCACGCGGTCGCGCGTCGCGGTGTCGCGCGGGTCGCCGGCGCGGTGCCAGAGCGCGGCCAGGCGCGAGGCCGACGCCGTGAACCGGCCGGGCGAGCGCAGCGTCACCCCGCGCTCGTTGCCCGCCGTGGACATCGCGGCGCGCCAGCCCTGCCCTGCTTCGCCGATGACGTCCTCGTCGGGCACGAAGACCTGGTCGAGGAACAGCTCGGCGAAGGCGGGCCGCCCGTCGAGGCGGCCGATGGGGCGTACGGTGACGCCGGGCGCGGAGAGCGGGAACATCAGATAGGTCAGGCCGCGGTGGCGGGACTGCTCGGGGTCCGTGCGGAAGAGGCCGAAGGCGCGGTCGGCGAACGCGGCGCGCGAGGACCACGTCTTCTGGCCGCTCAGCAGCCAGCCGCCCGTGGTGCGTTCGGCTGTGGAGCGCAGCGACGCCAGGTCGGAACCGGCCTCCGGCTCCGACCACGCCTGCGCCCAGACCGTCTCGCCCGAGGCCATGGGCGGCAGCAGACGGGCCAGCTGGCCCGGCGTGCCGTGCGCGAAGAGGGTGGGGGCCAGCAGGCTGATGCCGTTCTGGCTGACGCGGCCCGGCGCGCCCGCCGCGTAGTACTCCTCCTCGAAGATCAGCCATTCGGTGAGCGACGCGTCCCTGCCGCCGTACGCGCGGGGCCAGCCGACCACCGACCAGCCGCCCTCGTGCAGCTCCCGCTCCCACTCCCGGTGCGCTGCGAAGCCCTCCTCGGTCTCCAGCGAGTGCAGGGGCGTACGGGGCACGTGCGCCGCCAGCCAGGCGCGGGCCTCGGCCCTGAAGGCGTCCTCGGCCTCGGTGAAGTCGAGATCCATGACGGGGTGCTCGCCTCCTTCCCTAACAAGTGTTTGGTAGATTAACGTGGCCGCCAGCGGCCCGTCGAGAGGCCGACGTCCAGAGACGCACGCCCGACGCGCGACGCCCGACGCGCGAAGCGAGGGGAGCGGCACACATGACGGACACCCCGGAGCCCCGGAGCGGCGCGCGGGCCCCCTCCTACGTACCGGCGCACGGCCTGCTCACAGGCCGCACCGTCGTCGTCACCGCGGCGGCGGGCAGCGGCATCGGCGGGGCCACGGCGCGGCGCGTCCTGGAGGAGGGCGCCGAGGCGGTCGTCGTCGGCGACACCCACGAGCGGCGACTGCGCGAGACCGAGGAGTCGCTGGCCGGGGAGTTCGGCGACGGGCGCGTCAGCGCGCTGCGCTGCGACGTCACCCGTGAGGAGGAGGTGACGGCGCTGCTGGACCTGTGCGTGCGGCGCTACGGGCGGCTCGACGTCCTCGTCAACAACGCCGGGCTCGGCGGCACTGCCGACCTCGTCGACATGACCGACGACCAGTGGAGCAGGGTCCTGGACGTCACCCTGAACGGCACGTTCCGCTGCACCCGCGCCGCCCTGCGCGTCATGCGGGAACAGCCGGGGCCGCGGCGGGGCGTGATCGTCAACAACGCCTCGGTCGTGGGCTGGCGCGCGCAGCGCGGGCAGGCGCACTACGCCGCAGCGAAAGCGGGCGTGATGGCGCTGACGCGCTGCGCCGCGGCGGAGGCCGCCGAGTACGGCGTCCGCGTCAACGCCGTCTCCCCCAGCCTGGCCATGCACCCGCATCTGGTGAAGGTGACCACCCCGGAGCTGCTGGCGGAGCTGACCGCCAAGGAGGCGTTCGGGAGGTACGCGGAGCCGTGGGAGGTGGCCAACGTGATCGTCTTCCTCGCGGGCGACTACGCCTCGTACATGACGGGCGAGACCGTGGCGGTCAGCAGCCAGCGGGCCTGACGCACGCGCCGCGCCGTGCTGGGCGGGCCCGCCAGGTACCGCGCTGCCCCCGAGGACACCCCGAGGACAATGGACCCATGCCGACGAAGAAGACTCCCGCCGCGAACGCCGCCCGCCCCCGGCGCTCCGAACTGCTGGCCACGGCCGCCGAGGTGTTCGCCGAGCAGGGCTACGACGCGACCACCGTCCGCACCATCGCGGACCGCGCCGGGATGCTCGCCGGGAGCCTCTACTACCACTTCGACTCCAAGGAGTCGATGGCGGACGAGATCCTCAGCTCCTTCCTCACCGAGCTGTGGGAGGGCTACGAACGCGTCGAGGACGCCGGGCTCGCGCCGCGTGCCACGTTCGAGGGACTTGTCGCGGAGTCCTTCCGTCAGATGGACAGGCACCGCCCGGCCGTCGCGCTCTACCAGAAGGAGGCGCGGCGGCTGTCGGCGCTGCCGCGGTTCGCGTATCTCTCCGACTCGCAGCAGCGCTTCCAGAAGCTGTGGACGCGGACGCTGGAGCGCGGCGTCGAGGAGGGCGGCTTCCGCGCCGACCTCGACGTTCCGCTCGCGTACCGCTTCGTGCGGGACACCGTCTGGGTCGCCGCGGTCTGGTACCGGCCCGGCGGGCGCAAGAGCGCGGCGCAGATCGCCGCGCAGTACACGTCGATGGTGCTCGACGGCATCGCCGCCGACACCGGCGAAGGCACCTGAACAGCGCAGCATCCACATGGGCACCCACTGACCCGAGACCCGAGGAGTGTGAGCGCGATGGCGCGCGGCGGCGGAGCAGGCGAGGCGTACGTGGTCGAGGCGGTGCGCACCCCCGTCGGCAAGCGGGGCGGCGCCCTGTCGGGCGTCCACCCGGCGGACTTGGGCGCGCATGTGCTCGGCACGCTGATGGAACGCTCGGGCGCCGATCCGGAGGCCGTCGAGGACGTCGTCTTCGGCTGCCTGGACACGGTGGGCCCGCAGGCGGGCGACATCGCGCGGACGAGCTGGCTGGCGGCCGGGCTGCCCGAGTCCGTCCCCGGGGTCACCGTGGACCGGCAGTGCGGTTCGTCGCAGCAGGCGGTGCACTTCGCCGCGCAGGCGGTCCTGTCGGGCACGGCCGAGCTGGTGGTCGCGGGCGGCGTGCAGAACATGTCGCAGGTCCCGATCGCCTACGCCTCGCGCGAGGCGGCCGTACCCCTGGGCCTCACGGAGGGCCCGTTCCACGGCTCACGGGGCTGGCGGGCCCGCTACGGGGACGCGCCCGTCGACCAGTTCAACGGCGCGGAGATGATCGCGCGGCAGTGGGACATCTCGCGCGAGGACATGGAGCGGTGGGCGCTGCGCTCGCACCGCCGCGCCGTGGAGGCGATCGACGGGGGACGTTTCGCGCGGGAGACGGTGCCCTACGGGGACCACGCGACGGACGAGGGGCCGCGCCGTGACACGAGCGCGGAGAAGATGGCGGGGCTCAGCACCCTGGTCGAGGGCGGGCGGCTGACCGCGGCCGTGTCATCGCAGATATCCGACGCGGCCTCGGCCGTGCTGCTGGCCTCCGAGGAGGCCGTCCGCGTCCACGGGCTCACCCCGCGTGCCCGCGTCCACCAGCTGTCCGTGCGCGGCGAGGATCCGCTGCGGATGCTCTCGGCGCCGATCCCGGCGACCGCGCACGCGCTGAGGAAGGCCGGGATGACGATGGACGACATCGATCTGGTCGAGATCAACGAGGCGTTCGCTTCCGTCGTGCTGGCCTGGCTCCACGAGACGGGCTGCGACCCGGACAAGGTCAATGTGAACGGCGGCGCCATCGCGCTCGGGCATCCCCTGGGCGCCACGGGGACGAAGCTGCTGACGACGCTGCTGCACGAACTGGAGCGCACCGGCGGCCGTTACGGCCTCCAGACCATGTGCGAGGGCGGCGGCCAGGCGAACGTCACCATCATCGAGCGGCTGTAGCGCCCTCGCCCCTCGCCCCTCGCTCCTGGCCGGGGCTCAGAACTCGGCGGTGTCCAGCTCGAAGCCGAGGGGCTCGGGAAGCGCGATCTTCTTGGAGAACTTCGCCTGGACCCGCCGCGTGTACTCCTCACCCTTCGGCTCACTGTGCACGACCACCTCGTCGGCCTCGCGGTCGATCAGGAGATAGACGGGGATACCGGCGCGCGCGTACCCGCGCAACTTGGGCCCACGGTCGATGTCCCCCGTGGAGCGGGACGTCACCTCACCCACGAGCAGCACCGGCGACGGATCGTGGAACTCCTGCGCGTCGCTGAAACAGCCCTTGGGGGCGACGACCAGATCTGGGATGATCTTGCCGGTCGGAGAAGCGCCGGGGATGAGCAGCCCGAGCCCCGTGTACCGGCCGAACTCCTTGTGATGGTCACGCACCTGCCCCGTGACCTCGGAAACGATTTCTTCATGCTCGCCATTGGCGGGTGGCACCACGTGAATCTCCCCTTCGACCAGTTCCACGCGCCACCCATCCGGTGCTGCCGCGTCAAACGCTTCGAAGGCGTCCTCCACCGACGGCACCTTGCTGCCGTCGATGACCGCGTCGGACTCACGCTCGCCACACTCGGGGGCTGACAGTGCCACGGTGGACCTCCTTCGTCACGGAGCGACGCTTCCAGGCTAGCGGGGCGGGTGCGGTCGTATCGGCGTACGACTCCCTCGAACGTGTGTCAGGAAACCTTTCCGCAGCTCAGCGCCCCGCCGCCCGTGCTAGCAGCCCACGGCGACGCGCACCCCGCGTCACCCCCGCGCCCCGTACACCCGCTCGGGCTCCGGCGACTTCGCGACGAGGCCGCGTACCGCCGTGTCCAGTTCCGCCGGGTCCCAGCGGGCGCCCTTGTCCGCCTGGGCCGCGCGGCGCCAGCCGTCCATGAGGGTGACCCGGCCCGCCTCGGCCTCGAAGACGCGGCCCGTGATGCCGTGCGAGGCGGCGGAGCCGAGGTAGACGACGAGGGGCGAGACGTTCGACGGGTCCATGGCGTCGAAGCCGTCGTCGGGGGCCGCCATGCCCTCGGCGAAGGTGCGCTCGGTCATCCGGGTCCTGGCGGCCGGGGCGAGCGCGTTGACCTGCACCCCGTACGGCGCGAACTCCTCCGCCGCGACCAGCGTGAGCGCCGCGATGCCCGCCTTGGCCGCGCTGTAGTTGCCCTGCCCCACGCTGCCCGCGAGCCCGGCGCCCGAGCTGGTGTTGACGACGCGTGCCTCGGGGACGCGGCCCGCCTTCGCCTCCGCACGCCAGTGGGCCGCCGCGTGCTTCATCGGCAGGAAGTGCCCCTTGAGATGGACGCGGATGACCGCGTCCCAGTCGTCCTCGTCAAGGTTGACGAGCATGCGGTCGCGCAGGAATCCCGCGTTGTTGACGAGGGTGTCCAGGCGCCCGAAGCGGTCGAGGGCCGTGCGGACGAGGTGTGCGGCGCCCTCGCTCGTGGCGATGTCGTCCGTCGAGACGGCCGCCTCGCCGCCCAGCGCGCATATCTCCTCGGCGACCAGGGCTGCGGGGGCGTCGTCCGCTTCGGCCGAGCCGTCGAGGCCGACGCCGAGGTCGTTGACGACGACGCGGGCGCCCGCGCGCGCGAAGGCCAGCGCGTGCGCCCTGCCGAGCCCGCGGCCAGCCCCGGTGACGACGACGACCCGTCCCTCGGCGATACGGGGGCCGCCGGGGACGGGGGATTCTGACGGTGTGGCGGACATGGGCTCTCCTTCGCATCGGTCGCGCGGTCAGGGCCTGTTGACGTTCGCGGCGTCGAGGAACGCGGGCCGCTCCCCTCCCCCGTGCACGGCGAGGGACGCGCCGGTGATGTAGCGGGCGCTGGGCGAGGACAGGAAGACGCAGGCGTCGCCGACCTCCTCCGGGTCAGCGAGCCGCCCCAGCGGCACGGTGCGCGCGACCGCGTCGACGCCGTCCTCGTCCCCGTAGTGCAGATGCGTCAGCTCGGTGCGGACCATGCCGAGGACGAGGGTGTTGACCCGTACGCCGTCACCGGCCCACTCCACGGCCAGCGAACGCGCGAGGTTGTCGAGGCCCGCCTTGGCCGCTCCGTAGGCCGCCGTGCCCGGTGAGGGGCGGGTGCCGCTGACGCTGCCCACCATCACGATCGAGCCGCCGCCCTCCTGGGCGCGCATCACGGCGTGCGCGGCGCGGGAGAGGTGGAGCGGCGCGAGGAGGTTCAGCTCGATGACCCGCGCGTGCTGGGCCGCCGCTCCCTCGGCGGCGTAGCGGAAGGGCGTGCCGCCCGCGTTGTTGACGAGGACGTCGAGCGATCCGTGCTCGCGGGCGATACGGGCGCACAGTTCCTCGGCGGCGGCGGGATCGCGTACGTCGAGGGGGAGGTAGCGCGCGCTGCGGACGCCCTCGGCGTCGCCGGAACTGGAACCCTCCCCGTCGCCGGAATCCTGCCCGGCCCGCACGCTGACCGCGCTGTCCGGCGCCCTGCGTCCGCACACCACGACATCCGCGCCGGAGCGCAGGAGCGCCCGCGCGATGCCCGCGCCGACCCCTCGTGTGCCGCCCGTGACGAGCGCGACCGTCATCCTCCGGCTCCCTTCCCGCCGTCCGCCGAGCTGTCCGCTTCCCCGGTGAGGGGGCCGCTGCTATGGTCCGCCAAACAAACGTTAGGTGGAAAGGTAGCTGATCCAGCCATGGGTGTCTCCACCTCCCGCCCGGAAGGGCACGACGGGGTCGCCGTCGTCACCGTCGACTTCCCACCCGTCAACGCGCTGCCCGTCAGCGGCTGGTACGAGCTGGCCGACGCGCTGCGCGCCGCGGGCCGCGACGCGCGCCACCGCGCCGTCGTCCTCACCGCCACCGGGCGGGGCTTCAACGCGGGCGTCGACATCAAGGAGATGCAGCGCACGCGGGGCCACGCGGCGCTCATCGGCGCCAACCGCGGCTGCTACGAGGCGTTCGCCGCCGTCTACGAGTGCGCGGTGCCCGTCATCGCCGCCGTGCACGGGCACTGCCTGGGCGGCGGCATCGGCCTGGTGGGCAACGCGGACGCCGTCGTCGCCACCGAGGACGCCACCTTCGGGCTGCCCGAGCTGGACCGGGGTGCGCTCGGCGCGGCGACGCATCTGTCGCGGCTCGTCCCCGGCCATCTGATGCGGGCGCTGTACTACACGGGGCGCACCGTCGGGGCGCGCGAGCTGGAGCGGTACGGCTCGGTGTGGGCCGTCGCGCCCGACCGGGAGCGGCTGCTGGCGGCGGCGCTGGAGCTGGCGGACGCGATCGCCGCCAAGGACGGCTATCTCCTGCGCCTCGCGAAGGAGGCCCTCAACGGCATCGACCCCGTGGACGTGCGCCGCAGCTACCGCTTCGAGCAGGGCTTCACCTTCGAGGCCAACCTCGAAGGCGTCTCCGACGCGCACCGCGACGCCTTCGTCTCCCGCGAGCCCCGCGAGTCCCGCGAGTCCCGAAACTCCCACTCCCACGAGGGGAAGTGACGCGATGACCACCGGCCACCACACGCACACAGGCACCGGAGCGGACGGTTCCGGCAGCCGCCCCGGCCGCCCTGCCGACAAGGTCCTCACCGCCGACGAGGTCGCGGCCCGCGTCGAGTCCGGCATGACCGTCGGCATCGGCGGCTGGGGCTCGCGCCGCAAGCCGATGGCGCTGGTACGGGCCCTGCTGCGCGGCGGCGCGAAGGACCTCACGCTGGTGAGCTGCGGCGGCCCCGACGTCGGGCTGCTGGCCGCCGCCGGACGGCTGCGCAGGCTCGTCGCACCGTTCGTCACCCTCGACTCGGTGCCCCTCGAACCCCACTTCCGAGCGGCG
The DNA here is from genome assembly GCF_053611545.1 of Streptomyces sp. NPDC054796. Taxonomy (NCBI): domain Bacteria; kingdom Bacillati; phylum Actinomycetota; class Actinomycetes; order Kitasatosporales; family Streptomycetaceae; genus Streptomyces; species Streptomyces sp. NPDC054796. The sequence goes on along the minus strand of NZ_JBSHAO010000008.1, from coordinate 136,256 downwards.
CGCGAGTCGGGCGCCCTCGACTTCGAGGAGTGGGACGAGGCGATGTTCCTGTCGGGGCTGACGGCCGCGGCGCAGCGGCTGCCCTTCCTGCCCGTACGCGCGGGCCTCGGCGCCGACCTGCTGCGCCGGAGCCCCCGGCTGCGCACCGTCACCTCGCCGTACGAGGACGGCGAGGAGCTGCTGGCGGCGCCCGCGCTGACGATGGACGTGGCCCTGGTGCACGTCAACCGCGCCGACCCGCGCGGGAACGGCCAGTACCTGGGCCCTGACCCGTACTTCGACGACCTGTACTCGGAGGCGGCCACCCACACCTACGTCTCCTGCGAGGAGATCACGGACCGCCTCGAAGGCCCGCCCCAGACGCTGCTGCTCCAGCGCCAGAACGTGTCCGGGGTCGTACGGGCACCCGGCGGCGCCCACTTCACGGGGTGCGCGCCCGACTACGGCCGCGACGAGGCGTTCCAGCGCGCCTACGCGAAGGCGGCGGCGGACCCGGAGGCGTGGCGGGAGTTCACGGAGCGCTTCCTCTCGGGCGACGAGACGGAGTACCGGCACGCGGTCGACGCCTTCGCGGCGGAGCAAGGCCGCGCCGCACACGAGACCGCACACCAGGGGGAGCGCAAGTGAAGAGGACCGCGACACCGCACACGTCGGACCCGCACACGTCGGCCCCGGACAGCGCTGTCCCCGGGGTCACCCGCGCCGAGCACTGCGTCATCGCCTGCGCCGAGGCGTGGCGCGGCGACGGCGAGATCCTGGCGGCCCCCATGGGCACCGTCCCCCGCATCGCGGCGCGGCTGGCCCGCCGTACGTTCGCGCCTGAGCTGCTGCTGACGGACGGCGAGGCCCTATTGACCCGCGAGGGCCCGGACTCGACGGCCCAGGACCACGGCCCGGACTCGGCCCCGGACACCGTCGAGGGCTGGCTGCCGTACCGCAAGCACCTCACGCTCACCGCGGGCGGGAAGCGGCACGTGATGATGGGCGCGAGCCAGCTCGACCAGTACGGCAACCAGAACATCTCCGCCATCGGCGACCCGCACCGCCCCAGGCGCCAGCTCCTCGGCGCACGCGGCGCCCCGGTCAACACCCTCAACAACCCGGTCTCGTACTGGATACCGCGCCACTCCCCCCGCGTCCTCGTCCCGCGCGTGGACGTCGTCAGCGGGGTCGGCTACGACCGCGCGGCCGAGGCGGGTCCCTCCGCCACCCGCTTTCACGAGCTGCGCCGGGTGGTCACGGACCTGGCCGTGCTCGACTTCGCGACGCCGGACCACCGGATGCGGCTGGTGAGCGTCCACCCGGGGGTGACGGTGGAGGAGGTACGGGAGCGCACGGGCTTCGGCCTCGCCCTCCCCGAACCCGGCTCCGGCGGTCCGCGGGCGGGCGAGGTGCCGTACACCCGTGACCCCACGCCCGAGGAGCTGCGCCTGATCCGCGAGGTGATCGACCCGCACGCCGCACGCGAGCGCGAGGTCTCCCCATGACGCCCCCGCCCCCGTCACCGCCCACGCCTCCGTCACCGCCCACGCCGGGCGCGGGCCCGCTCCGTACGCCGCTCACCGAACTGACCGGCGTGCGCCACCCCCTCGTCCAGACCGGCATGGGCTGGGTCGCGGGCCCCCGGCTCGTCTCGGCGACGGCCGACGCGGGCGCCCTCGGCATCCTCGCCTCCGCCACCATGACGCTCCCCCAGCTCCGCGACGCGATCACGGAGGTACGCGCGCGCACGGACGGGGCGTCCTTCGGCGTCAACCTGCGCGCCGACGCCTCGGACGCCGCAGACCGCGTACGGCTGCTCATCGACGAGGGCGTACGCGTCGCCTCCTTCGCGCTCGCGCCCTCGCCCGAGCTGATCGCCCGGCTCAAGGAGGCCGGTGTCGTGGTCATCCCGTCCGTCGGCGCGGTGCGGCACGCGCGCAAGGTCGAGTCGTGGGGCGCGGACGCCGTGCTGGTGCAGGGCGGCGAGGGCGGCGGCCACACCGGGCAGGTCGCCACGACCGTGCTGCTCCCCCAGGTCGTGGACGCCGTCGGCATACCCGTCATCGGCGCGGGCGGCTTCTTCGACGGGCGCGGACTCGCCGCGGCGCTCTCCTACGGCGCGGCCGGCACGGCCATGGGCACCCGCTTCCTGCTGACGGCGGAGTCGACGGTGCCCGACGCCGTCAAGCGGCGCTACCTCGAAGCGGCCGTCACCGATGTCACCGTCACCACCCGCGTGGACGGGCTCCCGCACCGGATGCTGCGCAGCGAGATGGTCGCGGCGCTGGAGTCCTCGGGCCGCGCCGCCTCGCTCCTGCGGGCGCTGCGGCACGCCGCCGCGTTCCGGCGGCTGACGGGGCTGTCCTGGCGCCGCATGCTGCGGGACGGGCGCGCCCTGCGCCACGGCAAGGACCTCTCCCTCAGCCAGACGCTGCTCGCGGCGAACACGCCGATGCTGCTGAAGGCGGCCATGGTGGACGGCCGAACGGACGCCGGGGTCATGGCCTCTGGCCAGGTCGCCGGGGTCATCGGGGACCTGCCGACGTGCCGCGAGCTGGTGGACTCCACCGTCGCCGAGGCCGTGACCGTCCTGACGTCGCTGGCGCGCACCGCGGTGGTGACAGAGGAACAGTGGACGGAGGAGGAACGGGAGGGCGCGGGGCCCTGCTCACCGTGACGTGAGGGGCCCGGCCCGACGCTCAGACCGTGAGCACGACCTTCCCGAAGAGGTCGCCCTCGGCCATCTTCGCGAAGCCCTCGCGTGCCCGGTCGAGCGGCAGCGTCGAGTCGATCACGGGGCGCACACCCTTGGCGGCGCAGAAGCTCAGCAGGGAGGCCAGCTCCTCCTTGGTGCCCATGGTCGAGCCGACGACGCGCAGTTCCAGGAAGAAGATCCGGTTCAGCTCGGCAGCGGGCGGGTTGGGGCCGCTGGTGGCGCCCGAGATGACCAGGGTGCCGCCCGGCCGCAGCGACTTCACCGAGTGCGACCACGTCGCCGCGCCCACCGTCTCCAGCACCGCGTCCACGCGGTGCGGCAGCCGCGCGCCGCTCTCCAGCGCCCCCTCGGCGCCCAGTTCCACGGCCCGCTCGCGCTTGGCCGCGTCGCGGCTGGTGGCGAAGACCCGCAGCCCCGCGGCCGCGCCGAGCACGATCGCGGCTGTGGCGACGCCGCCGCCCGCGCCCTGTACCAGGACGCTGTCGCCCGGCCGTACGTTCGCGTTGGTGAAGAGCATCCGGTAGGCGGTGAGCCAGGCCGTGGGCAGGCAGGCCGCCTCCTCGAAGGACAGCTCCTGCGGCTTCGGCACGACGTTCCACCGGGGCACGGCCACCCGCTCGGCGAAGGTGCCCTGGTACTTCTCGGTGAGGATCGACCGGGGCTCGTCCGGGCCCACGCCGTGGCCGCTCTGGCCGATGACGGAGTGCAGGACGACCTCGTTGCCCTCGGCGTCCACGCCCGCCGCGTCGCAGCCGAGGATCATCGGCAGGGACTTCTCGCTCAGCCCCACCCCTCGCAGCGACCACAGGTCGTGGTGGTTGAGCGACGCGGCCTTCACGTCGACCGTCGTCCACCCCTCGGGGGCCGTGGGCTCGGGGCGGTCACCCAACTCCAGCCCGTTGAGCGGCTGGTCCTTGTCGATGCGCGCGGCGTAGGCAGCAAACATGATCCGACGCTACGCCCGAGTAGCCCGGTCGTTGAAGACCCCGCTCCGCGAAGCGACGGATGTCACGGGGACGGACCGGCCCGAGGGCGGACCGGTCCAAGGACGGACCGGCCCGCCTCCGTCGGCTACAGCACCTTCGACAGGAACGCCTGCGTCCGCTCGTGCTGCGGGTTCGTCAGGACGTCCCGGGGGTTGCCCGACTCGACGACCACGCCGTCGTCCATGAAGACCAGCGAGTCGCCGACCTCCCGCGCGAACCCCATCTCATGGGTGACCACGATCATCGTCATGCCGTCCTCGGCGAGCCCGCGCATGACGTCCAGTACCTCACCGACCAGCTCCGGGTCGAGCGCGGAGGTCGGCTCGTCGAAGAGCATCAGCTTCGGCTCCATCGCCAGCGCGCGGGCGATGGCGACGCGCTGCTGCTGGCCGCCCGAGAGCTGCGACGGGTAGTTCTCGGCCTTGTCCGAGAGCCCCACCCGGTCCAGCAGCGCCCGCGCCCGCTCCCGTGCCACGGCCCGCGACTCGCGCTTGACCTGGACCGGCGCCTCCATCACGTTCTCCAGCGCGGTCATGTGCGGGAAGAGGTTGAAGCGCTGGAAGACCATGCCGATGTCGCGGCGCTGGGCCGCGACCTCGCGGTCGCGCAGCTCGTAGAGCTTTCCGCCGCGCTCGTGGTAGCCCACCAGCGTGCCGTCGACGTACAGCCGCCCGGCGTTGATCTTCTCCAGGTGGTTGATGCACCGCAGGAAGGTGGACTTGCCCGAGCCCGAGGGGCCGACGAGGCAGAACACCTCGCGCGGCGCGACCTCCAGGTCGATGCCCTTGAGGACCTCGACGTGGCCGAAGGACTTGTGCACGGCCTCGGCCTTCACCATTGCCGTCGCCGTCATGCCTTGGCCCCCGATCCCGAACCCGAACCCGTGCCGCGCGAGAACGTGAACACGTTCTGCTTGACCTTCTGCCACGGCGTCGCGGGCAACTGCCGCCTGCTGCCGCGCGCGTAGTACCGCTCCAGATAGAACTGGCCGATGCTGAACACCGTCGTGATGGCGAGGTACCAGATGGTCGCCACCAGCAGCATCTCGACGACCGCGCCCGCGTTGTTGCCGATGTTCTGGGCCTTGCGGAGCGTCTCCTCGAACATCACGACGGCGCAGAGCGAGGACGTCTTCAGCAGGTTGATGAACTCGTTGCCCGTCGGCGGCACGATGACCCGCATCGCCTGGGGCAGCACGATGCGGCGCATCGTCTTCGCGTTGCTCATGCCCAGCGCCTGCGACGCCTCGGCCTGGCCCTCGTCCACGGACTCGATGCCCGCGCGGCAGATCTCCGCCATGTACGCCGCCTCGTTCAGGCCGAGCCCCAGCAGGGCGGCCATGAACGGCGTCATCACGTCCGTCATCTCGTCCTTGTAGACCGGACCGAGATTGAGCATCGGGAAGATGAGCGCCAGGTTGAACCACAGCAGCAACTGCACATAGACGGGCGTGCCGCGGAAGAACCAGATGTAGCCCCAGGCCACGCTGGAGGTGACCGGGTTCTTCGACATCCGCATCACGGCGAGCACGATGCCGAGCACCAGGCCCATGATCATGGCCAGCACGCTGACCACGAGGGTGTTCTTGACGCCTTCGAGGATCTCGTCGTCGAAGAAGAAGTCCCCGACCGCGCCCCATTCGAGGTCCGCGGTCGCGAAGGCGTTGACGAGCAGCGCGAGCAGCGCGAGCACGATGACGGCCGACACGTAGCGGCCGTAGTGCCGCACGGGGATGGCCCTGATGGCCTCGGGCGCGGTGCGCGCCGGCGGCGTACCGCCGCCGGGCGCCGCGTCCCCGGAGCCCCCGGAGTCCTTGGAAACAGCCACGGGAATTGCCTTTCAGCTTCCGTCCGTACGGTCCGGTCAGGAGCCGGCGTTGATCTTCGCCGAGTCGACCCCGCCGTCCTCGACGCCCCACTTCTTGAGCGCCTTGTCGTACGAGCCGTCCTTGATGACCGCGTCCAGGGCCGCCTTGAGGGCGTCCCGCAGCTCGGTGTTGGTCTTGCTCACGGCCATGCCGTAGGGCGCGGACTCCATCTGCTCGCCGACGACCTCGAAGTCCTTGCCCGCCTTGGCCGCGTTGGCGGCGACGGGGAAGTCCGAGACGTCCGCGACGACGCCGCCCGCCTTCAGCCGGACGCGGGCCTCGTCGTCGGTGTCGAAGGGCTCGATGGAGATGGCCTTCTCGCCGTCCTTCTCGCACTTCTCGGTCTGCTTCTTGAGGATCTCGTGCGAGGTGGTGCCGCGCTGGGTGGCGACCTTCTGGCCGCACATCTGCTCCACGGAGTCGATCTTCTCCGGGTTGCCCTTCTTGACCAGGATCGAGGAGCCGGCGGTCAGGTAGTCGACGAAGTCGACGCCCTTGCCCGCCTTCTTGCCCTTGTCGTCCAGGCCCTCCTGGCGGTCCTTGGTGTCCGTCATCGCCGACATGATCATGTCGAAGCGGCCGGTCTGCATCGAGGTGATGAGGCCGTCGAAGGTGCCGTTGGTGAACTCGAAGCGCACGCCCAGCTTCTTGCCCATCGCCTCCGCGATGTCCGGGTCGAGGCCGACGATCTTCTGCCCGTCCTTGTACTCCATGGGCTTGTACGCGGCGTCCGTGCCGACCTTGATGACGCCCTCGTCCTGGATCTTCTTCGGCAGCTTGTCGAAGAGCGGAGCGTCGCTCGTGGCGCCCCCGCCCTCACCCCCGCCGTCGGTCTGGTCGCCGCAACCGGCCAGCAGCAGTGCGCCGGTGACCGCGATGGCTCCGGCCGCGAGTATCCGGCCCCGGGAAGCGGCCGTGCGACGGGGGGTGCTTGCGGTCATGCTGGATCCTCCTGCTGGATGAGGCAGTAGCGATCGGTCGGGCACACACCTTCGGGTGTCGCGACCGCGTATGGGTGGGGGCATCTTGCCATCCGGACATGCGGATGCAGGGTGCCATCGATGTCAAAATCGGATAACGGAGGTCCGGTTCCGATTACTGGGCAGCCCCGGGGCGCGTACTGGGCAGCACTCAAGCACCCAAAGCGCTCCGGAACGGGACGCTCTGAGACATACGTCACGCCGGGCAGGTCTCACTGTGTGGACATCTTGCCGCCCACGCAGCGCTTTGTCGTCATTACGCCCCCTTGACACGGGGCCGGGGAACAAGCGGGTCGTCCCGAGCGGGCCTCGTCGGGTAGAAAGGTCGATTACACCCCTCACCCGGGGACCAGGGCGCGTGTGCGGCGCGCCCGGCGTCCGCACCTCCCCCCGGACGGCGGCCCATCCGCCGCTCGGGAAGCGGACGTGGTGCCCGCCCGTTCCTCAACCAGGGAGCGGTCACCCTCACCAGATTCGACAAAGGGGTTCGACAAGTGGCAGCGGAGATCGTCAATTCGAAGGACGGGCTGGGCGAAGACGTCATCGATCCGGCCTTCGCCCTGCACCGCGGCGGCAAGATGGCGGTGCAGGCAACGGTGCCCGTGCGGAACGCGGACGATTTGTCCCTCGCGTACACGCCGGGCGTCGCCAAGGTGTGCAGCGCCATCGCCGACCAGCCCGAGCTGGTCGACGACTACACCTGGAAGTCCCAGGTGGTCGCCGTCGTGACCGATGGCAGCGCGGTGCTGGGCCTGGGCGACATCGGGCCGGAAGCATCGCTTCCGGTGATGGAGGGCAAGGCCATCCTCTTCAAGCAGTTCGGCGGCGTGGACGCGGTCCCGATCGCCCTGGACTGCCGGGAGACCGACGAGATCGTGGAGACCGTCGCCCGGCTCGCGCCGTCGTTCGGCGGCGTCAACCTGGAGGACATCTCGGCACCCCGGTGCTTCGAGATCGAGGCCAGGCTCAAGGAGCGGCTCGACGTCCCGGTCTTCCACGACGACCAGCACGGCACGGCCATCGTCACGCTCGCGGCGCTGCGCAACGCGGCGAAGCTGAGCGGGCGCGGGCTCGGCGAGCTGCGCGCGGTCATCTCGGGCGCGGGCGCGGCCGGTGTCGCCATCGCCAAGATCCTCGTCGAGGCGGGCATCGGCGACGTCACGGTCTGCGACCGCAAGGGCGTCGTCACCGCCGCGCGCGAGGACCTGACGGACATCAAGCGGGAGCTGGCGGGCTTCACCAACAAGGCGGGCCTCTCCGGCTCGCTGGAGGACGCGATGGACGGCGCCGACGTCTTCATCGGCGTCAGCGGCGGCACCGTGCCGGAGCCCGCGGTGGCGCGCATGGCCGAGGGCGCGTTCATCTTCGCCATGGCCAACCCGAACCCGGAGATCCACCCGGACGTGGCGAAGAAGTACGCCTCGGTCGTGGCCACCGGGCGCAGCGACTACCCGAACCAGATCAACAACGTCCTCGCCTTCCCCGGCGTCTTCGCCGGCGCGCTCCAGGTGCGGGCGACGGACATCACCGAGGGCATGAAGCTCGCGGCGGCCGAGGCCCTGGCGGCCGTGGTCGCGGACGAGCTGTCGGCCGACAAGGTCATCCCCTCGCCGTTCGACGAGCGCGTCGCACCCGCGGTCACCTCGGCGGTCGCCGCCGCGGCCCGCGCGGAGGGCATCGCACGGCGCTGACGCTGATGACGGCGTGACGGTGGCAGACCAAAAGGGCGGTACGGGCCGGGTGTCCCGTACCGCCCTTTTGGCGTGCGCGTGCGCGTGCGCAGGTGAGGTGCAGGCGGGTGCGGGCACAGGGCGCGCGTGACGTGCGCCGGAGCGCGCCTTCCCGCCCCGGCCACCGCTGGTTCACCAGGTGCTGCTGGGATGTCGCCCGTGGCGCGAGGGCGCCACTCGTTCAGACAAGTTCACATAACTGGAGGCGTCATCTCAGTGAACCTCGTGGTCAACGGCGATGCTGAACACGGTCCCGGCGGCACGGCGGAGCCCGTCCGCTCCGTCGAGGGATGGGAGGTGACGCAGGGCGCGCCGGCCCTCGTCGGATACGGGACGGCCGAGGGGTACCCCACGCCGCGGGATCCGGGCCCGCCCCGTCGCGGCAGCCGCTTCTTCTCGGGCGGGAACTCGCCCCGCACCGCCCTCGTCCAGGACGTCAGGCTCCCCGCGCACGGCTCCACTGGCCGCGCGGCCGTGGACGCGGGCCGGGTCCGTTTCCGCGCGGGCGCCTGGCTCGGCGGATACGCGGGGCAGGGCGACGGCGCACGCCTGTCCGTCGAGTTCCGCGACGCGAAGGGCACGCCCCTCGCCCTCGCCGTCCTCGGCCCCGTCACCCCGGAGGAGCGGGACGGGCGCACCGGGCTCGTCGAGCGCACGGCGGAGGCCGCGCTGCCGCCCGGCGCGCGTACGGCGCGGCTCCAGCTCGTCCTCACCCGCAGCGGCGGCGGCACGTCCAACGACGGCTACGCCGACGCCCTCTCCCTCACCCTCGTCCCCGCTCCCGCCCACGCCGGAGGCCGTTCGTGAAGCTGAACCGACGCGATGTGCTCAGGGCCGCCGGAGCGGCGGGAGCGCTCAACCTCGTCTGGCCGCTGAGCGTCGGACTCTCCCCCGCACAGGCCAAGGAGGCCGCCCAGGAGCTGGGCGCGTCCTACGATCCCGCGCCGTTCACCCTCGGCGTCGCCTCCGGCGATCCGCTGCCCACCAGCGTCGTGCTGTGGACGCGGCTGGCGCCCGAGCCGTTCGCCGCCGAGGCGGACGAGCAGGGGCTGCCCGAGGTGGTCGAGGTGGACTGGGTCGTCGCGGAGGACCGCGCGCTGAGACGGGTGGTGGCGCGGGGCACGGTGCCCGCTTCCGCGACGCTCGGCCACAGCGTCCACGTGCCGGTGGGCGGCCTGCGCCCCGGACGCCACTACTGGTACGCGTTCACCGCGCGCGGCAGAACCAGCCGGGTGGGCCGCACGAAGACGGCGCCCCTGGGCACGGCGGCGCGCGTGCGCTTCGCCGGCGCCAACTGCCAGGCGTTCCACGACGGCTACTACGCGGCGTTCCGCGGTATCGCCCGCGAGGAGCTGGACTTCGTGGTCCACCTGGGCGACTACATCTACGAGCACGGCCCCGTCGGCGGCGATCACGTCCGCGACCACGACAGCCCCGAGGTCTTCACCCTCGCCGACTACCGCAGGCGCTACGCGCTCTACAAGGGCGACCCGTCCCTGCGCGCGGCCCACGCGGCGCACCCCTGGTATCTGACCTGGGACGATCACGAGGTCGTCAACGACTACAGCGGCACCGGCGGCGACGCGGCCTTCCAGCGGCGCAGGGACGCGGCGTACCAGGCGTGGTACGAGCACCAGCCGCACCGCGACGAGGGCACCTCGGCACTCCCTGACCCGGTGATCCACCGGCGCAGGCTCTACGGCAACCTCGTCGACCTCACCGTCCTCGACCTGCGCTCCTACCGCTCGGCGCAGAACCTGCCCGACGGGACGATCCTGGGCGACGCGCAGAAGCGGTGGCTGAAGCGGGGCATCGACGAGGCGCCGGACGCCTGGCACTGCTGGGTGAACTCGATCATGCTGAGCCAGTTGCGGGGCAGGCCGGGCGGCGACTTCATGTTCACCGACCAGTGGGACGGCTTCCTCACCGAGCGGAAAGAGGTCCTGACCCACGCGCACGAAGCGGGCCTGGAGGACCTCGTCGTCATCACGGGCGACTGGCACTCCGCCTTCGTGGACGACGTGCGCCCGGACTTCGACGACGCGGACTCCCCCGTCATCGGTACGGAGTTCACGGCGCACTCGGTCAGCTCCGCCGCCTACGACGAGGAGTGGAACAAGGCGAACGGCCCCCTGATGGGCCGGGCCAATCCGCATCTCGCCTACTTCGACGGCGGACACAACGGCTACGCGGTCTACGACGTGACGGCGCGGCGCTGGTCGACGGCGATGCGCGTGGTCGGCTCGCTGACGGACCCCGCGTCCGCCGTCTCCACGCTGACGACCTTCCACGTGGACCGGGGCAAGGCGGGCACGTACGAGGACCCGTCGACGGACGGCTCCCCGGCCCACTACCGCCGCACGTAGCGGCATACGCAGCGGCGCGCGGCACGCGGCGCGGGGCGCCCACCTCCCACGGCACCCGGAGGAGGGCGCCCCGCGGCTGAGCACCCGGGGAGGCTCAGCGCAGGCCGAGGACCAGCCCGTCCTCCGGGGAGCACCACACCTGGCGGGCCTCGGCGAAACCGACGGACCGCAGCGCCTCGGCGTGCCAGGCCGCCGACTGGACCTCGCCGTGCACGTGGTCGCCCGCCGCTGGGTCGCCGAAGATGCGGTAGCGCTCGGCGACGACCCCGGACAGCTCCGGATCGGCCGCCATCTCCTGCCACCAGGCGATCCAGTCCTGGCTGCCGCCCTCCCGCTCGCGTTCGCGGCGGGCCTTGTCGAAGGCGTGGGCAGCCTCGTTGATGCGCGGGGTGGACTCGTCGGGCATGTGGTCGGCGTTCATGAAGACGCCGCCCTCGCGCAGGACGCCGCCGATCTGCCCGTACAGCGTGCGCAGCGGTTCCGTCTGGAGCCAGTGCAGGGCCGTTGCGGTGAGTACGGCGTCGTACGGGCCCTCGGGAAGCTTGTCCACCCAGGCCGGGTCGCCGAGGTCGGCCGTGACGAACTGGGCCCGGCGTTCCCCGGCGAAGTGGCCGCGCGCGATGGTGAGCAGGGCGGGGTCGAGGTCGACGCCTACGCTGCGGGCGCCGGGGAACCGCTTCAGGAGGCGGTCCGAGATACTGCCCGTACCGCAGGCGAGGTCGAGCACCCGGGGCTCGGGCCCGACGAGCGCCTCGACCATGTCGAGCATCACGCGGAACCGCTCCTCGCGGTCGGGGAGGTACCACTCCTGCTGGCGGTCCCAACTGTCCTGCCACGTCTGCCAGGTCCGGCCGTTCGCGTGTCCCGCGCTCTCGTCCGTACGTACCGACATGAACCCTCCTCGGCGTAATACCCTCAAACCATAGTCATCCATTACCTACCTTCACCGACCTTAGAACGCAGCCGTAAGGACCACAAGTGGAACTGAACTATTACTCGGACATGGCGGTGCGCCTGGTCAACACCGAGCGGCCCGAGCGCGGCGAGGACTCCCTCACCACGGTCGAGTCCGTGCGCGAGCTGTTCGGTCCGCTCCAGCAGATGGCCCGGCGCGCCACGGAGGCCGACGTGACCCGGCTGCGCGCCGTCCGCACCCGGCTGCGCGCGGTGTTCGGGGCCGCGTCGGAGGGTGACGAGGTACGCGCGGTCGACCTGCTCAACTCGCTGCTGATGGAGTTCCCGACGAGCCCGCAGATCTCGGGGCACGAGTTCCTGGACGAGGAGGGGCGCCCACGCTGGCACATGCACCTGGCCGACTACGCGCCCAACGCCACCGCCGGGTACGCCGCGACCGCCTGTATGGGCCTCGCCTTCCACCTCACCGACCTCGGCGTCGAGCGGCTGGGCGTCTGCCAGGCCGACCCCTGCCGCAACGCCTACCTGGACACGTCGACGAACCGCTCGCGCCGCTACTGCTCGGACCGCTGCGCGACCCGCGCCAACGTGGCCGCCTACCGCGCCCGGAAGCGCCTGGAGAGCGCGGCGGAGGCCGAACGCGCCCGTGTCCGCGACAGCGGGCGCACCCGTACCAGCGGACGCACGGCGCCCAGCACCCATCCGGCCACGGATGACACGTTGGGCTGAATCCCGCGCGGCGGACGCAGCCGCACCCACGCACGGGCGACGACCAGCTCGTCCGGAACGGCCCCGAACTCCCTGCTGTCGTTCCTGACGGCCGGGTTGTCCCCCATGACCCACCAGCCCCCGGCGCGGCGCTCGACCGCGCGCTTGACGATGAGCAGGTCGTGCTGGAAGGGGTGCCGCACGACCACGACGTCCCCCGCCCGTACGGCGTCGCCCCACTTGACGATGAGCTGGTCACCGGGGCGCAGCGTGGGCAGCATCGAGGGGTTGTAGACCTCCGCGAGCCCGATCCTCCGCAGCGGACCGGCCCCGCCCTGCCCAGGCTGGCCCTGCTCCCGCGCCCGCTCCGGCATGTCGCCCTCCGCCTCCGGTCCTTCCTCCGCCAGTCCCAGCACAAGACTGGACTTTTGTCCTAAGCCCATGGGGGCACACGCGAAAAGGCTTCCCCCACGGAGTAATCTCGCACGTGAGAAGACGATCACGAGGAAGGACGCTTTATGCTTTCCCGCCTGTTCGCCCCCAAGGTGCAGGTCAGCGCCCACTGCGACCTGCCGTGCGGCGTCTACGACCCGGCCCAGGCCCGTATCGAGGCCGAGTCGGTCAAGGCCGTCCAGGAGAAGTACCAGGCCAACGAGGACCCGCACTTCCGTGCGCGCGCCACCACCATCAAGGAGGAGCGCGCCGAGCTGGCCAAGCACCACGTCTCGGTCCTGTGGAGCGACTACTTCAAGCCGCCGCACTTCGAGAAGTACCCGGAGCTGCACCAGCTCGTCAACGACACCCTCAAGGCCCTCAGCGCGGCCAAGGGCTCGACCGACCCGGCCACGGGCCAGAAGGCGCTGGACTACATCGCCCAGATCGACAAGATCTTCTGGGAGACGAAGAAGGGCTGAGCCCTGCTGGGCACCCTGGCCCGCGGTCCCCGTGACCGCACGGCCCACATGTCCGCACCCGTCCCGCACGGCACCGTGTTCGGTGTCGTGACGGGACGGGTGCGGTCTGCGTTTCCGAGGAGGAGGACGAAGCGGGGCGAGACGGGGAGCCCGGAGCGGGCCCACGGTGTTCGTACGCTCTCGTACGGCCTCGTGCGACGGGACTCAGGGGCGGGCCTGGCCGCCGACGTCCTCGCAGTCGTAGCCGGTGACCCTGCTCGCCTGCACCTCCACCCGGGCGCACGCCCAGTCGTAGCCGTAGTACTCGACGACGATGTGGGTGGGCTCGCCCGGGTCCCCCTCGACGCGTGAGCAGCCCTCGCCGACCACGGTTCCCTTCTGCTCGCCGGGGGCCGCCTCGTCGCAGTCGTAATCGACGTCGGCGGCCCGCGCCAGGGGCGCCGTGTAGCCCCAGCCGGCCAGGGTGAGCACAGTCGCGGCGGCGACCGCGGCGGCGGCACGGCGTACGCGTCGTGGAGTCAGAGCAACGGATGACATGGTCAACTCCTCATTTTTTCTGACGGGTGACGAACGGCCGCCGGGCCCGGAGAGGCCGGGCCCGGAGAGGCCGGGCCCGGCGGCCGGACAGGTGTACTGCCCCCTCACTTCACCGACCGGGTGGTCGGTGTGAAGGGATGCTCGGGCCGCAGATACAGGGCCTTGCCGTAGCTGTCGTCCAGCCAGATCCTGTTGCGGTCCGTCTCACCCTCAAGGCTCGGATGGACGTAGCTCAGGGCCCGGCCCGACTCCGGGTTGACCGTGACCTTCACCCACTCGACGCACCAGGGCGGGTTGCTCCCGGCGGGCTCGAAGCGCAAGTAGACGGGGAAGTAGTCGAGATCGTCGGTGTCCAGCGGAGGCGTGCGGGGGTCGTTGTACTCGGGCTCCTCAAGGTTGTTGCCGTCGCCGAACCTGAAGTCCTGCTTGGCGCCCACGGTGAAGTCGGCGCCGGTGCTGTCGACCACGAACTCCCGTCCGCCGATGCCGAGATAGACCCAGGCGCCGGTATCAGCGCCTCCGACGTCCGCGGTGTGCACGTGAGCGAGGATCTGGGTGATGGGGGCCACTGGAGCCCTCCTTCGGGTGAACGTGCCGGTACCTCCGCGAGGCGGCCCGTGGCACGCGGAGGACCGGCCGTTCGCCGGCCCGGCGCGTGGAGGGCCGTACGCGACGGCGCTTGTCGACGGGGGCATGCCCCGCCGCTCCCGGGCCGTAGAGCGAATGATCGCGCTGTGACCCGAACCGGCGACACCGTGGGGTGACAGAGGGGGAGGCCGGACAGGCGTGCCCCGCGTGCGCGAAGGCACGTGTGCGGGGCACCGCGCGCCGGTCTTTCCCCGGCGCGCGCTCGTCCCCGCGAACCCGCAGGCCACACGGCTGCGGGGACGGGCCAGGGCCCGTCCCCGCGGCCGGTTCTCCGGCGGTTCCACCGGCTCGGCCGGGTGTCGGTCGGCGTCGGTCTGCGTCGGCCGGCACCGTCGGCGTCACCGGTTCCGCGCCGTGCGGGCCCGTGGGCCCGCACGGGTCCCGCCTACTTGATCCAGCCCGCCGTGCGCGCCGTCTTCCACGCCTGGAGCTCCGCGCGGTCGGCGGCGATGTTCAGGCGGCGGTCCTTGCCGTGGGCCTTGCTGGCCTGACGGGCGGCCTTCCAGGCGTTCCTGGCGGCCTGGCGGGCCTCCAGGCCGTTGCCGGAGAAGCCCCTGTCCTCGGTCGTGGCGAAGAGGACCGCCCCCTGGGGGCGGTTCTTGGCCGGGGCGATCGCGCCGCTGAGCGCCGCCGCCTCCTGCGAGGTGCGGAACGCCCTGTTCGCCGCCCGCGAGGGGTTCTTGGCCGCCATCGCCTGGTCGGCGAAGCCCTGGGCGCGCTTCGGCGCTGTACGGCTGTAGCTCTTGGCCTCCTTGCCGGGGGCCTTGCCGACGACGAGCTTGGCGCGCTCGGCCGCGCGGGCCGCACGCTTGGCGTGGCACTCGGCCACGACCTGCTCGGCCTTGAAGGACCAGAGCTGCGTGTTCATCTCCGCACACGTCGCGGTCCGCTTGGCGGCGGGCGCCGGGGCCGGAGCCGCGGCCAGTGCCGGGGCCGCCAGCACGCTGCCCAGCAGCGCGGCCGACACGGTCAACGCGGCCGTCTGGCCCGTACGGGCGGCCTTTCCTGCTCTGCGCATCGATTCCTCATTCCCTGTTTCCGGTAGGCCCCGCCACGGCGGAGGCCAGGCCCCTGGAAACGCCCGTGGGCCCGAAACGCATCTTCAGCCGCGCGTACGGGACCACCAAGGCGCACCGCCGCCGCGTCCTCCGCTCAGCCCAATGGTTCGTACGCCCATATCCCTTTTCGCGGCCCGCACCGGCCTGCCCCCTCCCCCCTCTCCCCCCCCGCACACGCCTCGGCGCCCACGGCAGAAGCCGTGGGCGCCGAGGGAACCGGGCGCGCGGGCGCGGCGGGGGAGGTCCGGGCCCGCGAGGGGAGCGGGTCAGATCCTGCCCCCGGTCGCCCGGGTCAGGGGGCCGAAGCCGCTCTTCGCGGCGTGCCGTCCGGCGAGGTAGGAGGCGGAGCAGACCGCCGTCACCCCGGTGCCCGCCGCTATCGCGACGGCCTTGCGGGCGCGCAGGACGGTCCAGGCTGTGCTGGCCGTCGCGACGGCCTTGCCGGGCACGGCAGCCGCCTTCTCCCTGGCCACCGCGGCGCCCTGGGAGACGAGCTGTCCGGCGCGGCCCGGCGCGCCCGCCGCCTCGGCCACCCTTCTTCTGCCGGCCGCCGCGGCGTCCTTGGCCTCGCCCGGCGTGACGCTGCCGACGTCCTCTACGCCCTCGGGGACCTTCCCGTCCGTGCCGCTCCCGGCCGTCTTGCGCTTCGCCGACGTCACGGCCTTGCCGGTGGTCGCGTGCGAACTCGTCTTCTTGTCAGCCATGTTCGCCGTGTAGCCACACACCCTGGCGTGAAACCTTCGCACCACGCCCCGTCCACGCCCCGTCCCCGCGCCTACACCGTCCGCACCGGCGCCTCGTCCACCATCGGCCGCACCTCTACGGGCGTGTTCCCGCGGCTGCCGCCCCGGCCGGGCACGGCGGAGGCGCGGGCCGCGATCTCGATGGCACGCTCGCGCCCCGCGCAGTCCACGACCCAGTACCAGACGAGGACGCCGGGACCCGTGTCCGGGTGCCTGCCCTCGGCGACTTCGGGGAAGCCGCCCGGCCTGGCCCGTACGACCGTGGCCGTGGAGGGAGCCGCCAGGGCGCCCGTGTCCAGGAGTTCGCCCGCCGTGGCCAGTTCCTTGTTCAGGGCCTCCATGGAGGCGCCCAACTCCTGGAGCGCCTCCCGGGACCACGCCGTCTCGCCCACGGCGCCCACGGCGTCCCAGTCCTCCTGACGGCTGTACATCAGCAGCATGAACCTCATGTCAGGGCTCCTCGCTCCCCCCACCACCACCCGGCGCCCGTGGTGGGCGCCCCCCTCATCAGGAGAACGCGGAGCGGTCACCTCCGCTCCGGCCGCGCGGGCAAAGAAGGCGCGCCCCCGGGGTGCGACCGGGGTGCACCCGCCGAGCTTTCCGGACGAAAGGACCGGGCCGCCCGCACACGGCGGACGGCCCGGAGAAGCGGTAGTGCGCGAGGGTCAGTCAGGCGGGGTCGGGGTGTCAGGGCAGCGGTACATCGCCTGGATGTCCAGCTCCAGCTGGACGGTGGGACCCACGACGGCGATGCCCTTGGCGAGCATGTTCCGCCAGTTGAGGGTGTACTCCTCGCGGTGCAGCTCGGCCGTCGCCTTGGCCGCGCAGCGCAGTTCCTCGCCGTAGCCGCCGTTGACGAAGCCGAGGTAGTCGGTATCCAGCGCGACGGAGCGGCTGACGCCGTGCAGGGTCAGCGTGCCCTGGACGGACCACTTGTTGCCCGCGCGGTTCGCGAACCGGTTGCTGGCGAAGTGGATGTACGGGTAGTTCTTGACGTCCAGGAAGTCCGCCGAGCGCAGGTGGTTGTCGCGCGTGTTGTTGCCCGTGGTGATGCTGGAGGCGTCGATGGTGCACTCGACGTAGGAGTCCTCCGGCCGTTCGCCGATGCGCAGCCCGCCGTCGAACCGGGTGAAGCGTCCGTGCACGTTGGCCATGCCGACGTGCCGGGCGATGAAGCGGATCGCGGTGTGCGGCGGGTCGAAGAGCCACACGCCGGGCTGCGGTGGCTCCAGCGGACGCGCCGGTTCCAGCTCGACGCGCTCCAGCTCCTGCTCGCCCGCCGTCACCTCGACCGTGCACTGCCCGGGCAGCAGCCCGTCCACGGTGATCAGCGCGGCGTAACGGCCGGGCGGGAGGGCGACGTTGAACATGCCGTACGGGTCGGTGCGGCCCTTCATCACCCGCCGACCGCTGGTGTTCGACTTGATCGTGACGTCGGCGCCGTTGAGCGGATGCCCGATCGGGTCCACGACTTCGAGGGCCAGGACTCCGGCTGTCAGGGGGACCCTGGACAGCAGCCCCGCTCCTCTGCCGCCGCTCTTCGACCGCCTGCGCGGAAGCAGCGAGAGGCCCATGGGGTGACCGCCTTTCTCTCTTGCCTAACGATGTCCTGCCGGTCCACGGCGCTCTCGCGCCGTACCGGCCGGGGAGCCGAGGATCTGCCGCGGTGCAGCGGCCGGTGGCTTCCGCGCACCCGGATCGGCGCCGGGGTGGCGGAATGCGATGTGGTTGTGGGGGCGTACGAGTTGCCGGGGCCGACGCGCTGACGACCCGCCCCGCCGGTCTCCCGCAGCCGGGCCCGGCCCCCCGTACGGGTCCTCGTACTCCGGCCCTGGCCCGATGACGGTGATGACGGCGGCGGCGCGCTCGCGGTTCAGTTCCACTGAGACCGCGTCAGCCGCCCGCGTCCAGCAGTCGCCATCAAGTCCGGTGATCATACTGAACCCGTCGTTCCCCTTGAGGCCGAGGGCGACTGGGGTGATGCGTCCTCGGGAACCGGCAAAGAGATCGTAAATGAGTTGTCCCCGCTTCAACTTCCCCCGCTCCAGGGCCGAACGGGCACACAGGTGGCGATCACGGACGAACGGACTCCGGAAGAGCCGTCCAGGGGCGCGAAGCGTGGCGAGTACCACGTTTCCGTGCCGCTCCGCCGGGCCGAGCGGGGTCGCGTCGGGCGAGATGAGCATCCGGTTTTCGACGAGGAGGGGCGGGGCGCGAGGCGGCGCTGGACCGACGTGGCTACGCGGGCTCCCCGGCCGCGCGCAGCCGCCACAGCGAGGTCACCTCGGCGGCACGGGCCGCGTACAGCGGATCGTCGCGGTCGGCGGCGCGCGGGTGCCGCGGCCTGATGTCCTCGCGGCCCGCGACCCGCAGCCCCGCGCCCCCGATCCAGCCGAGCAACTCCTCGCGGCTCCGCAGGCCCAGCTGCTCGGCGAGGTCGGAGAGGATCAGCCAGCCCTCTCCCCCGGGCGCGAGCCGCGCGGCCAGACCGTCGAGAAAGCCGCGCAGCATCCGGCTGCCCGGGTCGTACACCGCGTGCTCCAGCGGCGAGGTGGGCTTGGCCGGGAGCCAGGGCGGGTTGCAGACGACCAGCGAGGCGGCGGGGGCGCCAGGGGCGCCTGTCCCGTCCGGGAAGAGGTCGGCGGCGACGACCTCCACCCGGTCCGCCACGCCGAGCCGCCCCAGGTTCGCGCGGGCGCAGTCGAGCGCGCGCGGGTCCTGGTCCGTCGCGACCACCCGCGCCACCCCGCGCCGCGCCAGCACCGCGCTCAGCACGCCGGTACCCGTACCGATGTCGTAGGCGAGGGTCCCCCCGGGCAGCGGGGCGCGTGCCACCAGGTCGACGTACTCGCCGCGCACCGGCGAGAAGACCCCGTACGCCGGATGCACCCGGTCACCGCCGAGCGCCGGGATCGCCACGCCCTTGCGGCTCCACTCGTGCGCCCCGACCAGGCCGAGCAGCTCGCGCAGCGCGAGCACGGAGGACCCCTCGTCGGGGGACGGCGGCCCGTACGCCTCGGCGCACGCCTCCCGCACGTCAGGGGCGCGGCGCAGCGGCACGGTGTGGTCCGCTTCCAGCGGGACCAGCAGCATGCCGAGGATCCGGGCACGACGGGACTGCGCCTGCCGGTGCAGATGGAAGCTCTCGCGCGCGTCGGCGCCCCGCTTGGCGGGCTTGCGGTCGACGCGGCGGCCCAGCGCGCTCAGCAGTTGCCGCGCGCCGTGGAAGTCACCGCGCCACAGGAGCGCCGTGCCCTCGCAGGCGAGCTTGTAGGCGGCGTCGGCCGTCGTACGGTCGTCGGCGACGCGCACCCGCGCGGGCGGACGCGCACCGCTCTCGGACCGCCACCGTGCCCGGTGCGTCCGCGCCCGCGCGCCCGTACCCGAACCCGTGCTCTCTTCCCACGTCACCGTCTCCGTCTCCCGCTCGCTCACCGCCTCACCCTATGGCGTCCCCGGGCACGGGCCCGCCGCCTCGTGGGCACGGGCCCGCCCCTCACGGGCACGGGTCACGTGGTGCGGGAGGTGCGGACCGCGCCCGCGCTGGCGGCTATCACCAGCGCGATGGCGACCAGTTCCAGCGGCTTCAGGCGCTGGTCGAGTACCAGGAAGCCCGCCAGGGTCGCGGCCACGGGCATCAGGCTCATCAGCACGGCGAAGGTGGCGGCCGGGAGCCGTCGCAGGGCGAACAGCTCCAGGGTGTACGGCAGCCCCGACGACAGCACGGCCACCGCGGCACCGAGCCCCAGGGTCACCGGGTCGAGCAGCGCGCCGCCCGCGTCGAGGATGCCCAGGGGCGCGCTGACCAGCGCCGCGATGCCCATCGCGAGGGCCAGCCCGTCCGCCTTGGGGAAGCGGGCACCGGTGCGCGAGTTGAAGACGATGTACGCCACCCACATGCCGCCCGCGGCGAGCGCGAAGCCCACCCCGGCGAAGTTCAGCTCGTCGAACCCGCTGCTGCCCAGCAGATACACCCCGGCCAGCGCCAGCAGCGCCCACACCAGGCTGAGCAGCCGCCGGGACGCGACGACGGAGAGCACCAGGGGACCCAGGAGTTCCAGGGTGACCGCGGCGCCCAGGGGGATGCGGTCGATGGCCTGGTAGAAGAGCGAGTTCATGGTGCCGAGGGCGATCCCGAGCCCGGCGACGGCGGCCCAGTCGGCGCGCGAGTGCCCGCGCAGCCTCGGCCTGCACACGGCCAGCATGAGGGCGGCCGAGAAGACCAGCCGCAGCGCGACCACGCCCAGCGCGCCCGCGCGCGGGAACAGCGTCGCGGCGACGGCCGAGCCGAACTGGAGCGAGAGCGCGCTCCCGATCACCATGCCGACGGCACCGAGCCGCGCCCGGCCTCCGGGCACCCCCGGGCCACCGGCCCCGCCCGTCTCGCCCGTCCCGCCCGTCCCATCGGGCAGGGGGCACGCGCCGCTCACGGTGGGGGCCGTGGACGCCGACGGCGCCGTGCGCGCAGCGCCGGTAACGGGATCGCCTGTTGTCATGCGCCCCACGCTAAGACTCATGACCCGGCGCGTGAAATGCGCGCCCGCCAGTGACTATGCGTCCCGTGCATGATCACGGAGCCGCGTCACCCGCGCGCCTGCCCCGGCCGCTGCGGTGTCCGGGGTGGCGGCCCGGGAACCCGCTGATCACCGCATACGTTGGCGGGTCGAGGGCACTCATCCCTCTCCGCACCAGAAGCACCGGGAGGCAGGGCCATGGCAGGTTTCCTCGACAGGGCCAAGGAACAGGCACAGCGCGGACTCGCACAGGGCAAGGAGAAGGTGGGCGAGGTCCAGGCGCAGCGCTCCGGCAACGATCTGCTGCGCAAGCTCGGCGCCGCCTACTACGCACAGCAGCGCGGCAGCGGTTCGCCCGCCGACGTACAGCAGGCGCTCGCGGCGCTGGAGGCGCACATCGCCCAGAACGGCGACGCGTTCCTGCGGGGCGGCGGCACCTCGGGCCACTGATCCCGCACCGTCGCGCCGTCGTACCGTCGCCCTCCCGCGCCCGGCGCCAGGCGCCCCGCGCTTCTTCCCGCCCTCGCCGGGCGGGGCCGGGCGGGGCGGGCCGTGCGGCACGGCGCGGACCAGCCGGCCGGTCCCTCGTGGGCGAGGCCCGCGCGGCTGCCGCCGAATCGGGCCGCGGCCCGTCGGCACGGCAGTACGCACGTCCTCGTCCGCGGGTTCCGGCCGGTGGCAGGGCCCTGGGCCCTCTCCGGACCCTCACCGGGCCCTTCGGCGGGCTCCGTCGAAGCAGCAGAGCCATGGCCGGGCTCAACCGGAGCCGGGCCCTCGCCCGGCTCAGCCGAAACGGAGCCGGTAGAGCATCAGAAGCGCCGCCGCCATGTTCGCGGCCGGGACCTCACCCCGTGCGATGAGGTCGGGCGTCTCCTTGAGCGGCACCCACTCGCGCTTGTCGGACTCGAAGTCGTCCTCGGGATGCCCGATGAACGTGGCTTCCTGCGCCCAGTAGATGTGGTGCCGCGCGTCGGTGAGCCCGTTGGAGGGCTCGACCGTCATGAGGTGGGCCAGCGGTCCCGGCCGCCACCCCGTCTCCTCCAGCATCTCGCGGGCCGCGGCCTCGGCGAGGTCTTCTCCTTCCTCCACGACACCGGCCGGGAGTTCCCAGCCCCAGCTGTCCGTGATGAACCGGTGCCGCCAGAGCAGCAGCACCTCGTTCCGCTCGTTGACCGCCGTGGCCATCGCCACTGGACGCAGCCGGATCAGATAGTGGTCCAGATGACGGCCGTCGGGCAGTTCCACGTCCGCGAGGTTGACCCGAAGCCACTGGTTCTCATACACAGTGTGTTCACCCAGGTTCTTCCATTGCACGTATGTGCCCCCTTCCTGACGAAAGTTGGGCACATCCCAACACGCTGCGGCGCCCACCTGACAGAGGCGCACGGAGCGGGGCACCCCTCCGCGGCCTGCGGAGTGTCCTCGCCATGAGCGGGGGCAGGCCCCCGCCGCACGCGGTGTGCCCTCGTTCAGAGGGGCACGCGCAGCGCTTCTTCGATCAGTTCCGCTGCCTGGGCCGCCGACGTCCCGGGGTGCTGGGCCAAGTGGTCCCGCACCTTCCGCATCCGTCCGCGCAACCGCTGCGACTCGATGCCCTGCGCGTAACCGACCATTTCGGCCGCCGTCGCGGCGGCTCGCTCCGCCGCACCGCTGTGCAGCTCGACATCGGTGAGTGTGGCCAGCCGGTTCACCCGTCCGCGCACGTGGGCAGGTGCCCTGGCCGCCTCCTTCGCATACTTCTCGGCGGCACCGATCTCGCCGAGTACCAGCAACGCTTCGGCCAGCCTCACCTCCACAAGTCCGGGTTGGACGTAGCCGGTCTCCACCGGCTCCTCCTCGGGGCGTATGCGCTCGGAGTACGCCTCGGCCCAGCGCATGCAGCCGTGCGCGCTCCTGCGGTCGTCCAGCCGCGCGTACGCCTTCGCCTGCATCGCGTACAGGTCCGTGGCCAGCGCCGGGCTCGCGTGCGGCCCGGCCGTGCGCAGCACCGCCTCCGCGCAGGCGATGGCGCGCCGGTTGTCCCCCAGGAACAGCGCCTGGTTGACGAGCAGCGCCACGACATAGCCGCCGAACAGCCGGTCCCCCGACGCCTTTCCGAGGCGCAGCGCCTGGTGGAAGTAGCGCTGGGCGAGGCCCTGCGCGTCGGCGTCGTAGGCGCAGATGCCGCTGACCGCGGCCAGCGACCCGGCGGCGCGGAAGAGCTGACGGCCCGTCTCGTCCCCGTACGTGCCGCGCAGCAGCGGCGCCACCTCCGCCGTCAGGAAGCCCACGACGCGCGGGCGCGTGGCGACGCCGCCCGCGTTGCGGTACAGGTGCTCGTAGTGGCTGCGGGCCGCGTGCAGCACGGCGACGTCGGACTCACCGACCTGGAGGTCCCCCGCGTGCGACACGTCCAGGTCCTCGGGCGGGTTCTCCCACTCCCACACGGGCGCGACGGCGGCGGCGCCCGTCAGCAGCGAGGGGCCCACCGAGTCCGCGTGCAGTTGGTCCGAGCGCCATAACACCGCGGAGCGTTCGACGAACCGGCCGAGGCTCGCGTCGTCGCCGACGTCCTGCACCGGCGCCGGGGGCGGCGCCGCCATGCCGATGTCGGCCAGCGTGAGAGTGCGCTCCAACTGGCGGCCGAGTATCTCGCATATCAGCTCCGGCACCTGGCCCCGTGGGCGCTGCCCTTTGAGCCAGCGGGCCACGGCCGTGTGATCGTAACGCAGCGTGACGCCCGCCTCTTTCCCGAGGCGGTTGATTCTCGCGGCCAGACCGGCCCGGGAAACTCCGGACTGGTCAAGCAGTGCGTCAAGTTGACTGTTGGGCTCCATCCCGCCCTCCGGTCGTCCATCTCTTGTTTCGCAGAGTAACGGACATCCGTTCACACGGGGTGTGAAAGACCCACCTACGCATGCGTAAGGCACATGCTCCCGCAGGCGGTGCGGATGCGCTTGGCTGGAAGCAATCCGTACGCAAGGGCGCATACGGCGCCCAGAGGAGGCTCAACGTCGTGAACGACCCGATCCGACTCCGACTCGGCAACAGCCATGCAGTCCGCTGACCGGCGCAGCCGGACCCCGAACAGCGCGCTGCGGGCGCTGCTGGAAGAGACTGAGTGGACCCAGGCCGCATTCGCGCACGCCATCGCCACGCTGGGCAGCGAAGCGGGACTGCGACTGCGCTACGACCGTACGTCGGTGGCGCACTGGCTACGCGGCAGCCGCCCCGATCCACGGGTGCAGCGCCTCATCGCCGAAGCGCTCTCCCGGAGACTCGGCCGCCCCGTCCCCGTGACCGACCTCGGCATGGGGGACGGCCGCAGCGGCGGCCCGGGGCGGCGGCCGGCGCGCGCGGGGGCGCGCGCCGGCACGGGGGCGCGACAGCGGGCCGCGGCGACTTCCGAACCGGCACCGGCGCATCCCGCCGACCGGCTCGCGGCGCTGACGGCCCCTGTCGTGGGCCCGCCCCGCGCCGACACCCCGCCCCCGGCCCCGTACCGGCTCACGCTGCTCACCCCCGGCCCTGCGGGCCGCGCGCCCGCTACGCGCGTCCACCCCGAACACCGGCCGCCCCGCGCCGCCTTCCCCGGCCCGCACCGCGGGCCCGGCGGGCGGCCGGCCCGGCGCACCAGCCCGGACGAGGTCGCCTCCGTGCGCGAGCACGCGCGCTTCTTCGCCCAGCAGGCCGACCGGCACGGGGGCGGGCACATCCGCACCCCGCTGGCCGCCTGCCTCTCCGGGCTGGTGCGCCGCCTGCGCACCGGCGGGGACGGACCGCACCACCCCCAACTGCTGGCGGCGACGGCACGGCTGAGCTATCTGCTCGCCCGCGTGTACGCCGACGAACAGCGCCACGGCCTGGCCCAGCGCGCCTTCCTCACCGCGGCCGAACTCGCGCGGGAGGGCGACGATCCGGAGGGCGTCGCTCTGGTGCGCCGCGCCCTCAGCTCCCAGGCGCACCAGCTCGGCCACAGCCACCACAGCCTCGCGCTGGCCGAGGCCGCCTGCGAGGCGGCACCGGCCGACGCGGAGCCCTCGGCCCGCGCGTTCCTTTACGCGGGACTCGCGGTGGCCCGCGCGGCGGAGGGCGAGCGGGACAAGGCGCTGGACGCGCTGCGGCGCGCCGAACACGCCCTGGCGCGGGCCCCGGTGGACCTCACCACGGGCCCCGAGAGCCCGAACGGCGAGCCCGTCGGCACGTACCAGGACGCGGCGCTGCTCTACCAGTCCAGCCAGGTGCGCGCGGAGCTCGGCGACCGCGAGGGCGCCATCGGCGAACTGCGCTCCTCGCTGCGCTCCCGCCCTGCGGGCGAGCGCCGCTCGCGCGCCGTCAGCCACGCCGAGCTGGCCGAACTGCTGCTGTCCTGCGGCCGTCTGGAGGAGGCGTGCGCGGCGTGGCAGGTCTTCCTGGAGGACTGCGCCCTCGTCCGCTCCGGGCGCGCGGCACGCGCCCGTGCGCGGATGCCGCAGTTGCTGCGGCCGTACGCGCGCGAGCGCTGTGTGCAGGCGCTCCTCGCCCGTGCGGGGGTGCTCGCCGGGGAGGGTGCCCTACGGTGACCCGTCCCGGAACAAGCGCACCGGAGGTCCCGGAGTAAGCACACCGTAAGCAGGGCATCACCCAACGAACACACGGCAATCCGTACGGCATCCACGAGAAAACGGGGGCTTACATGGCGACTCCCATCACCGCGAACAGCTTCGTCGAAGCGCTCAAGAAGGAAGGCGTGAAGGTCGAGGAAGTCCGCGACTGGCGCAACCACAACCGCAACCACAAGGGCCCCTGGGGCCCGGTGCACGGCATCGTGATCCACCACACCGTCACCCAGGGCGCCCAGGAGACGGTGGACCTGATCTACGACGGTCACGCCTCGCTCCCCGGCCCGCTCGCCCACGGCTGCATCACCAAGGACGGCACGGTCCATCTGACGGGCCACGGCCGCGCCAACCACGCAGGACTCGGCGACGACGACGTGCTGCGGGCCGTGATCGCGGAGAAGAACCCGCCGAAGCCGAACGAGATGAACACCGACGGGAACCGCTCGTTCTACGGCTTCGAGTGCGAGAACCTCGGCGACGGCAAGGACCCGTGGCCGGAGGCGCAACTGGAGGCCATCGAGAAGGCCGCCGCGGCGCTCTGCCGCCACCACGGGTGGAACGAGCGCTCGGTGATCGGGCACCTGGAGTGGACGAACCAGAAGTCCGACCCGCGCGGATTCACGATGGACGACATGCGCGCCCGCATCGCGGCCCGCCTCAAGTAGCAGCCCGCCGCCCCGGCCCGCCCCGCATGGAGAACGGGGGTGTGGGCAACCGTTCCCCCCGGCCCCGTCCGGGTGTGCCCCCTGACGGAGCGGTTGCCCACTCCCGACCCGGGCCCGGCCGGCTGCGCATGCCGCCCGTACGCGGCGGCGCGCACCGCGCGAGAATGGCGGGGTGCCCCTCCCGCCTCTCTCGCCCCTGCCGCCCGACGCGCTCGCCCCCCGCCTGCCCTCGCCGCTCGTCCCCGTGCGCGACGAGGGCTTCGCACGCCGGGGCGTCAGGCTCCTGCTGAAGCGGGACGATCTGATCCACGAGGCGCTTCCCGGCAACAAGTACCGGAAGCTGGCGCCTAATCTGCGGGCCGCGGCCGAGGCGGGCCACGACACCCTGCTGACCTTCGGCGGCGCCTACTCCAACCACCTGCGCGCCACCGCCGCCGCAGGCCGCCTCCTGGGCCTCGCCACCATCGGCGTCGTCCGCGGCGACGAACTGGCCGCGCGCCCCCTGAACCCCTCGCTGGAGCGCTGCGCCGCCGACGGCATGCGGCTGCACTTCGTCTCCCGTGCCGACTACCGCCGCAGGACCGACGAAACGTTCCTGGCCGAGCTGCGCGCACGCTTCGGCGACGTGTTCCTGGTGCCCGAAGGCGGCAGCAACGCGCTCGCCGTCGAGGGCTGCGCGGCGCTCGGCCGGGAGCTGCGGGGCCGCACGGACGTCGCGGCCGTCGCCTGCGGCACGGGCGGCACCCTCGCCGGGCTCGCCGCGGGGCTGGCTCCCGGGCAGCGGGCGCTGGGGATACCGGTGCTCAAGGGCGGCTTCCTCGACGGCGAGGTCGCGCGCCTCCAGCAGGCGGCCTACGGCGGGGTACGGGGCGACTGGTCCCTGGACGACCGCTTCCACTGCGGCGGCTACGCCCGTACGACCGGGGAGCTGGACGCCTTCGCCGCCGCCTTCTCCGCACGGCACGCGCTGCCGCCGCTCGACCGCGTGTACGTGGCCAAGCTGCTGTACGGGCTCGCCACGCTCGCCGAGGAGGGCGCCTTCGCGCCGGGGACCACGGTCACGGCGGTCGTCACGGGCTGACGCCCCCTCGCGCCGCCCCACGCCACCCCGCTCCCGTCCGCCCCCTGCCGCCGGGCCCGCTGTCAGACCCACCGGTTAGCCTGCACCGCATGATCCGAGCCGCCACTCCAGCCGACGTCCCCGAGATCCACGCGATGATCCGCGAACTCGCGGAGTACGAGCGCGCGCTGGAGCATGCCAGGGCGACCGAGGAACAGTTGCGCGAGGCGCTCTTCGGGCCGCACCCCGCCGTCTTCGCCCTGATCGCCGAGACCCCGGCCGCCGAAGCGGGATCGACCACGGAAACCGCCCCGGAATCGGTCACAGAGAGTGATGTGGTTGGTTTCGCTCTGTGGTTCCGGAATTTCTCGACCTGGACCGGTACTCACGGTGTGTATCTGGAAGACTTGTACGTGCGTCCTTCGGCGCGCGGCTCGGGCCACGGGAAGGAGCTGCTTTCAGCCCTTGCCGAAATCTGTGTCGAGCGGGGCTATGAACGCTTCGAGTGGTGGGTATTGGACTGGAACGACCCCTCCATCGGTTTCTACAAGTCGCTGGGCGCGGAACCGATGGACGAGTGGACGGTCTTCCGGATGTCAGGGGAGCCGCTTCGGAGGCTCGCCGGTGTCAACGGAGAGTAATCGTCCCGGATTTCGGGCGCCCAACCCCTAGCCACAGACAGTGCCCATATGTTTACTATGGGTGACGCTTGCGAGATGGTGCGACCTAGATCCGTACGGGCGACATCGCGTCGCGGATCGCGATAGCGTCGCAGCCGAACCATCTATCGCGCCGGCCCGTCAGCTTTCTGCGGTGATGACACGCCTCGGAAGGCCCGGACCAGCGCACTCGTAACAGCGAACGAGCCTAACCGGCTTGTGCCACCTTGGAGGTGAGGGTGTCCCAGATCGCAGGTGAGTCCGTGGGGCAGGACGGGCAGGACTTCGTCGAGGTCCGGCTGCCCGCCGCGGGCGCCTATCTGTCGGTGCTGCGTACGGCCACGGCCGGACTCGCGGCCCGCTTGGACTTCACCCTTGACGAGATCGAGGATCTTCGGATCGCCGTGGACGAGGCATGCGCGATCCTGCTCCAGCAGGCAGTCCCCGGCTCCGTCCTGAGCTGCGTCTTCAAGCTCGTCGGCGACTCGCTCCGGGTCACCGTCTCGGCCCCGACGACGGACGGACGCGCCCCCGAGCGGGACACCTTCGCCTGGACGGTGCTCTCGGCACTGGCCGGAGAGGTGGACTCGGCGGTGTCGGACGACCGCACGGTCAGCATCAGCCTGCACAAGAAGCGCGGTGCGGGACCAGGGGCATCGTGACCGAGCACGAGGCACGGGAGCTGTGGGCGGGCCGCCACGGGACAGCGGCCGGCCCGGGCATCCCTGAGCAGCAGGCCCGGCCGCACCCGGCCGACCCCAGCAGTCAGCGACCGGAGCAGGCAGAGCGGGCGGACGCGATGGACCAGCAGCAGCACGAGAAGCAGGGGCAGGACGAGCACGGAGCGGCCCGCCCCTCCGGGCAGTTCGACCCCCACGACCGTGCCGGAGCGCGCAGCCTCTTCATCGAACTGCGCAAGCTCCCGGAGAACTCTCCGGAGCGGGCCGAACTGCGCAACCACCTGGTGCGGATGCACCTGCCGCTCGTGGAGCACCTGGCCCGCCGTTTCCGCAACCGCGGCGAGCCGCTGGACGATCTCACTCAGGTCGCGACCATCGGCCTGATCAAGTCCGTGGACCGCTTCGATCCGGAGAGAGGGGTGGAGTTCTCGACGTACGCCACCCCGACCGTCGTCGGTGAGATCAAGCGCCACTTCCGTGACAAGGGCTGGGCGGTCCGTGTCCCGCGCCGCCTCCAGGAACTGCGCCTCTCCCTGACGTCGGCGACGGCCGAGCTGTCCCAGTTGCACGGCCGTGCGCCGACGGTGCACGAGCTGGCCCAGCGGCTGTCGATCTCGGAGGAGGAGGTTCTCGAAGGGCTGGAGTCCGCGAACGCGTACAGCACCCTGTCCCTCGATGTTCCCGACACCGATGACGAGTCCCCGGCCGTCGCCGACACCCTGGGCGCCGAGGACGACGCGCTCGAAGGCGTCGAGTACCGCGAATCGCTCAAGCCCCTCCTGGAGGAGCTGCCGCCGCGCGAGAAGAAGATCCTCCTGCTGCGGTTCTTCGGCAACATGACGCAGTCCCAGATCGCCCAGGAGGTCGGCATCTCGCAGATGCACGTCTCCCGCCTCCTGGCCCGCACCCTGGCGCAGCTCCGCGACAAGCTCCTCGTCGAGGAATAGGCGACCACCGGCGTGGGCTCACCGGCCCACGCCACGCCCCCGCTCACACCCGCCGGCGCCGCGGCTCCGGCCGTCCCCGGGCGGCCATGCGTCAGGCGTCGCGCGGGCCGATGCCCAGCGCCTCCGTCGCCGTCGGGTTGACGAGGCAGCAGAGCACGGCCACCCCGGTCACCGCGATGGCCGCTCCCGCGGCGACCCAGATCCCGCCGTTCTGCGCCATCTGCCAGCCGACGGGCAGCGCCATCAACTGCACGATCATGGAAGGCCCCCGGCTCCAGCGGCGCCGCAGCCACAGCCCGCGCGCCGCGGCCAGCGGCAGCGCCGCCAGCGCCAGCACGGTCACCGCCATCGTGACGGCCTGCGTCATGTCGTCGGGCTTGTCGGTGAAGAGCAGCACCAGCGAGGCCAGGCCGAACCCGGCGACCACCACCCCCTCCAGCGCGGTCAGCACGGCAGCCGCCGTGATCCGTCGCGGACGGGTGCCGGGCACGTGGTCGGAGGCGGGGTTCTCACTCACACAGGAAGGGTAGCCCGCCGCCCCCTGCCGCCCCCACGTGCGGGGCTGGGCCGGTGTACCACCCGGTATGTACGCTGCACACCATGCGCGCACTTCTCGTGGTCAACCCGGCAGCCACCACCACCAGTGCCCGCACCCGCGACGTACTGACCCACGCGCTGGCGAGCGATCTCAAGCTGGAGGTCGCCACCACGGAGTCGCGGGGACACGCCCGCGAGCTGGCGAGACTGGCGGCCGAGAGCGGCGAGATCGAGCTGGTGATCGCGCTCGGCGGCGACGGCACGGTGAACGAGATCGTCAACGGGCTGCTGCACGAGGGCCCCGATCCAGAACGCCTGCCGCGCCTGGCCGTGGTCCCCGGCGGCTCCACGAACGTCTTCGCGCGTGCGCTGGGCCTGCCCAACCACGCGGTCGAGGCGACGGGCGCCCTGCTGGACGCCCTTCAGCAGGGCAGTGAGCGCACCGTCGGCCTGGGTGTGGCGTCCGGAGCGCCCGGCACGGACGACGCGGGGGTGCCGCCGCGCTGGTTCACCTTCTGCGCGGGGTTCGGCTTCGACGCGGGGGTGGTCGGCCGCGTCGAGCAGCAGCGGGAGCGCGGCAAGCGCTCGACACACGCGCTCTACATCCGGCAGGTCGTGCGGTCCTTCCTCCAGGAGCAGCACCGCAGAGGGGGCACGATCACGCTGGAGCGGCCCGGCGCCGAGCCCGTCGAAGAACTGGTGATGTCCATAGTGTGCAACACCTCGCCGTGGACGTATCTGGGCAACCGCCCGGTCTACGCGACGCCGGCCGCCTCCTTCGACACCGCCCTTGACGTGCTGGGACTCTCCCGGCTGACCCCCGCCGCGCTGTCGCGTTACGCGACCCAGCTCCTGACGTCCTCGCCCGAACGCGGCCCTCACGGCAAGCACGCGATCACGCTGCACGACCAGACGGACTTCACCTTGCATTCCCAGGTGCCACTGCCCTTTCAGATGGACGGTGACCACCTGGGAGTGCGAAAGAGCGTGAGCTTCACAGGCGTACGGCGTGCACTGCGTGTGATTGTGTAAGTGGAAGGGCCGAAAGTCCTTCCACTCGAACGTTTAGACCAGGCTCCACCCACTGGAAGTACGGCTGTGAGCTAGTCCATACCGTGGATTCAAAAAAAAGTTTCCGCAAGGGGTTGTATCCGTCGCCGAGGTTTGCGAGTCTCTTCATGGCGATCGGGACGGCCCCTCACGGAGGCCCCCTTGAGAGCCCGAATCCTCCTCCTCATTCCAGTGGGACCCTCATCACATGCATGGCGGCGCCCCTTCCCTTGTGGGGGGATTCGTGAAAGCGTTCACATTCACAAGCAAAGTACGCACCACACGAGGAGAGGTAGCAGCCATGGACTGGCGTCACCACGCCGTTTGCCGCGAGGAAGACCCCGAGCTGTTCTTCCCCATCGGCAACACCGGTCCTGCGCTGCTGCAGATCGAGGAAGCGAAGGCCGTCTGCCGCCGCTGCCCCGTCATGGAGCAGTGCTTGCAGTGGGCCCTGGAGTCCGGTCAGGACTCCGGTGTCTGGGGTGGCCTCAGCGAGGACGAGCGCCGCGCGATGAAGCGCCGCGCCGCTCGCAACCGGGCGCGGAACAACGCCGCGACCGCCTGAGACTGAAGCCCTGCACCGCCTGCACCCCCGAGCCGCAGCGCGCAGTGCACCCGATGCGCGATAAGCGCAACGCAAACGCATAGCACCGGGCCCCGTGCCCCGTACGGAAGACGCTCAGACGTCCACCGTTACGGGCACGGGGCCCGGTGCTATGCGTATGTTCCGCGACGGCGCCCGCGCGCCGGGGCGCCCCCGCGCACCCCTTCACCTCAGGGCCGGCTACTTCTCCTTCTCGCGCTTGTCGCGCTTCTCCGCCGGGACCGGCAGGTCGAAGATCACCCTGGTGCCGCGCTCCGGCGCGGGGACCATGTCGAACGTGCCGCCCAACTCGCCCTCCACGAGCGTCCGTACGATCTGGAGCCCCAGATTGCCCGCGCTCTTGGCGTCGAACCCGTCCGGCAGCCCGTTGCCGTCGTCCTGCACCGTGACCAGCAGCCGCCCCTCCTCCTGGCCGACGCCTCCCCCGCGCACCGCGCCGACCTCGATCGCGCCCTGCTGGTCCGGGCCGAAGCCGTGCTCCAGCGCGTTCTGGAGCACCTCCGTCAGCACCATCGAGAGCGGGGTGGCTACTTCGGCACCGAGGACGCCGAAGCGGCCCGTGCGGTAGCCCTTGACGCGGCCCGGGGAGATCTCGGCCACCATCGCCAGCACCCGGTCCGCGATCTCGTCGAACTCGACGCGCTCGTCGAGGGTCTGCGACAGCGTCTCGTGGACGATGGCGATCGAACCGACCCTGCGCACGGCCTCGTTGAGCGCCTCCTTGCCACGGTCGGAGTCCATCCTGCGGGCCTGGAGGCGCAGCAGCGCGGCGACCGTCTGGAGGTTGTTCTTCACCCGGTGGTGGATCTCCCGGATGGTGGCGTCCTTGGTCATCAGTTCGCGCTCGCGCCTGCGCACCTCGGTGATGTCGCGCAGCAGGATGAGCGAACCGATGCGGATGCCCTTGGGCTTGAGCGGGATGGTGCGCAACTGGACGACGCAGTCGTTGGCCTCGACCTCGGCCCCGCGCGGCGCCCAGCCGGAGGCCAGCTTCACCAGCGCCTCGTCGACGGGGGCCCGGGAGGGCGCGAGGTCGGCGGTGGCCTGGCCGAGGTGGAGGCCGACGATGTCGGTGGCGAGGCCGAGCCGGTGGTAGGCGGAGAGCGCGTTGGGGCTCGCGTACTGGACGACGCCGTCGGCGTCGAGCCGGATCAGACCGTCGCCGACGCGCGGGATGTGGTCGATGTCGAGCTGCTGGCCGGGGAAGGGGAAGGAGCCAGCGGCGATCATCTGGGCGAGATCGGAGGCGCTCTGGAGGTAGGTGAGTTCGAGGCGGCTCGGCGTACGCACGGTGAGGAGGTTGGTGTTACGGGCGATGACGCCCAGCACCCGGCCCTCCCTGCGGACGGGGATCGACTCGACGCGTACGGGCACCTCCTCGCGCCACTCCGGGTCGCCCTCGCGCACGATCCTGCCCTCGTCGAGCGCGGCGTCCAGCAGCGGGCGGCGGCCACGGGGGACGAGGTGGCCGACCATGTCGTCCTGGTACGAGGTGGGCCCGGTGTTGGGCCGCATCTGCGCGACGGACACATAGCGCGTGCCGTCGAGGGTGGGGACCCACAGGACGAGATCGGCGAAGGAGAGGTCCGAGAGCAGTTGCCACTCGGAGATCAGCAGGTGCAGCCACTCCAGATCGGTGTCGGAGAGCGCGGTGTGCTGGCGTACGAGGTCGTTCATGGAGGGCACGTGTGCGAGCCTACCGGCGGTCGTTCGAGGGCGATGCCGCGTATGGCTGTCGTACGGGCCGCTCGTGCGCAAGAATCAACGTCGGCGGACGGACGCGACAAGAAGTCCGTTCAAGCCATGGACAGGTCAGACTGGTCTAGTCCACAATGAACAGGTAAAGAACCCATGGGGTTCGGCACATGATGAAACTTCTGCTCTCCCCGCACAGGAGGGCAGAACGAGGCTCACGGCGCTCTCTGCCCTGACTGCGCCGGAGTCTCCGAGCTCCGGGCTGCGGTGCCGGGCGGGTTGAGGGTCCCACCCGCGCGCCGCGGCCCGAAGTGTTTTCCGGGCCGCCGCGCGTTCCCCGTCAGCGGGTCTCCGTCACCTTCGCCAGTGCCCTCGGCGCGTCCGGGTCCTGGCCGCGGGCGATGGTCACCTCGTAGGCCAGCATCTGGAGCGGGATGATCTCCAGGATCGGCTGGAGTTCCTCGGGCAGCCCCTCCGTCGGCAGCGCGAAGCCCGCCGAGGCGCGCTCGGTCTGGGCCTGGCTGCCGATGACGACGAGATCGGCGCCCCTGTCGCGCAGCCGGTCCAGCACGGGCTGGAGCGCCTCTCCGCCCTTGCCCTCGGTGACCACGGCGATCACCGGCGAGATGTTGTCCACCATGGCGAGGGGGCCGTGCAGCAGATCGGCGCCGGAGTAGGAGAGGGCGGGGATGTAGCTGGTCTCCATCAGCTTCAGCGCGGCTTCCTTGGCCGTCGGATAGCCGTAGCCGCGCGAGGTGAGGACCATGCGCTCGGCGAAGCGGTAGCGCCCGGCCAGTTGCCTGACCTCGTCCTGGCGGGAGAGGACCCGCTCGGCCAGCTCTGGCAGCGCCTTGGCGCTCTCCGCGCCGTCGCCGCCGCGCCAGCCCTCGACGAAGAGGTAGAGGGCGAGCAGTTCCGCCGTGTACGTCTTCGTCGCCGGGAGGGCCTTCTCGGCGCCCGCGAGGACGTCGATGTGGAACTCGCTGACCTCGGCCAGCGGGGAGCGCGCGTTGTTCGTCACCGCGAGGGTGAGGGCTCCGGCCTCGCGCGCCGCCTTGGTGGAGGCCACCAGGTCGGGCGAGCCGCCGGACTGGCTGACGGTGATGACCAGGCAGTCGGTGAGGTCGGGCCGGGCCTCGTAGGCGGTGGTGGTGGACATGGAGGTGAGGCCGCAGGGCTTGCCGAGCCGGATCTCCAGCAGGTACTTCGCGTACAGCGCCGCGTTGTCCGACGTGCCGCGCGCGGTCAGCAGCACGAAGCGAGGGTTGCGCGCGGCGATGTGCTCGGCGACCTCGCGGATCCTGGGCGCCCCCTCCTCCAGGATGCGGCGCAGGACGGCGGGCTGCTCGGCCATCTCGCCCGCCATGATCCGGCCCGGCACCTGCGGGGATCCGTCCATGGGCGAGGCTGTCGGCGCTGACATGCTGGGTGCCTCCTGTGGCTGCTGGCTGTTGACTGCTGGCTGCTGGCTTGCGGGGCCCGCTCGCTCGCGCCCCCGCGACCCCCGCCGCCCCCGCGGCCGTCAGGCGCCGGCCGCCCGGCCCGCGATGACCTCCGCTGCGGCGCGTCCGCAGACGCGGGCCGCGCCGTGGGTGGCGAGGTGCAGCGCCCCGGAGGGCTGCGCCTGGGGCACTCCCATCTCGACCACGACCGTGTCCGGGCGGGCCGCGAGGAGGGTGTCCAGCGCGTCGGCCATCCAGTAGTGGCGGTGCACGTCGCGTACCACTGCGACGATCCTACGGTCGGACGCGGCGGCCAGCACGTTCGCCACCAGCGCGGATGTGCCGTCCTCCGCAGCCTCGACAGCGCCGTAGGTGGCCGTCCCGGTGCCCGGGAGCAGGCGCTCCAGTTCGGCGGCCACGCCCCAGGGCGTCAGGTCGCCGACGGCGATGTTGGCCAGCGGGGTGAAGGCGGCGACGAAGGGCGGGCGCTCCGGGGACGGGGGCGTGTAGGGCGTGTCGTCCGCGCGCCGGGTGACGGTCAGGGCGCGGCGCGCCGCACGCAGGCCGACCTCCTCGTCGGCGGTGCCGTCGGGGCCCGCGGCGGCTTCGCGCGTCCAGTGCGCGAGGTCGCGCACGCGCGCCGCCGCGTCCGCGAGCCGTTCCTCGGGCAGCTCGCCGTCGCGCACGGCGCGTACCAGCGCGTCGCGCAGCCGCAGCACGGTGTCCTCGTCCGAGGGGCCTCCACCGACGCAGATGGCGTCGGCTCCGGCGGCGATGGCGAGGACGGTGCCGTGCTCCATGCCGTAGGTGCCCGCGATGGCCCGCATGTCGATGCCGTCGGTGACGATCAGGCCCTCGTAGCCGAGCCCGCCCTCGCTCGCCGGGGCGCGCAGCAGCCCGCCCAGCGCGGCGGGGCTGAGGGTGCCGGGCAGGGCCGCGTCGAGCGCGGGGAGCAGGATGTGGGCGCTCATGACGCCCTTGGTGCCCGCCTTGACGGCGGCGCGGAAGGGGACCAGTTCGCGGGCGCGGAGGGTGTCGAGGTCGGCGTCGACGCGGGGCAGCGCGTGGTGGGAGTCGACGGCGGTGTCGCCGTGCCCGGGGAAGTGCTTGACGCAGGCGGCGACGCCCGCCGCCTGGAGCCCTTCGACGTAGGCGACGGTGTGCCGGGCGACCAGTTCGGGTTCGTCGCCGAAGGAGCGCACCCCGATGACGGGGTTGCCGGGGTCGGAGTTGACGTCGGCCGAGGGCGCCCAGTTGAAGTTGACGCCGCAGGCCGCGAGGCGGCGGCCCAGCTCGTGGGCGACTGCTCTGGTCAGGTCCGGGTCGTCGACGCGGCCGAGGGCGAGGTTGCCGGGGAACGAGGAACCGGTGCGGGCTTCGAGGCGGGTGACGTCGCCGCCCTCCTCGTCGATGGCGACCAGCAGGTCGGGGCGGACGGCGCGCAGCTCGGCGGTGAGCGCGGCGAGCTGTCCGGGGGTCTCGACGTTGCGGCCGAAGACGCCGACGGAGGCGAGCCCCTCTTCGAGTCTGCGCAGCAGCCACGCGGGCGCGCGCGTGCCGGTGAAGCCCGGCTGGAGGACGGCGAGGGCGTCCTTGGTGAGGGTGTCGGTCCTGGGGACGAGGGTGGTCATGGGCGCGTGGTCCCTTCGCTGGAGCTGGACCTGTCTGCTGGCTGCTGTCCGGACCCGTCCGCCGCCGGGGTGCGGCGCGGCGGCGGACGGGGGCGGCGGAGACGTCGAAGGACCCCTCAGCCCTTCACCGCTCCCGCGGTGAGGCCGCTGACGGCCCTGCGCTGGAGGTAGAGGAAGAGCAGGAGGATCGGGATGGCGAAGAGGGAGGCGGCGGCCATGGTGGCGCCCCAGTCGTCGCCGAACGCGGTCTGGAACTTCGACAGCCACAGGGGCAGCGTCTGGGCCTCCGCGTCCTTGTTGAGGATGAGCACCATGGGGAACTCGTTCCACGCGGTGATGAACCCGAAGAGCGAGGTCGCCATGAGGCCAGGCGCCAGCAGCGGGAAGATGACCTTCACGAACGCCTGCGTACGGGTGCAGCCGTCCACCATCGCGGACTCCTCCAGCTCCTTGGGCACCGCGGCCACGTAGCCGCGGAGCGTCAGGATGGTCAGCGGCAGCACCATGACCGTGTAGAAGACCGTGAGGGGGATCAGGCTGTTCAGCATGTCGGCGTCGCGCACGAGCATGTAGATCGCGATGACCATGACCTCCCAGGGGGCCATCTGGGCGATCATGAACGTGAGGATGATGCCCTTGCGGCCCTTGAAGCGCATCCGCGCGAGGGCGAAGGACGCGAGCAGCGCGACGACCAGCGAGAAGCCGACGGCGAGGACGGTGACGGTGACGGAGTTGCGCACCAGTGACCAGAAGTGCTCGGCGTTCACCGCGGTCGTGAAGTGTTCGAGGGTGGGACTGTCCGGGAACCAGACGGGGGTCTCGGAGATGATGTCGCGGTTCGGCTTGAAGGCCGTGTTGAACATCCAGTAGACGGGGAACGCGAAGACCGCGAAGAGTACCAGCGCGGTCGCGTTCGGCCAGATCCGGCCGAGGAGTGAGCGCCTCACTGCCCGCCCTCCTCTTCCTCTTGCCTGAGCACGATGCGCAGGTAGTACGACATGAGGCCCAGCAGGATCAGGATGGTGAGGATGGAGATCGCCGCGCCCATCCCGTAGTGCTGGTTTCCGACGCCCTCGACGAAGGCGTAGACGGGCAGGGTCTCGGTGAGCCGGTCGGGCCCGCCCTCGTTGATCGCGAAGACGTGCGGGAACGCCTTGAAGATCCAGATGACTTCGAGGAACGTCGTGGCGAGCAGGAACGGCTTGAGGAAGGGCAGCGTCACGGAGACGAAGCTCTTCCAGGCACCGGCCCCGTCGAGCGAGGCGGCCTCGTACAGCTCGCGGGGGATGGTCGTGGTCGCCGCGTAGAGGTTGACGGCGACGAAGGGGATGGACGTCCAGACGATCAGCACCGAGATCACGAAGAACGTGGAGAGCTGGGTGCCGGTCCAGTTGTAGTCGGCCATCGAGGTGAAGCCGAGCTGCGCGAGGACCCAGTTCACGACGCCGAAGCGCTGCGCGAACAGCCACTGGAACACCGTCGTCGCCGCGATGATCGGCATGGCCCAGGCGAGGATGAGCCCGACGAGCAGCAGCAGCCGCATCCGGGCGCCGAGGCGGGCGAGCAGCAGCCCTGTCAGGGTGCCACCGACCATGATCAGGACCACGTTGACGACGGTGAAGACCATCGACCGGCCCGTGACCCGCCAGAAGTTCTCGCTGCCCAGCGTGTCGCTGTAGTTGGCGAAGCCGTTCCACTCGGTGACGTGCTGGATGAGCTGCGTCATGTTGAGGTTCTGGAACGACAGCATGCCGTTGCGCACCAGCGGCCAGCCCAGGACGATCGCCGTCACCGCCAGCGCGGGCAGCAGCAGCAGGTAGGGCAGGGCGGATCTGGACCGCTTCCCGCTCTTGTCCGGCGGAGCGCCGCCGCCCCGCTCTTCCCGTCGAGGCCCGCTGTCCACCGGCGGTGGCGCCTCACCGATCTGCACTGACATCTGCTCTCCAGCTCGTACGGTCCAGTTGCCGACGGCCCGGCCGCGGGCGGCGCCCCGCACCCTGGGGTGCGGGGGCCGCCCGGTATGCCGTCCCGCGTGCCGTCCTGCGGCGGCGCTACTGCTGCGCTGCTCCGCTACTGCTGCTGCGGTGGGGCGCTACTGCTTCTGCGCGAGCCGCTTGTTGAACTCGCCCTCGACCGCCTTGGCCGCCGCCGCGTGGGACTTCCCCTTGAGCACGGCGGTCATATAGGTCTTGATCGGGTTCGGCGGGTTCTCGACCGCGGCCCACTCCGGGATGAGCGGGGTCAGGCCGCCGCTGGGCACGGAGGGCGCAGCGGCCTCCGCGGCGGCGTTGCCCTTGAGGTTCGCCTCCAGGGACTGCTTGTTCGGGATGACGCCGCCCTCCTTGGCGAGGGCGCCCTCGAACTTGTCGGACATCGCGATCTTGAGGAACTCCTTGGCGAGTTCCTGCTTCTCGCTGCCCGCGGCGACGGCGAGGTTGGAGCCGCCGAGGAAGACGCCCTCGGGCTTGTCGGCCGTCTCGCCCGGGATGGTGAAGTAGCCGACGTCCTTCTCGATGTCCGGGTTGGCCTCGATCGCGGTCGCGGCCTCCCAGCCCATCCCGATGAACGCGCCGGTCTTGCCCTTGGCGAAGACCTCGGCCTGCTGCGGGGTGGCCTCGTCCTTGTCCTTGGGGGCCTCGGAGTAGGAGGCGTACTTCTTGTAGAGCTCCATGGCCTCGCCGACCTTGGGGTCGTCGAGGTTGGAGACCCACTTGCCGCCCTGCTTCTTGACCAGGTCGGCGTCGTTGCCGATGAGCAGGCCGTCGAAGAAGTACCAGTTCTGGCCCGGCATGTAGATGGGCTCGGCGTCGGTCTTCTTCTCGATGGTCTCCAGCGCGTCGAAGAACTCGTCGCGGGTCTTGGGCGTGTCCTTGATGCCCGCGTCGGCCCAGATCTTCTTGTTGTAGACCACGGTGCGGTTGACCGCGAACCACGGGGCCGCGTACTGCTTGCCGTCGTAGACCGCCGACTTGTTGATCGACTCGGTCCAGTCGGCGCCGATCGACTTCTTCAGGTCACTGAGATCGGCGAGACCGCCGGTCTTCGCGTACGCGGGGGTCTGGGTGTTGCCGACCTCGATCACGTCCGGCGGGTCCGACTCGGAGAGCGCGGTGGTGATCTTCTGCTGGATGCCGTTCCACTGCTGGACCTCCAGCTTGAGCTTGGCCCCGGTCTTCTTCTCGAACGCCTTGCGGACGTCCTTCTCCCACTGCTTCGGGGTCGAGCCGTCCATCGCCCACAGCGTCAGGGTCTCGCCCTTGAAGCCGTCGGCCCCGGACCCGCCCTCGTCCCCGGACCCACAGCCCGCGGCCCCCACCGTCAAAGCCGCGACTCCCACAGCGGCTATGAGCCCACGTTTCACAGCATCCTCCCCTACGCGCCGGATGTGGTCTTTAATGGTTTAGACCAGTTCCCGCAGCTTGGCCTAGACCTATAGGGGTGTCAACGGTGTATAAAGCTCGCTGTCGCTTCCGTTATCGGAACGACATCTGAGCTGGGACGCCCCGCTGGGTCGCGCGCGTGCCACGATGTGGCCCTACGTACACGGAGGAAGCCGGTGACGGCAGCACGACACGACTCGGGAAGGCGTGCCATGAGCAGCGACGGGGGCGCGGCGCAGGGCGCGGCGGGGGAGGCGGAACCCGCGAACGGCAACGGCGGCACGCGCACCGCGCGCGTCCCCAAGTATTACCGGCTGAAGCGGCACTTGCTGGAAATGACCGAAACCATGCCCCCGGGCACCCCGGTCCCTCCCGAGCGCACCCTGGCGAGCGAGTTCGACACCTCGCGCACGACCGTGCGCCAGGCGCTCCAGGAACTCGTCGTGGAGGGCCGACTTGAGCGCATCCAGGGCAAGGGCACCTTCGTCGCCAAGCCCAAGGTCTCCCAGGCGCTGCAACTCACCTCGTACACCGAGGACATGCGGGCCCAGGGCCTCGAACCCACCTCGCAGCTCCTCGACATCGGCTACGTCACCGCCGACGACAGGCTCGCCGTGCTGCTCGACATCCCGACGGGCGGGCGCGTGCTGCGCATCGAGCGGCTGCGGCTCGCGAGCGGCGAGCCGATGGCCATAGAGACCACCCACCTCTCGCAGAAGCGCTTCCCCGCGCTGCGCCGCAGCCTGGTGAAGTACACCTCCCTCTACACCGCGCTGGCCGAGGTCTACGGCGTGCACCTGGTGGAGGCCGAGGAGACGATCGAGACCTCCCTGGCCACCCCGCGCGAGGCCGGGCTGCTCGGCACCGATGTCGGGCTGCCGATGCTGATGCTGTCCCGGCACTCGCTGGACACGGACGGCGAGCCGGTGGAGTGGGTGCGCTCGGTGTACCGGGGCGACCGCTACAAGTTCGTCGCCAACCTCAAGCGCCCGGCGCCCTGAACGGCCGGGGACGGGCCCGGCCAAGGTCAGGCCCCGTCCCCGCCGCCGCTGACGTCCCCGTCCCCGCTGACGTCCCCGTCCAGGAAGTGGAAGGCCGGGGCCGGGTGCATCAGGAAGCCGTGGTGCGAGATGTTCCAGGCGTACGCGCCCGCCATCCCGAACACGACCCGGTCCCCCGTCCGCAGCGGCCCCACCCGCGCCGCGCGGGCCAGCACGTCCTTCGGCGTGCACAACTGCCCCACGAGACCGGCCCGCTCCCCCGCGAGCGCCCCGCGCGGCCAGGGGTGCGGCCACGGGTCGACGGGGACGACGGCGCACGGCTGGTCGTGGCCCTTGGCCGCCGGGGTGCGCAGATGGTGGGTGCCGCCGCGCAGTACCGCGAACTCCTCGCCGTGGCTGGCCTTCACGTCCAGCACCTCCGTCGCGTAGTAGCCGCAGTACGCGCTCAGCGCGCGCCCCGGCTCCACGCGCAGCACCAGCCCGGGGCGGTCCGCGAGGAGGCGGGCGAGCCCTGCGCCGTAGGCGGCCCAGTCGAAGCGGGCCGCGGGGTCGCCGTAGTCGACGGCCATGCCGCCGCCCACGTTCACCTCGATCAGCGCGACGCCGTACGCGGCCGTCAGCTCCTCGGCGCGGGCCACGATGTGCGCGGCGACCGCGAGCAGCGCCGTCGCGTCGAGCCCGCTAGCCAGGTGGGCGTGGAGGCCGCGCGGCGACAGCCGGGGCCAGCGGCCCTCGGCCAGCAGCCGCAGACAGCTCGCGAGGCCGTCGGGGTCGAGACCGAACGGGGTGGGCCCTCCGCCCATCGCGAGCGCGCTGCCCGCAAGACCGGCGGCGGGCATCGGCAGGTTGGCGCGCAGCAGCACCGCCACCTCGCGGCCCTGCGGCAGCAGCGCGGACAGCTCCCCCAGCACGCGCAGCTCGTGCTCGCTCTCGACGTGGAAGCGCTCGACGCCCGCCTCCAGCGCGGCGTGCAGCTCGGCCGGTGTCTTGCCGGGGCCGCCGAAGGCGAGCGGGGCGCCGGGGACGGCCGCGCGTACGTGGGCCAGTTCGCCGCCCGAGGAGACCTCGAAGCCGTCGGTGGCGGGGGCCAGGGCGGCGAGGAGGC
The DNA here is from genome assembly GCF_053611545.1 of Streptomyces sp. NPDC054796. Taxonomy (NCBI): domain Bacteria; kingdom Bacillati; phylum Actinomycetota; class Actinomycetes; order Kitasatosporales; family Streptomycetaceae; genus Streptomyces; species Streptomyces sp. NPDC054796. The sequence continues at coordinate 94,556 of NZ_JBSHAO010000008.1, read as the reverse complement.
GGGCCTCGGGGTTGGCCTTGGCCGCGTAGTACAGCTCGACGCGCTCGGGCAGCGCAGCCCGTACGGCCGACGCGTGCGCGCGCAGCGCGGCCAGGTCGTAGAGGTAGGCGGGCAGCCCGTCAGGGCCCAGCGAGCGGAGGCGCCCTGTGACCGTGGCGGGGAGGGGGAGGGAGGACGCGGGCTCGACGGTACGGGGTACGGGTGCGGGCTCGGGCGGGGTCATCGGTCGCTCCAGGGGTCGGTGCGGGCCGTGCCGGACGGAGCCCCGGACAGGGCCTTGCCCGCCAGCGGCGAGGGCAGGCGCACATAGCCCGCCTCGCGGTCGGCCCTGCGCTCCCAGCGCGTGAGGAGGTTGGCCTTCGCGGGCAGCGGTACGCCCGCGAGCAGCGCGCTCAGTTGGGGCGGACAGCCGTACTGGCGCGCGTAATCGCGCAGCACGGCGCGGACGCGGCCCCACAGCGCCGCCTCCTGGCGGGGGTGCAGATCGGCGAGCACGGCGAGCAGTTCGGATATGTGGTTGACCAGCAGGCAGTAGACGACGCGGTCCCAGCCGCGCTGTGCCTCGTACGTCATCGGCTCCGCCACCTCGGCGGGGAGTGCGGCGAGCGCCTCGGCGTGGTGCCCGGGGAGCAGCTTGGTGCCCTCCAGGTCGCGGAAGAGCACCTGTACAGGTCCGCCGTCCGCGTCGACGCAGAGCAGCACGTTCTGGAGGTGGGGTTCGAGGACGACGCCGTGGTCGAAGTAGGCGGCGAGCACGGGCGGGACGAGCAGCCGCAGATAGGCGCTCCACCAGTCCAGCACGGCGCGCGGTCCAGCGCCCGCCAGCAGTCGCGAGGCGTGCGCCGGGCCCGTCGGGTACTCGTCGGCCACGGCTGCGGCGAGCAGCGGTGTGGTGCCGGGCAGGAGCCGTTGCCGCAGGCCCTCGCGGACGATGACGCCGAAGCCCTCCAGCAGCGCGCGGTCGGGTTCGCCGCGGCCAGTGGTGCCGTCGGCGGCTCCGGGGGCGGGGAGCGCGAGGCTGCGGTAGGCGGGCTCGCGCAGGACGGCCGCCGCGGGGAAGCGGGCGGCCAGTTCCGTCAGCGCGGGCTCCAGCAGCCGGGTGAGCGCGACGGCGCCGGACAGCTCGTAGCGGGAGTTCTTGCGCAGACAGTTGGTGATCCGCACGTTGAGGCTGAACTTCAGGAAGGTCTCGCCGTCGTAGAGCGTGCGCACGGAGGCGGTGGGCGCGAAGGGCCGCCCGCCGGTGCCCAGGTCCAGGACGTCGCCGCGCTCCAGCGCCGCGCGCAGGCCGGGGTGCTCCCGCAGCAGCTCGTACTGCCAGGGGTGCGCGGGCAGCGGTACGTAGCCGTCCGGTACGTCTCCGCGAAGCCGGTCCAGCGGCGCCGCCGCACCGGGGACGGCCGTCTCCTCCGCGGCCAGACCGGCCCGTACGGCGAACAGGCGCAGCGGGAAGGAAGCCCCGGCCTCGGGCGCGTAGGCGGACCAGGAGCGCGCGTCGCCTGAGCGGGCCTTGGGGGTGGGGTGGAAGCGGTGGCCGAGGAGGAGGGAGCGCTCGGAGTCCAGGTAGCGCGCGTCGACGGGATCGGACGCGTCGTCCGGGCGCTGCGCGGTGTGCGGGGCGGCTTCGAGGGTACGGGTGGCGAGCGCGGCCGTGACGCCCCGGTGGCTGGAGGCGATCTGCTCGCCGAACTCGTCGTTGCGCAGCCCCGTACGGAGGAACAGCTCGTCGTGCGCGTACTCCGCGAGCCGACGCCAGCCCACCTCGGCCCAGCCGCCGTCGCACCGCTCGGCCACGGGGCCCGTGAAGCGGTGCGCGCCGAGCAGTGACGTACGCCGCAGCCCCACCCGCAGCAGCACCCCGCGACGCGGCAGCCGCACCAGCAGCCGTCCCCCGCGCACGGCGGTCTGGCGCTCGGGGCCCGACACCTCGCGCAGCAGGCAGTTGAGCAGGGTGTGGGCGACGGCCTCGTCGGCGGTGGGCAGCCCGCGCGGCGCGGCCGAAGCGGGCTCGGGGAGGCCGGGGCGGCCGGAGAGATCGGGGGGTTCCGCGAGGTCGGGGTGGTGGTGGTCGTGGGCGGCGCCGAGTGAGGTGGCGGACTGCATCGACGGCTCCTGCGGGTGCGGGTGCGGAGGAAGCGGGGAGGTGAGGGGGTCGTGGGTCGTGGGTCGTACGGGGGCGGTGGGTGCCCGGGTCACCGGGTGCCGGGCGAAGGGGGGCCGTCCGACGGGGCGGCAGGGCGCAGATAGTTGGGGCCCGAGGTGTAGTGCTTGTTGATGTCGGCCGCGCCCGAGCGCTCCTTGGTCAGCAGCGTCCCCGCCGAGACCATGGCCTTGACGGGCAGCGCGGGCGCGTCCAGCACGCGGGCGCGCAGCGCGGCACCCGGTTCGCCCGGCCCCGTGCCCAGCCGTACCGCCGCCTCGGCGAGCCGCTCGCGCACCAGCCCGAGCACCGCCTCCCGCACCGGGCGCCCGCTCCGCTCCAGCCCGAACGCGTAGGCGCCCGCGCACAGATGGAGCGTGATCGTGGTGAACAGGTCCATGACGGGGCGATCGTCGCGGGTGAGGATGCGCGCGTCCGCGAAGGGGGTGGCGGGTGCGGGGGCGGTCGCGGTGCCGAGGGTGGCGCGCAGGCGCGCCGCGTGGATACGGGGCCCGTCGTTGTCCTTGAACAGCAGCCGCAGCCGGGTCGCCGCGCTGCCCGTACGGTCCGTACCGTCCGCGTGCTCCGTGCGGTCCAGGACGAGGGACACGTTCTGCTGGTGGGACTCCAGCGCGATGCCATAGCCCAGCAGCGTGGTCTGCCAGTCGAGGAGGAGAGTGAGGAGCGCGTCGAGGAGGGCGAGCGGGTCGCCGCCGTAGAAGCGGTCAGCGAGCCGCTCCAGCAGCAGCCCTCCCCCGGGCTCCTCGCTCAGCAGCGCGGCGAGGGGCGCGACGACGCAGCCGTCGAGCCCCGTCGGGTAGCGGCGGACGAGGGCGGCGAGCAGTTCGTGGCCCGCGTGCGCGTAGGCGCGCTCGTCGGCGTGCAGCACCGTGTCACGGAACCGGGGCTCGCGCGCGGTCACCTCGGCGAGCAGCCGCTGGACGGCGGCGCCGTCGGCGAGCGTGCCGGGCTTGATGGTGCGACGGTTGCGCAACCCCAGGGTCGCGGTGGCGAGCGGCAGCTTGAGGTGCAGCGCCGGGTCTGCGGCGAGGGCGACGGTACGCATGGACAGCGTCGGCGCGACCTCCACGCAGCCGTGCGGGGCGAGCCTGGCACGCCCCGCCAGGCCCGTGGCGCGCAGGGCCTCGCGCAGCGGGGCACCCGCCGTGAGGGGGTGGACGGGGAGGGCCAGGTGTGTGCCTTCCAGCTCGGGCAGCCCGAGCGCGGCGGGGCCAGGCCAGCGCCCCGTGCCCGTGGCCGCGCCCGGGGCAGGGGTGCCAGCCAGGGTGACCGCCTCGCGGGGTACGGCGAGCCAGCGCAGCGTGAAGCGGGGGTGGAACTCGGGCGCGTAGGCGCGGAGTTCGTCCGCACCGAGCCCGGTGCGGGCGCGGCCCGTCGGGTAGACGGGGTGGTCGGTGCGGGCCGCGAGCGTGTCGTGGGCCAGCCCCGCGGCGAGCCCTGTCCAGTGCGCGGGATCGTCGCCGTAGCGTGCCGCGAGCCCGTCGAGCACGCGCCGCCGCGTACGCGCATGGAGGCGCACGGCCGTACGGGCTTCGCGGCACTCGGCGGCGAAGTCGTCGTAGCCGGGCGCGTCCTGCGGCTCCGCGAGCTCGCGCAGCGCGCCGATGACCTCGTCGGTGGACGTGAGGAGCGCGTCGCCCCCCGCACCGTCATCGCGCGAACGCCCGCCCTCGCGCAGCAGCAGCGGGCGCCGGGCCCGCCACTCGCACTGGAACCCGTCCTCGGCGACGGGCAGCAGCAGCGCACCGCGCCCCTCCCCCGCGTCGAGGCGCAGCCATGTGCCGTCGTCGCGGCGCACGGTGCGGGAGCGGGTGCGCAGTCCCGCCACGTCCTCGCGCAGCAGCGCGTCGAGCACCTGGAGCAGCAGTTCCGCTTCGGCCTCGAGCGCAGCGGCGCCGGCCACGTCTCCCCGTACGGACGGGTGCGTCGCGCTCACGGGGCGATCTCCCAGCTGCGTGCCGCGAGGAAGGCGTCCACCGCGCGGTCGACCGTGGCCTGGTCCGTGCCTTCGGTGCCGTAGGCGCGGACGACGCCGAGGAAGTCGCGGTTGGTGCGGTACAGCTCGTGGCGTTCGCCCGTCGCGCGCAGGGGGCGGTAGGCGAGCCGTACCCCGTCCGCTTCCAGCTCGGCGGCCTCGGGCGCGGAGACGAGCGTTCCGGCGCGGTCGGCGAGCGGGAAGACGACCCGGGCGCGGACGTTCTCCCGTGCGCCGAGATCGGCGGCCAGTGGCTCGCCCAGGTGCGTGCGCAGGATGTGCTCGAAGAGCGGGATGCCCAGCATCCGGGCGAGCAGCAGATCGCACTGGTCGCCGATGGCCCGGTAGTTGACCTCGATGAGGCGCGCCCGCCCTTCCCGTACGACGAACTCGGTGTGGCAGGCGCCTAACCCGACGCCGAGCGCGGCCAACTGGGCCAGCACCTGACGGGTGATGTCCTCCGGATGCGCGGGCACGTAGGTGTGCCCCAGCTCGATGAAGTGCGGCGGCGGGGACAGCTCGCTGTGGAAGCCGCCCAGGACGTGCCGGATGCCGCCCTCGTCGCCCAGGGTCTCCAGCGTGTACAGCTCCCCGTCGAGATACTCCTCGACGACCAGTGCCACGTCCCCCCGCCGCGCCCGTATCCCCCGCGCCTGCCGCACCAGTTCGCCGAGTTCCTCGGCGCGTACGACGTCCTCGCTGGCCACGCCCTCGCGCGGCTTGAGCACACAGGGGTACGGGACGGGCAGGGTCCGCAGCTCCCCGGGGTCCTGGCCTGCGGCGAGTTCGGCGGACCACACCGTGTCGGCGCCCGTCTCCGCGAGGCGGCGGCGCATCAGTGCCTTGTCCTTGGTGCGCAGCGCGGCGCGCCAGTCCTTGCCCGTGAGGCCGAAGTAGGCGGCGGCGAGGGCTGTCTGCGTCTGGAGGTGGTCGCTGTTGCTGAAGACGGCGTCGGGGGTGTGGTGCGTGGAGATCCGGGTGATCACGGCGTGGACGTCGCGTACGTCGCACTCCAGCACCTCCACCTCGCCCTCCCCCTCCCCCTCCTCGTCGGCCCCCGCCGCCCGGTGCGCGGCGGGCTGGTCGGTGAGCACGGTGACCCGGAGCCCGAGGCGCCGGGCCGCCGGAAGGAAGCCGTGGGAGACCGAGTCGGTGGGGTTGAGGGCGAGGAGGTAGAGCCGCACGCGCTGCGCCCCTTCTGGTTCGGGGCAGCCGTGAGCGTCCCGTACGGCTCGCGCCGCGCTTTCGGTCCTGGACACGGAACCGGACATTAGGTTAGGCAAACCTAAGCCTGCAAATCCTTCCCTGTGCACGCCCCGACACGCGGCGGAATGCGTGGCAGAGCCTTGCCGATCATGCGACTAAGGTTAGCCTTACCTTCTCAACTCCCGCCCTGCGCCTCCGTCTTGATCCACACCTGATCCCTGTCCTGACCCCTATCTTGATCCACCAGGAGTACCGATGACCACCGCCCCGGGGACCCGGAGCACACCCGAGATCCACCCCTTCACGAGCGGCACCCCGGGCCTGCTCGCCCTGACCTACCGCCGTCTCACCGCCCGCTGCGAGGCGCTCGACGTCCACGTCGCCGAACCCGCTTCCGCCGCCGACGCCGCCCACCCCGTCCCCCTCCCCCACAACTGGACCGACGGCGAGGAACTGACCACGGACACCGGGACGCTGGCGGCGTTCACGGGCGCGGAGGCCACCCGTATCCACGACCGCTTCGCGCACACGGCGCGGCCCGACGTCGCCGCCTCGCGGGCGCTGCACGGCTACGCCTGGTCGGTCGCGCTGCTGATGAGCGGCGCCTGGTACATGGAGCGCAGGGTTCCGCGTATCAGGACCCGCGACGTCCGCCTCGATCTGACGACCGGAGCCCTGGAGGTCGTCCCCGGCACCGGCTTCGCCTGTCTCGCCGACGACCCCGCCGCCGCTGCCGAACTGCCGGGGGCGCGGGTCGTCGTCGACGAGGAGGCACTGCGCGCGGAGCTGCGGGCCGCCGTCGCCGACCATCTGCGCCCCCTGCTGGCGGCCGTCGGCCCGCTGACCCGGCGCGGCCCCCGCGCCCTGTGGGGCATGGTCGCGGACGACCTGGTCTCCGGGATCTGGTACCTCGGCCGCGTGCTCGGCCAGGAGGAACGGGCCGTACGCGCGGCCGACGAGGTGCTGCCCGGCGCGGTGTCCCCCTTTCCCGGAGGCGCCGCATTCCGGCGGCTGACGGGCCGCGACGGACGCTCGTACCCCACCCGCACCCGCATCGGCTGCTGCCTGCACTACACCGTGCGCCCCGACGAGGCGTGCGCCACCTGCCCCCGCACCTGCGACGCGGAACGCCTGCGCAGGCTGGAGAGCTGACCTCCGCGCCACGCGGCGACCCGGCATCACCCCGCATCGGGCCCCCACCCCGCGCCCGTGCCCGTCCGTGCCCGCCGTCCCTGACGACCGTCTGACACCACCCTGACGACCGTCTGACACCCGACCCGCAGCGTTACCGCACCGGTATGGCGCAGCTCACGTGAACTGCCCTACGTTCCTTCCGACATCGCAATGATCTCGGGTATCGGAGGGCGAGCCGATGCGCACCGCCAGTCCCAGAACCATCGTCATCTGGACCGCCGTCGCGCTGATCGGCGCGGGCGCGTGGTCCGTGCTCGCGCTGGCGCGGGGCGAGGAGGTGTCCGCCGCCTGGATGGTGGCGGCGGCCCTCGGCTCGTACGCCATCGCGTACCGCTTCTACGCGCGCTTCATCGTGCGCCGCGTGCTGAAGGTCGACAAGACGCGCGCCACCCCAGCGGAACGGCTCGACAACGGCATCGACTACCACCCCACCGACCGCCGCGTGCTGCTCGGGCACCACTTCGCGGCCATCGCGGGCGCGGGGCCGCTCGTGGGGCCCGTGCTCGCGGCCCAGATGGGCTATCTGCCGGGCACCATCTGGATCATCGCGGGGGTGATCTTCGCGGGCGCCGTCCAGGACATGGTCGTCCTCTTCTTCTCGATGCGCCGCGACGGCAAGTCGCTGGGCCAGATGGCCCGCGAGGAGATCGGCCCGGTCGGCGGGGCAGCCGCGCTGATCGCGGTCTTCGCCATCATGATCATCCTGCTCGCCGTGCTGGCCCTGGTCGTGGTCAACGCGCTGGCCGAGTCCCCCTGGGGCACCTTCTCCATCGCGATGACCATCCCCATCGCGCTCTTCATGGGCGTCTACCTGCGCATCCTGCGCCCCGGCAGGGTCAGCGAGGTCTCGCTGATCGGCGTCGCGCTGCTGCTGCTCGCCATCGTCGCGGGGAGCTGGGTCGCGGAGTCGTCCTGGGCCGACACCTTCACGCTCGCGCCGTCCACGCTGGTCATCTGGATGCTGGTCTACGGGTTCATCGCGTCCGTGCTGCCCGTCTGGATGCTGCTGGCGCCGCGCGACTACCTCTCCACCTTCATGAAGATCGGCACCATCGGGCTCCTCGCGATCGGCGTCGTCGTCGCCCTGCCGACGATGAAGATGGACGCGGTCACCGACTTCGCCACGCGGGGCGACGGACCGGTCTTCGCCGGGTCCCTGTTCCCCTTCGTCTTCATCACCATCGCCTGCGGAGCGCTCTCCGGCTTCCACGCGCTGATCTCGTCGGGCACCACCCCGAAGATGATCCAGAAGGAGACGCAGATCCGGATGATCGGCTACGGCTCCATGCTGATGGAGTCGTTCGTCGCGGTCATGGCGATGGTCGCCGCCAGCATCATCGACCCCGGCCTCTACTTCGCGATGAACGCGCCCGCCGGCGTCATCGGGGACAGCGTCCAGTCGGCCTCGCAGGCCGTCGCGGGGCTCGGCTACTCGATCTCGCCGGACCAGCTCGCCGCCGCTGCCAAGGCCGTCGAGGAGCAGTCGCTGCTCTCCCGCACGGGCGGTGCTCCCACGCTCGCCGTCGGCGTCTCGGAGATCTTCTCCCAGGTCATCGGCGGGGCCGGGATGAAGGCGTTCTGGTACCACTTCGCGATCATGTTCGAGGCGCTGTTCATCCTCACCGCGCTCGACGCGGGCACCCGGGTGGGCCGCTTCATGCTCCAGGACACCCTGGGCAACGTCTACAAGCCCTTCCGCAACGTGAGCTGGCAGCCAGGGCTGTGGCTGACGAGCGGCATCGTCGTCGCCCTGTGGGGCTACTTCCTGTGGGTCGGCGTGCATGAGCCGCTGGGCGGGATCAACCAGCTCTTCCCGCTGTTCGGGATCGCCAACCAGCTGCTGGCCGCCGTCGCGCTCGCGGTGGCCACGACGCTGCTCATCAAGTCCGGCAGGCTCAAGTGGGCCTGGGTCACGGGCGTGCCGCTGGTCTGGGACGCGGTGGTGACGCTGACCGCGAGCTGGCAGAAGGTCTTCTCCTCCGACCCCCGCGTCGGCTTCTTCGAGCAGCGCTCGGTCTACCAGGCGGCCATCGACAAGGGCGAGGTACTGGCGCCCGCCAAGAGCATCGATGACATGCGGACCGTCGTCACCAACTCCACGGTGGACGGCGTCCTGGCCGCGCTGTTCGCGCTGCTGGTCGTCGTGGTGATCGCCGACGCGGCCCGCACCTGCGTCAAGGCGATGCGGGCGCCGGGCGGGGCGACGCTGCACGAGGCGGAGTACCGCGCGTCGAAGATCGTGGCACCGGCCGGGCTGATCCCCACCAAGGAGGAGAAGGCGGAACTGGCCGCTGTGGGCGCGGACGGTGGCTCCGGCGCCGGCGACGGCGGGTCCGGTGCCGGTGGCGGGAGCGGTGCCGGTGCCCGTACGGGACGGGAGGAGTGAGCCGTGCGGACGCTGCTGCGGGGCGCGCGCTGGGTGCGCTGGTACATGCGTGAGCTGACGGACGAGAGCGCGTACGACCGCTACGTCGCCCATCTGCGCGCCCACGACCCGGCGGCCGAGGTGCCCAGCAGGCGCGACTTCGAGCGGGAGCGCACGGACGCCAGGGACGGCGACCCCCGTCAGGGCTTCCGCTGCTGCTGACCCCGCGTCACTTGCACAAGGGAACCTCCTGTCCGTATTCCGGACAGGAGGTTCCATGACGTGAACACCTGACCTAGATTTCCTGCGCATTACACATACAGGGGCCCGCAGCGGGACCCGCAGGGAATCCGAGGACAGGAGAGCCGCGTCATGTCCGCACCACCCCAGAGATCCGGGCCAGGGCCCGTCGTCACGCCGACGCGTGTCGTCGCGGGCCTCTGCCTCTTCGCCCCCTTCGTCGCGATCCTCTGGGTGGGCTCGTACGCGAGGGTCGAACCGACCCTCATCGGCATCCCGTTCTTCTACTGGTACCAGATGCTCTGGGTCCTGATCGCGTGCGCGCTGACGATCGTCGCGTACGGTCTGGTCCGCCGCGAGCAGCGCGCCCGCCGCGCCCACGCCCATGCCGCCGCCGGTGCCGAGGCGCACGAGGGCGGTGCGGAGCGATGAACGACGGTGTCAACGGCGTCGCGCTCGCCGTCTTCCTCTTCTTCTTCGCCGCCGTGACCCTCATGGGCTTCCGCGCGGCCCGCTGGCGGCGCGCCGAGAACGACCAGAGCCTGGACGAATGGGGCCTGGGCGGACGGAGCTTCGGTACCTGGGTCACCTGGTTCCTGCTGGGCGGCGACCTCTACACGGCCTACACCTTCGTGGCCGTCCCCGCCGCGATCTACGCCGCCGGGGCCTCGGGCTTCTTCGCCGTCCCGTACACGATCCTCGTCTACCCGCTGATCTTCACCTTCCTGCCCCGCCTGTGGTCCGTCTCGCACAAGCACGGCTATGTGACGACCTCGGACTTCGTGCGCGGCAGGTTCGGCTCGCGCGGGCTCTCGCTGGCGGTGGCGCTGACGGGCATCCTCGCGACGATGCCGTACATCGCGCTCCAGCTCGTCGGCATCCAGGCGGTGCTCGACGTGATGGGCGTCGGCGGCGGGGAGTCGACGCACTGGTTCATCAAGGACCTGCCGATCCTCATCGCGTTCGGCGTGCTCGCGGCCTACACCTACTCCTCCGGGCTGCGCGCTCCCGCACTGATCGCGTTCGTGAAGGACGCGCTGATCTACATCGTCATCGCCGTCGCCATCATCTACATCCCGATCAAGCTCGGCGGCTTCGACGTGATCTTCGACAAGGCGGGCGCCTACTTCGCCGAGGAGAACCCCGCCACGGGCGCCCCGCGCGGCGAGCTGGCCAGCGGACCCAACGCGCAGTGGGCCTACGGGACGCTGGCGCTGGGCTCGGCGCTGGCGCTGTTCATGTACCCGCACTCGATCACCGCGACGCTCTCCAGCCGCAGCCGCGAGGTGATCCGCCGCAACACCACCATCCTGCCGCTCTACTCGCTGATGCTGGGCTTCCTGGCGCTGCTGGGCTTCATGGCCATCGCGGCGGGGATCACCGTGGAGAACGGGCAGCTCGCGGTGCCGCAGCTGTTCGAGGAGATGTTCCCGGACTGGTTCGCCGGGGTGGCCTTCGCCGCCATCGGCATCGGCGCCCTGGTCCCGGCCGCGATCATGTCGATCGCAGCCGCGAATCTCTTCACCCGGAACATCTACAAGGACTTCCTCCGTCCGAACGCCACGGCGGCGCAGGAGACCAAGGTCTCCAAGCTGGTCTCGCTGCTGGTGAAGGTCGGCGCGCTCGTCTTCGTCCTGGGCATGGACAAGACCGTGGCCATCAACTTCCAGTTGCTGGGCGGGATCTGGATCCTCCAGACCTTCCCCGCGCTGGTCGGCGGCCTGTTCACGCGCTGGTTCCACCGCTGGGGCCTGCTGGCGGGCTGGGCCGTGGGCATGGTCTACGGCACGCTCGCCGCGTACGGCGTCGCCAGCCCGACGCAGGAGCACTTCGGCGGCAGCAACGCGACGATCCCCGGCATCGGCGAGATCGGCTACATCGGTCTGACGGCCTTCGTGCTGAACGTCCTCGTCACGGTCGTCGCGACCCTCGTGCTGCGCGCCGTGAAGGCGCCCGACGGCATCGACGAGACGAGCCCCGGCGACTACACGGCGGACGCGGGCGACCCCGGCGTCCGCGAGGAACTGCCCCCGCCCACGGGCGCGGACGACACAGGGGACGCCAACGACGCAGGCGCCACGACGGAGGGCGCCGGCTCCGGGGAGGGCGCCAGGACGGCGGCCCACTGACCCCAGGGGCGCCCCGCGATCACCTCGGCACCCCCGAACCCGCCTGGCCCGGCCGCCGGGCCCACAGCGCCCCGCTGACGCCTCCGCGTCAGCGGGGCGCTGCGCGTTCCCCCTACCGACACAAGATATGGGGGTGGGTGCGTAAGCCAGCACAACATGTATTCTCGTGCTCGCTGTCGCCGCAGGGGAATCCGGTGCGAGTCCGGAACTGTCCCGCAACGGTGTGCGATGGGCCGATCTGTGCCATGACGCGCAGCCCGCCGCGAGTCCGAGTACCTGTCGGCAGCATCGATGACGTCCGGGCCTCGTGGGTTGGGCCGGAGGACGCTGCGTGGTGTGCCGTGCCGCCCCTGCGGGCGACGGTCAGGGCTGCCCGCACGCGCCCCCGCGCACCGCCCCGCACGGCCCCAGCCGAGCGAGGGAGAGCACGTCCAGTGACGACCGCACCAGCAGCACCCGTCGAAGCGGAGTCCGACTCAGCCGGGGCAGCCGAATCAGCCGGGGCAGCCGGGGCAGCGGGACCCAACGGACCGGCCACCGCGGCCGGACCCGCCGAGTCCGCCAAGCGCTCCGCGCTGCTGCGCACCCTGACCGAGCTGACCGCCGACCTCCCCGGCACCGACCCCGGACGGGTCGCGGGCGCCGCGCTGCGCGGGGCCCAGCCGGGCGCCGACGAGGGCGAGTTGCGCTCGCTCGCCTGCGAGGCGGCTGCCGGTCTGATCGGCGAGGAGCCGGTGTACTCCCGCCTCGCGGCGCGGCTGCTGACCCTCGCGGTGCGCGAAGAGGCCGCCGGGCAGGGCGCGGTCTCCTTCTCCGCCTCGGTGGCGACGGGCCACCGCGAGGGCCTGATCGCGGACGGCACGGCCGCGTTCGTACGGGCGCACGCTGAGCGGCTGGACGCGCTCGTCGAGCGGGCCGTCGAGGACGGCGCCGACGACCGCTTCGGCTACTTCGGGCTGCGGACGGTCCACTCCCGCTATCTGCTGCGCCACCCGACATCCCGTCAGATCATCGAGACCCCGCAGCACTTCCTGCTGCGCGTGGCCTGCGGACTGGCCGAGGACGCGTCGGAGCGGGCGCTGGACGAGGTCGCGGAGCTGTACCGGCTGACCAGCTCGCTCGCCTATCTGCCCTCGTCCCCCACCCTGTTCAACTCCGGCACCCGGCACCCGCAGATGTCCTCCTGCTATCTGCTGGACTCGCCGCTGGACGAACTGGACTCGCTCTACGAGCGCTACCACCAGGTGGCGCGCCTCTCGAAGCACGCGGGCGGCATCGGCATCCCCTTCTCCCGCATCCGCTCCAGGGGCTCGCTGATCCGGGGCACCAACGGGCACTCCAACGGCATCGTCCCGTTCCTGCGCACCCTGGACTCCTCCGTCGCCGCCGTGAACCAGGGCGGACGGCGCAAGGGCGCGGCCTGCGTCTACCTGGAGACGTGGCACGCGGACCTGGAGGAGTTCCTGGAGCTGCGGGACAACACGGGCGAGGAGGCCCGCCGCACCCACAACCTCAACATCGCGCACTGGATCCCCGACGAGTTCATGCGCCGCGTCGAGGCGGACGCCGAGTGGTCGCTGCTCTCGCCCTCCGACGCGCCGGAGCTGGTGGACCTGTGGGGCGACGAGTTCGACGCCGCCTACCGCAGGGCGGAGGCCGAGGGCCGCTACGCCAAGCGCGTCCCCGCACGCCAGCTCTACGCCCGCATGATGCGCACCCTCGCGCAGACCGGCAACGGCTGGATGACCTTCAAGGACGCGTCCAACCGCACCGCCAACCAGACGGCCGAGCCGGGCCGCGTCGTCCACTCCTCGAACCTGTGCACCGAGATCCTGGAGGTCACCGACGACGGCGAGACGGCCGTCTGCAACCTCGGCTCCGTCAACCTCGCGGCCCATCTGGGGGACGTCTCCCGTGGCTGGGAGGAGGCGATGGACTGGGAGAAGCTGGACGCGACCGTCCGCACGGCCGTGACCTTCCTGGACCGGGTCGTGGACATCAACTACTACCCGACGGACCAGGCGGCCACGTCCAACTCCCGCTGGCGCCCCGTCGGCCTGGGCGTGATGGGCCTCCAGGACGTCTTCTTCCGGCTGCGGCTGCCCTTCGACTCGCCCGAGGCCACCGCGCTCTCCACCCGTATCGCCGAGCGGATCATGCTCGCCGCCTACGAGGCGTCGGCCGCGCTGGCCGAGCGGCACGGCCCGCTGCCCGCCTGGTCCGAGACCCGTACGGCGCGTGGCGTGCTGCACCCGGACCACTACGCGGACGCGGACGCCTCCGAGCGGGCCTGGCCCGAGCGCTGGGAGGCGCTGCGCGCCCGTATCGCGGAGACCGGCATGCGCAACGCGCTGCTGCTGGCCATCGCGCCGACGGCGACGATCGCCTCGATCGCCGGCGTCTACGAGTGCATCGAGCCCCAGGTCTCCAACCTCTTCAAGCGCGAGACGCTCAGCGGCGAGTTCCTCCAGGTCAACGCCTATCTGGTGGAGGAGCTGAAGCGGCAGGGCCTGTGGGACGACCGCGCCAGGGAGGCGCTGCGCGAGTCCAACGGCTCCGTCGAGGGCCTTACGTGGGTCCCCGAGGACGTGCGGAAGCTGTACCGCACGGCGTGGGAGCTGCCGCAGCGCGCGCTCATCGACATGGCGGCGGCGCGCACGCCGTACCTCGACCAGAGCCAGTCGCTGAACCTGTTCATGGCGTCGCCGACGATCGGCAAGCTCAGCTCGATGTACGCGTACGCCTGGAAGCGCGGCATCAAGACCACGTACTACCTGCGCTCGCGCCCCGCCACGCGGATCGCGCGCGCGGCGAGCAGCACGGCGGGTGCGACGGGCGCGACGGATGCGACGGCACCCGCGTCCGCGCCCGTACCCGTACCCGCCCAGCAGACCGGCGGCCTCTCAGAAGAGGCCGTCGCCTGCTCCCTGGAAAACCCCGAGTCCTGCGAGGCATGCCAGTAATGACCGCCGTACCCGAGACCACCGGAACCACCGGAACCCCCGGAATCCCCGCCACGTCCGCCGCCGCTGCCACCACGGCGTCCGGGGCCTCCGCACAGCAGAAGAACCTGCTCGACCCGGGCTTCGAGCTGACGCTGCGCCCGATGCGCTACCCGCACTTCTACGACCGCTACCGCGACGCCATCAAGAACACCTGGACCGTGGAGGAGGTCGATCTCCACTCCGACGTCGCCGACCTCGCCAAGCTCACGCCAGGCGAACAGCACATGATCAGCCGCCTGGTCGCCTTCTTCGCGACCGGCGACTCCATCGTGGCGAACAACCTCGTGCTGACCCTCTACAAGCACATCAACTCCCCGGAGGCGCGGCTGTACCTGTCGCGGCAGCTCTTCGAGGAGGCCGTGCACGTCCAGTTCTATCTGACGCTGCTGGACACCTATCTGCCCGACATGGACGAGCGGATCGAGGCGTTCGCGGCCGTCGAGAACATCCCGTCCATCCGCGAGAAGGCCCAGTTCTGCTTCCGCTGGATGGACTCGGTGGAGGAGATGGACCGGCTGGAGAGCAAGGCCGACCGGCGCCGCTTCCTGCTGAACCTGATCTGCTTCGCGGCGTGCATCGAGGGCCTGTTCTTCTACGGTGCCTTCGCCTACGTCTACTGGTTCCGCTCGCGCGGCCTGCTGCACGGCCTCGCCACCGGCACCAACTGGGTGTTCCGCGACGAGACCATGCACATGTCCTTCGCCTTCGACGTCGTGGACACCGTCCGCCAGGAGGAGCCCGAACTCTTCGACGAGGAGCTGGAGAAGCAGGTCACGGCCATGCTGGAGGAGGCGGTCGAGGCCGAGTTGCAGTTCGCCCGCGACCTGTGCGGCGACGGCCTCCCCGGCATGAACACGGAGTCCATGCGCGCCTACCTGGAGGCCGTCGCCGACCAGCGGCTCGCCCGGCTCGGCTTCCCCGTCCGCTACGGCTCCACGAACCCGTTCTCCTTCATGGAGCTTCAGAACGTCCAGGAGCTGACCAACTTCTTCGAACGGCGCGCCTCGGCCTACCAGGTCGCCGTCGAGGGCTCGGTCTCCTTCGACGACGACTTCTGACGGGCGGCCCGAGGGGCCCGAGGGGCGGGCTGCGGGGGCTGCTGGGACGCCGGGAACCGGTCAGCAGCCCCCGCAGTTGTAGTACGTCACGTCCCAGTGGTTGCCCTCGCGGTAGTAGATGTTCCCGGAGGCCGACTTCCACTTGGAGCCGCCAATGGAGGCGAAGTTCCCGGTGATGTAGTTGTCCAGGCAACTGGAGAGGCTGAAGTCGACCTTGTAGCCGTTCCAGTGGCTGTACGTGCCGCTGGCGTGGCCCGTCTCGGTGCCGCCTGTGAGGTTGATCGCGCAGCCGCTGGCACTCCTGAGCGTGATCACACCGTCGACCGTCGCGGAGTTGATCTGGTCGAAGGACGTGCAGGTGGAGTTGTTGCGGTCGGAGCAGCCGCCGCTGGACGACCAGGTGATGCCCGCAGCGCGGAACTTGCTGGTGGCCTGCGCGTGGGTGAGCTTCGCGAGCAGCCGCGCTTCGCCTGGCGCGGAGGCGGAGGTGGGCGCCGTCGTGGCCGTCGCGGCGGGTGCCGCGGTCGCCGCGGCGGCGCCCGCGACGGTGAGCGCGAGGGCCGCGCCCGCTCCGGTCAGGCCGCGCACGAGGCGTCTCTTCAGGGGGAGTTCCATGGGGGTCCTCTCACTCGGTACGGGGAAGGGGAGCCGGGCCGTCAGGAGACGCCGCAGGTGGGCGCCGACCAGTAGCGGCTGGAGCGGTGATCGACGTGCGTGTGGTCGTCGTGCCCCGGATAGCCGGGCCCGAGGATGCCGTTGAACCCGTGCGCACGGGCCTGCTTCGCGAGGGTGCACAGCGAATGCGGCCCCGAGCCCAGGTCGGCGGCGTCGCCGTAGAGGTGCCGGCTGCTGGGCGCCCCGCCCACCGCGTCGTTGCACGCCTTGGACCGGAAGCCGCTGGTGACCCTGATGGACTGGTCACCGAGCGCGTGCCGCAGCGCCTCCAGCTTCCACATGGTGAGCAGCGCGTTCGCCTTGGCCTGTGCCGCGCTGACGGCGCCACCGCTCCAGTCGCCGTTGCAGTTGTTCAGCTCCGCGTAGGAGAAGTGGACCGGGGTGCAGTCGTCGTCCTGGAGCGCGTAGAGCTTCGCGTACGTCGCGGACCCGGCGACTCCGTCGGCCGCCAGCCCGTACGCCTGCTGGAAGCGGGTGACCGCCGCCTTGGTCGCGGGCCCGAAGGCACCGTCGACGGCGAGGACCGAGCCGCTGCCGGGGTAGCCGGAGACGCGGATCTGGAGCTGTCGCACGTCCTCGCCCGAGGCGCCCTCGGAGAGGGTGCGCGGCCAGGTGTAGCAGCCGTCCGCGACGGTGGCGGCGGGCGCCGCCCGCTCGTGCGGGGGTGCGGCGGCCGAGGCGGCACTGCCGCCCACCAGCAAAGATGCCGCGATCATGACAAGGCCGGCAACGGCCCCTGGCATTCGTCCGAGCATGGTTCCTCCATGCGCTGTGGGGTGGCATCCGAGACTGGCGTGACAGGCGTGACCCGTCAACTACGCGCGGAGAATGCCATTGGACGAGGCCACTGGCGGTACGGGTCCGGCTGACGCCGGCTCGGAAGCGCGCCGACACCCGCAGGGCACCCGGGCCGGCGCCCGGCACGAAAGAGACCGGACCAACGCCCGGACAAGGGCCCCGGGCCGGTTCCCGGTACGCAGGGATCGGCTCGACACCCGGCACACGGTCGACGGC